>JACQLQ010000001.1:300000-387147 GCA_016204045.1 Parcubacteria group bacterium
AACTCGCGGAATGCCTTTGGCTCGAAACGAACCAACTTGCAGTTGAAGACAGCGACGCCGGAGGAAGTAATGCACACTCGCGTGGGCCGCGTATCGATCCTAGAGACGAAAACCCACGGGGGAGTGATGTGCCACCCCGACCTCTCTTGCATCGCTACTGTACCGTCGACCACATTCCACGTGATACCCACCTGGTGGGGGTCGAGGTGATTCAGGAAAGCAAGGTAAAAACCAAAAAGCAAAGAGGCGACTACCGCGACAACACTTGCCGAAAACCTTATCACGGCGCTACGTCTTCAGCCTTAAGCTCTCGAAGGACGGTGAGGAATGGGTAGGTTTTGCTACTTCCATCGAATGCGTAGCTCTTCAGAATCTCACCCAATGCTGTAGCCCCAGTTCCTGTCGGAACAGTGGCGCCAGACCTGTAATCACGGCCATGCCAAGAGAGAAAGAGATCGAGCCCTTCAGGGTTGAACTTCACCAACTTGCAGTTCAGAACTCGAGCATTTGCGTTGATGCACACCTGCATAGGACGAAGGTCAATGGTCCCCACAATTACGAGAAATGGTGGGTTGATGACATACCCATTTCGTTCAATGCGCGAAATCTCACCGGTGCGGGCATCGTACTTGTAGCCGAGCTCGTAATTGTCGACGAAGTTAACCCAGCCAATGCGGAAGATGATTGCTCCTACGAAGGCAAGTGCGGCAATGAACCCAACAACAGTGAGTACGGCTCTTCCCCAACGAATCTGTGTTTTTTCGGGTGCCATTGGCAACCTCCGTGGTTTAGTGCCTTGCGTATTTTATAACACCGCCAATGTTTGTCAACAAGCACTTCGAGGGCTTTCGATATTGTTCACTACGTTGTTGATAAATCACAAAAAGGTTGAACCTCCGGGTAATTTATCCACACTTCGTGAAAGAGATTCTGGGTACTTGCGCGTCTTGTGATACAATAGTGACAACTGTTGTATTACCAGTTAGTTTTTTGCTTACATCTATGGATTTTCTTAAAAAAATGTTTGGTATGGGGAAGAAGGATGACGGTCAAATGCCGAAGGAGCCGCAAGTGAATCCCGACATGAATAGGGTTGATACAAGCATGGGGGGCGCGGAAAGCGCGAAGGCTTCGGGGCAACACGAACACAAGAGCGAGGACAAAAACGTGTGTGAGTTTTGCTAACCATTTTTCTTCACATCGAACCTGCTGTGCCTTCGGCACGGCAGGGCGCATGTGCAGAAAAATATGTTTCAACGCATCGTCTTTTTACTTGCGGTTTTTTTGCCATCTATCGCCCGTGCTCATGATGGGCACGAGCATAGTCCGATAGACTTGGCACAGTTTGGCGCAGTCATCGGCGCACTTTCTGGCGCGAGCCAACTAGTGCTTACCGGTGTTGCTTTCGGCCTACTGCTCCTCATCGCACTCGCTGTCACTGTGAAGAAGCCGCAAAGTGAGTTCGCAAAAGCTTTTCTCTTCTTCCTACTCTCTGCTATTACAATACTCAGTACATGGGTCCTGGTTGACCGAACATTAGATGATGTGCGCCTGTCCCCAACGGGAGGCCCCGTACATTGGCACGCAGATTTCAGAGTTTTTAATTGCGACGAAGAAATTGATTCACTCGATCCATCGGGGCTTTCTAATCGTATTGGTACATCCGAGGTTCACGAACACGGCGATCTTCGTATTCATATCGAAGGCATTATTAGTGCCTTTACGGAAGCATCGCTCGGTAACTTTTTTAACGTAATCGGGGGCGAGCTCACAAACGAACGGCTCGTTGTTCCGACGAACAACGGTCTAGTGGTAATGGAGAACGGGAGGATGTGTCCAGGTGGAAGACCGGGAACACTCCAGGCATTTTTGTGGAGCACGGATGTGAGCAAAAAGCCGTGGGTGGCCAGCGTACAAAAGCTGGGAAGCGATTTCCCGGATTATGTCATGACTCCCGAAGCGATAGTTCCGCCCGGCGACTGTGTCGTCTTTGAGTTTGTTCCTGAAAAAGAGAAGACCTTTCGCACATGTGAGCAATATGAAGCGGCAGAAAACAGGGGAGACCTCATCATTCTCTGGCCGGATCTAGGTGATGATATCCGCAATTAAGTACGCATATGCTTGAAGCACAACTACCAACCCTCTTAACGGTCATTACAACGGCGGCCATTGACTCCATTAACCCGTGCGCTATCGGTGTCTTAATCCTGATGGTGAGCGTCATTCTTGCCTCGGGAGGATCGAAGGGGCGGCTTTTGTGGTTAGGTTGTCTCTATATACTCTCCATCTTTGTTGTCTACCTTCTCGCCGGACTTGGTCTCGCCTACTTCTTCACCAAAGTTCCGTTGGTGCTGACACTCTATATTTCGATTGTCGTAGGCGCCTTCATCATTCTTGCCGGACTTCTTGAGGTTAAAGATTACTTTTGGTATGGGCGGTGGTTTTCGCTCGCTATCCCCGTGGCTTTTGCGAAAAAAATCCACGTCTACTCGGAACGCGCCACGATCCCAGGAGTCATTTTTCTCGGCGCCTTTGTCTCGGCGGTTGAGCTACCTTGTACCGGGGCGCCGTATCTCGCGATTATCACACTTCTTGCGCAGTACTTTGATTTCACTGCGTTCATGATGCTCGTGCTGTACAACATCATCTTCGTCGCGCCACTCATTATCCTCCTCCTTCTTGTTGCTGGGGGGATGCAAGTTCAGCGACTCAAGGCATGGAAACAAGGCGCGCGCGGTTACGTGCGCCTCCTTATAGGACTTCTCCTGGTTGCCTTGGGTTGGCTCTTGATTTTAATTGCAAACGGGTCGATTAATTTTGGGTAAAATAGTATGTATGGACCACACACACATTGTTAAACGACACGGACACGAGGAAGCTTACGATAACCACAAAGTATATGCCTCATGTTACGCGGCATGTGTTTCTGCGGCATGTCACAAAGAAGACGCGGAGCGCATTTGTGGGGAGGTAATGCAAGAGGTCGATACCTTTATTGACGACAAGGGTTCTGTCACCTCGGACGAGATTTTTAACGAAACAGCACGAGCGATGAGGGGGCGCCATGGAGAGGCCGCATTTTTGTACGAAACGCACCGGGACATTTCGTGAAAGTTCTAGTTTCTAAGCTTTCCATTGTGAGTAAATATTTAGGCGTTCTCATTTTTCTTGTCTTAGCAGTAGTATTTGCCCGGCATGTCTTTTTTGATGCTAATACATGTGGTGCGACACTTCCGACATTTGCGTCGTTAAGTCTGGGAGGGGCATTCTTTGATGTAGAAATAGCGGGTACGGCGGAAGAGCGCGCATGCGGGCTCTCCCGTCGTGCTTCTCTCCCAAAGGATCGGGCAATGCTCTTCATGTTTCCCGAAAGTGGCCTTCACGGGATATGGATGAAGGATATGCATTTTCCAATCGATATTCTCTGGCTAGATAAGGACCTCGTTGTTGTTGATTCTGCGCGAGATGTCTCCCCGGACTCATACCCAACCGTGTTTCATCCAAAGCGGGAAGCACGATATGTGCTTGAGCTTTCTGCTGGTGCCGCAGACGTCTTGCATCTCAAAGAGGGGGATAAGGTTACGATCCCCAACTAATACGTTTTTTGGCTTGCTTTTTCTATTTTGTATAGTATAATGTAAGTATCCCCTGTATTGGGTAGTTGCGCTCCGATGTAAATCGGAGTGAGGAAAGTCCGAACACGCCCCCGACGTAAGTCGGGGAGGACGGTAGCGGGTAACACCCGTCTGGAGTAATCCAAGGGATGCGAGCAGTGACGCCAAGGCCGAGAGGCCGAGGGCTCCTTAGGGAGTAATCCCGCCGAAAGGCGGGGGTGAAACGGCCAAATTCCTATCTGCGTGCAAGGCCGTGGTCACTTCTACCAACTGGCAGAAGTGACAGTGCCGCTTGAGGTCTTGAGCAATCAGGATCCTAGATAAATAGCTGCCGTCCCGATGTCATGTCGGGATACAGAATTCGGCTTATAGATACAGGGGAACATACATGAAAATCCCCCCGAGAAATCGGGGGGATTTTCTGTTTACCAGGGCTGTCTCTTGTGTCGTGTGCGTGTAGCGGTATAATTAGCATACGTGTCATTGATCTATGTTAGCTTCGCTGTAACGTAAGGCGATGTGTTAGATCAAAGGTTTTTTATTGGATAATTACGTGCATACCCTCCCGCGTTAACACACAACTCATTGCGGGACTTATTATGGAAATTCTTAAAAATTTTGTAGCCGATATTTCTGGTGAGCGGAGTAAGCAAGATGCCGGTACGTCCATCGATGCTCTTATCGCATGGGTCATCGTTGCTGGGTTCTTTCTTACCCCCCTTCTTTTCGTACCTTTTGAAAGTATCCCGCTCGAGTGGGGAAAGATGCTTTTTATCGCGGCAATCGCTCTAGCCACCCTCGTGCTTTGGGTTGTGGCGCGGCTCAAGGAAGGAGCGATCAGTATCCCTAAGAGCCCAATACTTCTCGCCGCTTTCGCAATAGTCGTCGTCTTCATTTTGGCGGCCCTCTTTTCTCCGGTCATGAGTGTCTCTCTTGGCGGGGTTGCGTATGAATTTGGCACGGCACTCTCCTTTGCCTTTCTCTTCGTGCTTCTTGTTCTTGTTTCCGCCCTATTCCGCAATGCCTACTGGGTTTCTCTTTCCTACTTCGCGCTTTTCCTCTCATTTCTCGTTGCCTTTGTCTATCATGCCTTGCGGTTAGTGGTCGGAGTTGATTTTCTAGATTTTGGAATTTTCACGTCAGAATCGATGAGTCTCTTAGGGAAGTGGAATGACTTTGGAATCTTTGCGGGTCTTGTAGCTCTTTTAACGCTCATGATTATTGAGCTTTCCTATCCCCAGGGTCGCATGCGGATTTTTGCCTACACTCTGCTTGGGGCGGCACTTATTGTTCTTGCTACCATCAACTTCTCTGTTTCCTGGATACTTCTTGGGGGAACCGCGCTTGTTATGGTCGTGTATCACCTGTCTGTCACGCGTTTTGTTGAGACACAAAGGAAAAAGGTATACGCATTTCCAGTCACTGCACTCGTGGTACTTCTCATTGCTTCGGTCTTTTTGATGGCCGGAAGCGCCATTGGAAACGCCATTCGGCAGTACGTACCGCTCCCTTCTGTTGTGGAAGTACGCCCCTCCTGGTCTGCAACAGTCGACATTATTAAGCAAACATGGAAGGAGCAACCCCTTGTCGGGAATGGTCCGAACCGCTTCAATATTTCCTGGCTTCTTCACAAGCCCGACGCAATCAATGCAACACAACTCTGGAATACCGATTTTCGCCACGGGGTCGGTCTCATCCCCACCTACGCGGTGACCGCCGGCCTTTTGGGCTTGCTTGCTTGGCTTGTGTTCTTCGGCACCTTCTTGTATAGTGCCGCTCGCTCACTCTTTGCCTTTAGTGACACGCGCACGAACTACCTCGTCCTCTCATCGTTTGTTGCGGCACTGTATCTGTGGCTCACAGCAATTTTCTACACTCCAGGGGTCACCATTGTCGCGTTCGCCTTCTTCTTTACTGGGATTTTTATCGCACTTCTCGCGCAAAAAAAAGAGATTCCGAGTATTGAATTTTCTTACATTCGCGATCCGCGAACCGGCTTCTTCTCTGTTCTTGCTCTTGTGGCGCTTCTCGTCGTTACTGCTGGAGGAATGTACGATTTCGGGAAACGTGGGCTTTCGCTCCTCTCATACCACCAAGGCAGTGTTGCGGCGGCCGAGGGCAATCTTGATAAAGCAGACGCAGCGCTTGTGCGTGCAGGCGCACTCCAGGATTCAGATGTCGTATACCGCTCGCTTTCTGAAATACGAATAGGACGGCTATCTACGCTCTTGGGAAGGCAAGACTTGTCACCAGACAACGCTCGCGCGGAGTTCCAGAATATTCTAGGGAGCACGATAGACGCCGCACAGAACGCCGTGCGATACGATACGACAAATTATCGAAACTGGCTTACTCTCTCAAGGGTGTACACGGCCGTTGTCCCACTCAATGTGACAGGGGCGTATGAGAATGCAAAAGCGGGCCTGGAGCAGTCGCGCCTCTATAACCCCAAGAGTCCCGAGCTTTTCCTCGAGGAGGCGCGCCTGGAGGCAGGCCGCGGTGATAACGACAAAGCTCGCGAGCTCATCCAGCAATCGCTTGTTCTCAAAAACAACTACACAGATGCGATATTCCTCTTGGCGCAGATGCAGATTGACGAGGGGAACGTCAAAGATGCTATTCGCTCGGTGGAGCAGGCGTCTATCATCGATGCGAATAATCCCGGGGTTTTCTTCCGTCTTGGTCTCTTGCGCTATGCAAACAAGGACTACCGCGGCGCGGCATCGGCATTTGAGCGTGCAGTAACGCTTCTCCCCGATTACGCCAATGCGCAGTATTATCTCGGTCTCTCACTCGACATGATAGGGGAGAGCGAGCGGGCAATTGCGATATTTGATGGGCTTACAAAAACAAACCCCGATAACGAGGACATCAAGAACATCCTCGAGAACCTAAAAGACGGGCGAGCCCCCTTTGCTGAACGCAAAACCGCATCGCCAGCCGAACTTGACGAACCGCCTATAGAAGAATAAGTAATGGATTATTGCTAGAGTGTGCCTGCCCTACCCACATAATCGGGTAGGGCAGCACTCTAAGTCCCTCTCTAATGGTCACGAAGTTAAAAGATCTCTTATATGGAGAGACAAGCGGTCTTCTTGAGGCCGCTTTTCTCCTTGGTGGGTTTGCACTCTTCTCAAAGTTGCTTGCTTTGGTGCGTGACCGCCTCCTCGCGGGGAACTTTGGGGCAGGTCTCGAGCTCGATATTTACTATGCGGCGTTTCGTGTGCCTGATTTTGTTTTTATTTCACTCGCGTCTCTCGTCGCTTCTGCCGTCTTGATTCCGTTTTTCGTAGAGAGGCTTGGAGACAAGGAAGACGCGGAGCGTTTCTTCAACTCCATATTTACGGTTTTCTTCCTAGCCATCACTGTCGTCTCGGCAATCCTCTTTGTCGCCATGCCGAGACTCGCGCCCCTCGTTGTCCCTGGTTTTGACCCGGCATCAGAAGAGACAATGATACTGCTTTCGCGCATCATGCTTCTTTCCCCGATACTTCTCGGCCTTTCTGGCCTTTTCGCGAGTGTGACGCAGGCGCTTCGGAGGTTTTTTATCTACGCCCTGACGCCGGTTGTGTATAATCTCGGTATCATTCTCGGCATTCTCTTCCTCTACCCGACCTTTGGAATGCCGGGGCTTGCGTACGGGGTTGTTTTGGGCTCTCTTCTCCACTTCGCTATTCAATTGCCAGTGCTCGCGCGGAATGGCTTTCTCCCCAGATTCTCATTTGGATTGCGGTTTGCTGAGCTCGAGCGTGTACTCGCGCTTTCCTTGCCGAGGACGATTACTCTGTCGGCAAATCATCTTGTGATCCTAATTTTTATCGCGATGGCCTCTCTTGTCGCGGAAGGTTCAATCGCCGTCTTCAATCTCTCCTACAATCTCCAATCTGTCCCGCTCTCGGTTATCGGAATTAGTTATTCGGTTGCCGCATTTCCCACCCTTGCGTATCTGCTTTCAAACGGGAAGCGTACGGCGTTTGTGTCCCAGATTTTGACCGCAGCTCGGCACATTATCTTTTGGTCAATCCCGATAACCGTGCTTTTTATTGTCCTGCGTGCACAGATTGTTCGAACCATTTTCGGCACAGGAGAGTTTGGATGGGCGGAGACACGACTTACAGCCGCGGCACTAGCGCTGTTTGCGTTGTCCGTTGCCGCCCAAAGCTTACTCCTCCTTTTTGTCCGTGGGTATTATGCGGCCGGCTACACCAAGAAGCCGCTTTTTGTGAACGTGATTTCGGCGGTCGGCACCGTCCTCCTGGGATCTTTCCTCTTCTCGCTCTTCTCCTCATCAGAGACATTCAAGTATTTCATTGAGACGGTCCTGCGCGTCGAGGGTCTTGAGGGCACCTCCATTCTCATGCTCCCACTTGCGTTTTCGATAGGTCAGATACTAAACCTCGTCGCATTGTGGATCTTCTTCTCGCGCGACTTTGATGCGCCGTTTAAAGAGGTGTGGCTCACACTGCGGCACAGTTTCTACGGTGCGGTTGCGATGGGGTTTGTTTCGTTCGAGTCTCTTCGCGTATTCGATGACGTCTTTGATCTAAACACACTCTTTGGCATCTTCTCTCAAGGATTCCTCTCGGGTCTCATCGGTATCTTGGCCGGGATTCTTTTATTGCTTCTTCTTGGTAACCAGGAGGTCAAAGAAATTGGCAAGGCTCTCCACGGGAAGTTCTGGCGAGGGAAACCCATTGCACCAGACCAGGGGGAACTGTAAGTTGTTGGCGTTTAGAAAACAAAAGCCTGCCTCGCGTAGAGCGAGACAGGCGATTAGCGGTTGTGGATCCAAAAATTCTTAAGCCACAACAACCATAGTTTATGATGCGCGGTTACGTGGGAGGGGAATTTCCCATCACGTCCCCAACCAAATACTCGAAGAATGACATCGCGACCTCACAGTGATGAGCATCACACACCCCAAAGAATTGCTACACAGACAATAGCCATTCTTCACGCGCCTGTCAATTTCCCGCATTCTCCCACGGACTACATCTGTGGGAGAATGCGGGAATACAGGAAGGGGTCGGGGAACCAGTAGGGTTCCCCGTGGAGGAGTTAAGTGATGCAAGCGGGGCGGAGCATCGCGATTCTAGAACCGTGGGTTCATTGTTTTGGAGAAAAGGGCATTTTCAGGTATTGTTGAATCAATGGATACGAAGCTTATTCGAAACTTTAGCATTATCGCGCATATCGATCACGGGAAGTCTACTTTAGCTGACCGGATGCTTGAGGTAACAGGGACTATCGAAAAGCGCAAAATGCGTGAGCAGGTTTTGGATGATATGGAGCTCGAAAGGGAGAAGGGGATCACGATTAAGATGACACCCGTCACGATGCGCCACAATCTAGGGGGTACCGACTATAAGTTGAACTTGATTGACACCCCAGGCCACATCGACTTTTCTTACGAAGTTTCCCGGTCGCTAAAGGCTGTCGAAGGGGCGATTTTGCTCGTGGATGCTACCCAGGGCGTACAGGCGCAGACACTCTCGGTTTTTGAGATGGCGCGTGCTCAAGAACTCGTACTGATCCCCGTTGTCTCAAAGATTGACTCCCCGCTCGCGCGTATTGAGGAAGTGAGGGAAGAGCTCGCGTCTTTACTCGACGTACCCCCGGAAACTGTTGTGGGTGTGTCGGGCAAGACAGGAGAAGGAGTCCCCGAGCTACTCAAGGCAATTATTGAGCGTATCCCAGCCCCTACAAGCGCTTCAGGAAAGTCACTTCAGGCGCTTGTCTTTGATTATGCTTTTTCGGAGCATCGCGGCATTGTTATGTATGTGCGTGTCTTTGGAGGTGTGGTGAAAAAGGCTGATGAACTTTCACTTAAAATACGAGGAGAACAGTTTAAGTCACTTGAAGTTGGACAATTTGCACCGACTCAGCGACCCGTGGAGGAGCTTGGTGCAGGTGAAATTGGGTATGTTGTCTCTGGTGTTAAGGAGGCGGGTAAAGCGATTATTGGAGACACCCTTACCAGTGCCAAGAGCCCGAGCGAAACGCTCCCTGGATATCGAGAGCCCCAAAGTATGGTATGGATCTCGCTGTACCCAGAAAGCCAAAGTGACTTCTATGAACTGAAAAGTGCCTTAGAGCGGCTCAAATTATCGGACGCAGCTCTTTCCTTTGAAGGAGAAATGTCTCCAACACTTGGGCGAGGGTTCCGGTGTGGGTTCCTTGGGATGCTTCACTTGGAAATAGTAATTGAACGGTTACGTCGCGAGTTTGGTCTTAAGTTAGTCGTAACCTCTCCGTCCATTGTGTACGAAGTAGAAAAAAAAGGTAAACGTGAGAAAATCTACTCACCGACACAGTTTCCAGATCATGGAACATATGAAAAGGTATATGAACCTTGGGTTCGTCTTACGATTATTACGCCTGAAGCGCGCTTGGGGGATGTCATCAAACTTTGCTACACACACGAAGGCGTGGCTGGGGCGTCAGAAAACTGGAGTGGCGGGCGTGTCTCCTTGTTGGTCGAAATGCCACTTCGTGAGCTTATGCGCGGGTTTTTCGATGAGCTGAAAAGTGCTTCATCGGGATTTGCTTCGCTTTCGTACGAACCCCTCGATATGCGTGAGGCTGAAGTAGCGCGCCTCGATATTCTTGTTGCTGATGAGTCCGTCACCGCGTTTTCACAAGTCGTCTCGCTCGCCCGTGCCTACGATGAGGCAAAGGATTCCGTAGAGCGACTCTATGATGTTCTCCCAAAACAGCTTTTCCCCGTCAAAATCCAAGGGCGCGCGCGGGGGCGCATTCTCTCATCAAAAACACTACCCGCAATGCGCAAGGACGTGACGGGGTATCTGTACGGAGGAGACATTACACGAAAAATGAAGCTTTTGGAGAAACAGAAGAAGGGCAAGAAAAAGATGCTTGCGCGCGGAAAAGGAAGCGTCGAGATCCCGCAGGATGTGTTCGTTAAAATGATCCGACGAGAAAAATGATCCTTTGGATAGTGTATTTAGTAAAATAGCCCAGGTGCGTAAGCGAGAATCATCGAGAGGATGACAAAAATCCCAAGTACGATCCACACCCACTTCACTATTTTTTTGTTTCGTTGATCGAAAAGCATACCTCATACTTTATACCAAATATTGTATACTAACAATATGCGCTCAATCCAAAAGAAACAGCGTTTTTTGCGTCTCCTCTACTCGCGTCTTTCTCTTGGCCTTCTCCTACTCGTTCTTCTTATGGGTGTAAGCGCAGTGTGGAATGTCTACGGGAAGTTCAAAGATGCTGCCAGGGAGCGCCTGCAGAGCAAAGAGGCCCTATCGGGGATTGAGGAGCGCATCACCCAGGTGAGAGAGGATGTCGCTCAACTAAAGACCGTAGAAGGGGTTGAGGAAGAGTTTCGAACCACCTTTGGCTTGGTCAAGAAAGGCGAGGGGGTGATTGTGGTCATTAATGATAAAAATCAAGCCGGGGTTGAGGAGGACGCACAGGGAGGCTTTTGGGCAAACATCTCTAGGGGCTTGAAAAGCCTCCTTGGAATGTAGTATGAGATTATATGGGTGCGCGCGGGCATAGTTTAGTGGCAGAACAGTTGCTTCCCAAGCAACGGATCGGGGTTCGATTCCCCGTGCCCGCACTAAGAAAATAAAACACCCTCGAAAGAAGGTGTTGAAATTATTACTCAGGTTTAAACTGGCGGCCAAGATTCCCCAAAAGTTTTGAGACATCGACGGGTGCTGACAAGACCCGGAACATTCTTTTCCTGCGTTCTTCGTTCCGTTCCATTGCACGTGAAATGGTATGGGTACCGTCAATCACGTCATCAACGAACCCCCACTTCTTTGCCTCATCGGCGGAAAGGAACGTATCAATGCGGCGCTCCATCAGTCCTTCAAGCATCTTTCGGATTTTTTCCGGAGGCGACTTTTGGAATTGCCCCTGCTCCTTTAGTCGCGCAACATATAGTCGCAGCATCATATCCTGGGTCTTCAAGAGCTCGACAAGCTGGGTTGTTGCTTCTTGGGTGAGCCCAGAAAATTCCCATGAACCATGGTGGAACATGTACCCCGTTGGCTCTCGCAGTACGAAGCGGTCTGCAGCAAGCGGAATAATCGAAGTCATGGACCTCGCGTCTTTCATCGCGAGGACAGTTGTGGGGTTTGGCGAGGCGAGTAGCGCGCTAAACATTTGCATACCCTCTTCCCAAAATCCGCCACAACTCGCAAGGTTGATCAAAATCGGACGCGTCGGATCAATGCTACTCAAGATGCCGAGATTGCGCTCAAATCGGCCTGCCATGTTGTGTTCAACGCCAGGCTCGAGGCTTTCCGGGGCGTCTGAGTGAATCACCGTCTCTTCATTGCCGAGATAGATCGTAAACGTGTCTAGGTCCACTCGATACGTGTGGACATTGTCCAGAATGTGATTGTCGACACGTGTCTTCCGTCGAGGCGCCATGGGCGCCAGACGGGCATCGCTGCCTTTGGGGCGTCTTTTGATCTGGCGAGCCATGGGGTTACCTCGCAATCTGCTATTCTCCACCCATTGTATAGCTCAAAAATGGGAAAAGGCAAGAAGGCCTCCGCATTAGAACATATGTTTGTCCCAAACCGTTCTTTAATGGGTGTAACCCTTTTAGATTTAAGTGTTTTTGCGATATAATGGGTACTATGGTGCAAAAACATTACGACCTTGTCATTGTCGGCGCTGGTTCCGGATTGAACCTCGCGGCAAAAACTGCGGAGGCAAACAACTGGAAGGTTGCCGTCATCGAAAAAGGGCCGCTTGGCGGCACGTGCCTCAACCGTGGCTGTATCCCCTCAAAAATCCTCATCCACGCGGCAGATGTTGCAAATGAAATCCGTAGAGCACGAGAGTTTGGCATTGACGCAGAGATCACAGGTATTCGTTTTGCTGATGTGGTAAATCGAGCGAGCGAGTTTGTGGATGCTGATGCGGCAAAACTTGAGCGAGGAGTCCGCGCACACCCCGGAATCGACCTCTACGAGACAGAGGCATATTTTGTAAGTGACAAAACACTAGATGTCGGCGGCCCTTCGAGTACCTCAGGACAAGAGACCATTACGGGCGAGCGCATTTTGATTGCGGCGGGGACGCGGCCCTTTGTTCCTCCGGTCCAGGGGATAGAGAGCATTGAATATTTGACGAGCGATGAAGCGCTAAGACTTACAAAGCAGCCGAAGTCCATGATTATCATAGGCGGTGGCTATATCTCTGCCGAATTGGGGCACTTTTTCGGTGCGCTGGGGACGGAGGTCACGATTATTGAAGCGGGGGAGCGGCTTATTGGTCGTGAAGACAGTGATATTTCCGCCGCATTTACCCGTATTTTTTCGGAAAGCCATCGAGTTGTTTTGAATGCAAAAGTTATCTCTGTTGCACAAGGCAACGGACTAAAACAGGTGATTGTTGAAGGCAAAGACGGGAAACAGCAGACGCTCGAAGCCGAAGCGTTACTCCTCACTACAGGGCGTCGGTCCGCAAGTGATCTACTGAAACTCAAAGAAAACACGAAGATCGAATTAGACGAGCGCGGCTTTGTGAAAGTGAACGAATATCTGGAAACAAACGTGCCAAATGTCTGGGCGCTCGGGGATATTGTTGGCAAGGCGCCGTTCAAGCATGGAGCCAACATGGAGGCGCGGCACCTGCTCGCGGCATTGACTGGTGGAAAGAAGACCCCCGTTGATTATTCGCTCATGCCGCACGCGATTTTTTCTTACCCCCAAGTTGCAGGAGTCGGACTCACCGAGGAGGAGGCAAAAGCGAAAGGAATTAAATACGAAGTACGTAAAAAAGAATATGCCAAAACAGGCATGGGTAAGGCTCTTGAGGAAAAAGATGGTTTTGTAAAGTTCATCATTGATCCAGAAAAAGAAAAGATTTTAGGATGCCATATTATGGGGCCCCATGCCTCAACACTTATCCACGAGGTTATCGTCGCCATGAAGGCGGGTGGTGACATTTCTCTTATTCGCGATTCTATCCATGTTCACCCCGCGCTCTCAGAGGTAGTTCAGAGGGCGTTGTAGTTAGGCCACAAAAAAACTCCAATCTGCCAGCTGGCGGATTGGAGTTTTTTTTCGTACCTACTTACTAGATGAGAAGCAAGACGAAAGCGGTTAAGAGGAGGAAGGCGACAAGCCAAGCGAGTGTCGCGAGGAGGAACACAATAGCCTCTTTTTTCTGATTGTTGAGGTAAAGGTACACTGGCCACCCGAAGACCAAGAGGCTCGTAATCGTCGCCGATATGATAAAGAGGAGGAGCATGAAGATGGGAACAAACAACCCCTCTTCGTGCTTCCCAAAAATGCGCTCTGCATTGGAGAGGAACGAGGCCACCCCAAAAACATAGAGAAATACGCCGGACCCGTGCACGAAACTTTTAAAGAGATAATCAGAGTACTTCATGGTTATTTTTTAAGAAATCTATCTGCTAATACGTCTATTTCGTCTGGTGTAAAACGGAAATCTTGAGCAACCTTCACCAACGTTTCGTAAAACGACTTTGTGTGAGGGAGTTTCCTAATTTTGCTGAACTCCTCAACAGCTTTCAACTCTTCGTCCGAAAAGCGGCTATCAGATGCCGTCACCTTTTCCTCTAACGCATTCGCATAAGCAGCGAAAAACTCCGCAATGAATTGAGGATCTTCAATTCTTGATCGATGGGCTTCAAATTCTTCTCCTTTTGGTGCTGATTCCGATGTCATGATGCAAATTATAACATTTATCCCCGCAAGAAAGATGCCCCGCTTTGTTAAAAGAGTAGCACTTAAGAAATGTCGGGGCAAAAGAAAAAGAGCAATCAATGTTGATTGCTCTTTTGGGGTTTACGCGTGTTTACGCTGCTTTTTGGATAGTGATTGCAGAATAATCCATCTTATGTCAGCTGAAATCTCCACCTCCTCTCCATGGGGAGTTTCGAACGTGAGTACCTCTACACTCTTTGGGATGTAGCGACGTATGCCGCGAAGCCTGCTTTTCTCGGCTCCGCCGACGAACTTGCGGAGCGGAGTCTCCACCACGTTGACTCTTTCGTTTGCTGCGTTAACAATCGTTCCCTCGCCAGTAGCAATACCGACATGACCAACCCCATCATTGGGGTCAGTATCATAGAGATTGACACATCCTGTAACAAATACTACGTCTCCGGCGGTAATCTCCTCCAGAGCGATGACCTCACCAAGTCGGCGCTGCTCGATCGCAAGCCGAGGCAGCCAGATACCGCGCTGGGCATAGAGCCACCTGACAAGGCCCGAGCAGTCGACAAACCATGGAGCATCACGCGGCTTTGCATAGTCACGAAAGCATGATGTTCCGATGCGCTGCCGAGCGAGTGCGACGATATCCACTTCAACCAATGTAAAACCTTTATCGGTAAGCATGGCCAAAGTTTCCTCACGCGAGAGCGGCAAATGTAGCGAATCGAGGGACACTGCGCAGCGATTTCCGACAGCTCGGTATTCCATTCCTCTCTCCTCTCTGGGTTTCCTTGTGAAAGAACAAAAATCTGCCCCAGCAGGGCAGATTTCGAGGCTTTGAACATCAAAGCCTGCCCTCTAGGTCAGGAGGTAAAAAGATATGTGGATAAAGCCAGACCACGTTGCAATTTGATGATTATGAATCATGGTGTTGAAAGATATAATGTGGACCTACGGGGAATCGGACCCCGACCTCATCCATGCCATGGATGCGTAATACCATTTTACTATAGGCCCTAGTGAGGATTCAAAATGAGAACTTGCTCATATCTTCTCCGAGCGATGGGCCTATATCAATTCTCTCATTGATATAGGCCCCTTGGGGGAATCCTAACATGTTTCCTGTGGATTTCTCAACTATGATATACTGGTAGAACACTCTAAAAGTTGTTTTACCAGACTTAAGTATAAACATTTTTATGCAGCACAAGGTAGAGATTTACACGACCCCGACATGCAAGTTTTGTCTTGCGACCAAGGAACTTTTCCAGGAGAACAACATAGAGTACACGGAACACGATGTCGCAACTGATATGGAAAGGCGTCAGGAAATGCTTACAAAGAGCGGGC
This sequence comes from Parcubacteria group bacterium, assembly GCA_016204045.1. Taxonomy (NCBI): domain Bacteria; species Parcubacteria group bacterium. Next base: position 315,644 of record JACQLQ010000001.1, read on the forward strand.
AGGGTGGTGTGCCAGTTATCTTCATTGATGGTCAAATGGTCATCGGTTTTAACGAGCCAAAGTTAAGAGAACTTCTCGGTATTTAGTGAATAGCCTCGAGATGATGGCAAACAAGCGGCGCATTCGTAAGCTGACGGATGTGCTGTTTTGTGTTAGAGTTTGGGATACCCCCCATAGCTCAACGGATAGAGCAATCCCGTCCTAAGGGAGAGATCCAAGTTCAATTCCTGGTGGGGGGATCCGCCACAGTGTGATACCATCACCAGGAATTGAACAGGAATGGTGTAGAGGAGGAGGTTTGCCCCCGTAGTTTAGGACCCCGTACTAAAAAAATGTCCTCATAGCTCAACGGATAGAGCGTAGGCCTCCGAAGCCTGAGATCGAGGTTCGATTCCTCGTGGGGACACTAGGAGTAATGACGGCTTAGTACGGGGTAGGTGCCACTTGAAACTTTTTATAGGATATGGTATTCGTTGTGTAGGTTTGGCAAGCTCTCGAACACAGGAGGAGAGGGCGTATGGCTCAGCACAAGGCACGCCTAGTAACCATTTCAGTCACATCAGGTTCTGTTGCCAAGTTTCTTCAGGGCTTAACTGGGGCAATTGTGCCCGAATATCAAGCCCTGGCGGCGTATCTTGGAGGACACTCCGGAGAGGCCCAATTTGAGGGAGAGCCGGATAAGGAGCCCAATGGAACCCCAGTGCTTGTGGTCGCAGACGCGCGGTTCCCTGCAGGGAGGCTTCGCATGGCTGCTTGCGAAGGTGTGTGGAACAGGGCTGTGGGTGTTTGGGAGAAGCCCAATCGACAGACCCTCATCACGCATGGATTCCTGCCGCAAGAATAAGTTCACTTTTTTCGGTCCCGCGGGCGCAAATGCGCTCGCGGGCTTCGTTTTAGGGGCTCCCCCTTTCCCCTTAAATATTGCATGGTATACTCTTGTGATGGATTCTGAAGATCGAAAATTGTTGCAAAAGATCCAAAAAACAGTGGAGGAAAACAACTCCATGTTGCACAAAATGCGAAGCTCTATGAAGTGGTCCAAGTTCTTCAGGTCTTTGTATTGGCTCCTCATTATCGGTACATCAGTCGGAGCGTTTTACTATCTCCAGCCTTATGTAGAGCAAATGCAAGAAGCCTATGTCTTGCTTCGGTCTGGAGTAGGGGGTATACAAGAGATAGGGAACAAACTGCCCGACCTCAATCAATTCATACAGCAATAGTTCAGATTTGCCTGGGTAGCTCAGTGGTAGAGCGCTGCCCTGAAGAGGCAGGCGTCCGGTGTTCGATTCACCGCCCAGGCACAACAAATATCACGTCCCTTGGACATGAAATTTGTTTCCAGAACCCACGGTTCTAGAAACGCGATGCTACGTGCACTCGCATCGCTTAACTCCTCCACGGGAAAACCGCAGTTTTCCCGGCCCCTTTCACAATGCCTATGCACACCGCCCAGGCATAATAAAAGAAATCCCCGCATCTGCGGGGATTTCTTTTACGCCGGCTTCACTTTAAGTTTTTGTGTCTTCTTCTTATCAATCTTTGGGAGACGTACAGTGAGGAGTCCGTTTTGGAATGACGCCTCCGACTCCTCCACCTCGATTTCCTCTGGGAGGACGATGGTGCGGGAGAATGAACCCCAGTAAAGTTCCTCAAAGAAGTAGTCATCGCGGGATGCACTCCGTGAGCGCTCGCGCTTTCCTTTGATGGTTACCATGTCCCGGGTAATATTGACGTCCAAGTCGTCAGGCCTAACCCCCGCCGCCATGGTCTGGATAATGATCTCGGACGGTGTCTGATACATGTCAACCGTAAGCTCGCCCTCGGAGTCGTCTTCTTCGTCCTCCTCGTCGGCCTCTTCTGTACCTTCGTCTTCGAGTTCAACATCTACCTCTTCTCTTGGAGCATCATCAGGATTTAGGAGGCCTGACATCTTTTCGAAAAATGATGGTTTGTTTTTGAACATAACTGTTAGAGACGTGGGCTTCTGATCCGCTTCACTCGTTCAAAGAGATAGACGACGACGAGTGCAGAGAACCACACGATTGCAAAAATAAGGAAGAGATTACCACCCTCACTAAGAAGTATAGAGAAGTTAAAGGCTGTGTGCAAAATGGCAGCTGTGCATAACCCAAAAAGAAGGGATAGGCGCTTCACCCATGGCGATTTGTAGAACGCAAAGCCTATGGCGAAGCCGACAGAGGCACTTGCGACGACATGGAGCACTGTTGCCCCAATGAAGCGGAGATTCCCCATCACGATTCCCGAAAGCGACTCGCCTGCCGCAAGGGGGGAGAGCAAGAAAAGCGTGTTTTCGAGCGCCGCGAAACCAAGCGCGACAGTAACCATGTAGATGACCGGGTCAATCGTCTCGTCGAGGCACCGACTCTTGTCGATGCACGCTTTACGGAAGGCGATGAAGTAGGCGCCGAAGTATTTTACAAGTTCTTCGATTGATGCCCACAAGAGAAGGAGAAAAAAGCCTCGGGTGAAGTAGTTGTCAGCAAATTGCTCGAGCACAAGGGCGACTGGCACTGCTATCATACCAGCGATGAATGCGAAGAAAATGAGCCGCCCCGGTTCTGGGTGCCATCCGTCTTCCTTGAGCCAAAACCAAAGCCACAGGAGCGCTGGCAGAAGGCCTCCCAAGAATGCCCAAATGAATGTAGTTAAAGAAAAATCCATCCCGTTAATATGTAGCCTAGACGGGCCACTTCGATATCATAAGGAGTTCCTCGTCTCTCTCCTTCTCGGGGAGGAGAGACCAGATCTCTTCCGTTATGAATGGCATGAAAGGGTGAAGAAGTTTGAGGCACCCTACCCAGAGGTGGAGCAAGAGGGCTTCACGTGAGCGCTTCGCCCCAACGTCGGCGCCTAAGAGTATTGGTTTACTCTCTTCTATTATTTTATCAGCAAATGTGTGCCAGATATAGTGGTAAATCTTTTCCGAAGCAAGGTGCAGCTGATACGTTTCAAAATTGTCCGTTACCTCTTGTGCGGTTGCGTTGAACTCCTGCAGTAGCTTTTCGTCTTCGGATGCGGAGATCGCCTCTTTTGACACCGACGAACCTGGACCACTCGAAAACACAAAGCGGGTAATATTCCATGCTTTGTTGGCGAAGTGTTTATATCCTCGTATCTTATCTTCTGAGAGCGCAACCGTGCCACCCGGGGTGTTTCCCACAGTTAAAGCCATGCGAAAGGCGTCTGCGCCGTATTTTTCGGACATCTCGACGGGGCTAATGACATTCCCTTTGCTCTTCGACATCTTTTTGCCCTTGTTGTCAGTCACCATACCGTGGAAGTAGACCGTCTTGAAGGGGATGTCCTTGCCCAAGTAGAGGCCAAACATGATCATGCGTGGCACCCACTTAAAGACGAGGTCCGAGCCGGTTTCCATGAGGTCGGTTGGGTAGAAGGCCTTAAAGTCAGCCCCGTTAGGATAGCCAAGCGTTGTAAGTGGCCATTGGCCAGACGAAAACCACGTGTCGAAGGTGTCGGGGTCTGGTGCATATTCCGCATCGCAAAACTCGCACTCAGGTTTTGTCATAGAGACCACAATACTCTCGCATTTACTTACGTCCTCTTCATGCCCAGGGCGAGGAATGCAGACAGAAGCGTGGAACCACGCTGGGATGGGAATGCCCCACACGATTTGCCGCGAGATGTTCCAATCGATAGTGTTGTGCATCCAGTGGAGGAGCACTTTCTTTTGGTGATCGGGCAGAAACGCTATTTTATTTTCTTCTTCTACCGCCTTGATGACCATTTCTGTGAGTGGTTTCATCTTTACAAACCACTGCGCTCTGATTTGCGGTTCAATGGGTACGTTAGTCCTGCTGTCGATGCGCACTGTGTGCTTGTAATGCTCGTCTACTTTCACAAGGAGACCCTTGCTCTTCAGTTTTTCGATAATGAGCGGTCGTGCTTTTTTCCAATGCAAACCAGCAAAGTCTCCGGCGCTCGGAAGAAGCTTACCGCTGAAGTCGATAATTTGCTCCTTCTCCAGTCCATGGCGTTCGGCAATATCAAAGTCGGTCTGGGAGTGCCACGGGGTGATGGTCATGACCCCAGAACCGAACTCCATATCGATTGATTCATCCTTAATCACGGTCGCGGTGATCGGGCCATTGATCCACTCAAGTTCGAACGTTTGCCCGTGTTTGTATTCTTTATACCGTGCGTCGTTGGGGTGCATAACGACGTATTTGTCACCAAACTTTGTCTCGGGGCGCACGGTCGCAATAACAAAGGGGCCGTATTGGAGGAAGTAGAAGGGGTCCTCCTGTTCTATGAACTCCGTCTCAACATCAGAGAGCGATGTCTGGTGCTTTGGGTTCCAGTGAATGATGCGCTCACCGCGGTAGATGAGGCCATCTTCGTACATTTTGATAAAGGTCTCTTGCGTGCGTGCAACAACCTTCGGGTCGAGCATGAACGTGTTGCGTGACCAGTCGCACGAGGCGCCGAGCTTCCTCACGTCATCTTCCATGTACGCCTTGTTTTCAAGCGTAAAGGCCATGATCTCTTCGTAAAGTTGCTGTGGCGAAAGGTCGTGGCGAGAGCGGCCCTCTTTTTCGAGCTTTTTCTCAAATACCATCTGTGTTTCAAAACCGGCATGGTCAGAGCCGGGGAGATAGAGCGTTTTCTTGCCGCGCATTCTTTGGAAGCGGATGATTGCGTCTTTGAGAGCAATATCAAGGCCATGGCCTGCATGTAGACGGCCATTCGCGTTGGGTGGTGGCATCAGGGTGGAGTAGGGTTCTTGGTGTCGTGCTGGTAGATTGTCAGGGTTGAAAAAACCGCTTTCTTCCCAGCGCTTGTAGATAGCCCCTTCGGTTTCGTTCGGCTGATAGGGCTTCGTCAGTTTTTCGGGCAAATCCGCCATAATTGCTAATCATAACAAAATAAGGGTTATCAAAAAAGCGACCTTAGGAGGTCGCTTGCTTTCCACGAACTTGCTTTGGGCGCACGCAGAAGTGATATTCAATGTCACCCATCCAGACTTTTTCCGGCGCAAAGAAACACTCGAGATCTTCTTTCTCACACCATTCAAAAACAATACGCGCACGGCCGGTTAGGTCATTTGCCGTAAGGATGTGTCCGGCATTGAGTTTCTGCCAGAGCTTGTCGACCTTTTCGGGGTCGTTCCCCGTAATGTCATCCCACGTAACGAAGAAAAGCCGCACTGATTGTTTTGCTTTACTCGCCGCATCTCTAAATAACAAGGGAATGTGATCAATGATTAGCCCTGCCTCGTTCTCAAAGGACATCTCCTTTTCCTGTGTCTTACGTTGCTTTTCCGCAACGGCATGCGTATCAAGCACCTGTCTCCATAAAGACCCTAGCGTGTCTTCAATCATACTCTCTTCCCGACCCTCTCGCTTCTTACAAAAGGGTACTCTCGCCCCAGAAATGTGTCAATAAAATATCTTACGAGAGACGGATGTTGCCGTTTGCGCTGATGGAGTCTAGGGGTTGGATTGCTTTTTCTCCCGTAAGTGAGTGCCTGACCCATGCGGCCACAGCAATCATGAGGGCGTTGTCACCAGTCAATTCGCGCGGAGCATAGAGGACGCGTACTTCAGGGTTTTGTATCGCCGATTCTTCGATGAGCACTTCCTTGATTCGGTCATTAGCCGAGACACCTCCACCGACGAGGATGGTTTTTGTGCCATAGTGCTCGGCTGCGGCAAGTGTCTTCTTGACCAACACTTCAGTCGCCGCCTCCTCAAACTCATGGGACATTTCGCACCTCAGTTCTTCTGTTATCTCTGGAAATTCCTTAAGACGATACAGCACTGCTGTCTTCAACCCAGAAAAAGAGAAGTTGAAATCACCGGAATCAATCATTGGTCGAGGCAAAGAAATACTTTTAGCTTTTGGCGTATAGCTTTTGGCTAACCGCGAGATCGCAGGGCCGCCGGGATAGGGGAGCCCCATCATGCGCGCGGCCTTGTCGAAAGCCTCACCAACAGCATCATCTTTCGTTTGCCCAACGATTTCGTATTTGAGCCAATCGTGTATGAGGACGAGCTCGGTATGTCCACCCGATATAAGTAGGGCCAATGCGGGAAATTCTAAATTCGAAATTCTAAATTCAAAATTCTTCTCCACCCCTTTTTCTAAAAGTGCGGAGAGCAGGTGTCCTTCCATGTGATTAACGGGGATGATTGGGAGATCCCAAATGGTTGCCAGGGCCTTGGCAAAGTTGATGCCGACCCAAAGTGTCGGCTCAAGTCCGGGTCCGGAGGTTACTGCAACGGCATCAATGTCGGGCTTCCTCACTCCCGGGACAAAGGCCAAAAACTGTTCTCGTAAGATTTGTTCGCGTTCCAAAATGGAATTTAGAATTTCGAATTTATCCCTCGAGTTCCTCGGGATCCTGAGCGAAGTCGAAGGAGAATTTTGCGCGTTCGGCTCCAGATGTAGCATACCAGCCTCTTCTAGAGATTTCTTCAAAACAGGTACCAAGCTCTTGCTGTGCTCACGCACGGCGAGGGAGGGGAAGACACCGCCATATTCCGCATGTTTTGCTACCTGCGAGAGCACGACATTAGAAAGGACCCGGATGAGGGCACCGGGTTTGAATTCGTCCGCTTCTATAATGCTTATTGCCGTTTCGTCACACGACGTCTCGATTGCAAGAATGCGCATTGCCTCGAGTATAGCATACAAAAAAGCGCAGGGATCTTGTCCCGACGCTCTGTTATTTCTCGATTAAAAATGATTACGCGACGCGAATGGTTCCGCCCTTGAAGAAGAGGCCAGTGCAGACGAAGACCTCCACCTGTCTGCCTGTAGGGTTCGTCGCGCGCGCGGTGAACCGCGCGGCATCATTGCCGTCGCATCCGCGTAACCCAATGGCGAACCACACATGGTCGACGATTTCGATGTTGCTAAAGCCCTGCGCCTCAAGCGCTCTCACCGCAACCCCTTGGTCAGCGAAGGCGCCCCGTCCAAGTCCGATTGCCGCAGCGATGAGGAAAAGAATAATCGTAATCCACCCGCCGCCGCTACTGTCTCTCCCGCCGCCGTAGTTCCGTCGCATGTCCGGCTCTCCTCGTCCGAGGGGAAGGGCTCACAGTGCCGTCTTCCTGAAACTGTTAAAAACATAGCCATTTATACTACAAAAGTCAAGGATTGTTACGTTTTACAAAATAAAACCCGCTTATGAAGCGGGGTAACTAGGAAGGAAAGGGAAAACTTCCTGCAGCGTATCCTCGTTTAGGGACGCCGTAGATGTCGACGAGTCCATGGGCAGGAGCCCAAACTTTCATGAAGTGCTCGATGACCCGAGGGGACGCATCGCCGTTCAGCATGATCTTTTCGCGCGACTCACTCGGCGCGTCCCTGTATTTGCAGAGGTATATGCGTCGTGAGCTCATCGCGGCGGTGCGTAAGGCAAGATATTCTGGTGTGTACCCACCTTCTCCGAGGTATTCGGAGGTCATGTCAGAGACGCGTACGTCACCCATAGAAATGGTGCGGGCTTTTTTCAAAATCCGAGCATATGACCAAATAAGGAGTTTAACAACACCAATGCGGATTCCGGTTGCTTCGGCGATGTTATTAACCACCAAGCGGTGAAGTCGGTCTACATCAATACCCGGGCACTTTCCTTTGTAGGCTACTGCGAGACAATGATCTGCTGCGGCGATGTGATGCAGCTTAACTTCTGCAGAAGCAAAATCAAACTTAGCAAATACATCGGGCATTTCTGTTTGCAGAAACTGGATCAACTGCCCCAAGCTTGATGCTTCCCAATACTGGGTTGCCCCAAGATCGTACCCCGGATCTCCTTCTCGGTGATGATCAATGACGACTAGCTCCAAAGAAGGGCCAGTCTGGAGAAACATCGGGCGGCACTCAACACATACGAGCCTCCCTACATTTGAAAGATCAGGAAGATCGGCTGTGTATGCCGTGTGTGGGCTAACCCGCTCTTTCCCATTACGCGCGAAGGCGAATGTGAGGCCGCAGGCCTTGAGGATTGCCGCGATGTGGTCCATTTCCGGATCAGCGGCACCAAGCATGAAGAGCGTGTTCTTCATCAGACTCTCCCGAGCTCTGTTTTTACAATACAATCTTTATAGTAAATTGGCAAGTTTTTATAGAGACACCCGTGTTAGCTGTGCTACAATTATTTGAGTGCCGAAAGCTCGCAAAACAAGGAATAAGGTGATGGAGGCGCTCAGGGTTCTGATACCCATCGGACTCGTCGTGTTCTTCGCGGGAATGTTATGTGCCTGCGCGCTTCCCGAGAAGACCAAAACACTCACTGCTCCGTACGAAGAGAATGCCTTGGCAACGTCTCACCGATTTGTCCCGCTTGAGGAGGGGGTGCTCTACACAAGTCGCGAACCGAATGAAGCGTTTATCCGCTGGCTCGTAGCAGAGAAGGGCGTGCGGACCTTCATTAGCCTCAGGGGAGACATTCCTCAATGGAAGGAAGATTTGATTGAACAAAGCGGCTCGGAATTGCTGATGTTTAGCTGGAGTGCCCATCGAGTTCCTCCTCAGGGAGAGTTAGAGCAAGTCTTGCGCTTCATGCGCGAGCGCTCAAATGGCCCCGTCCTTGTCTTCTGCCGAGCGGGGGTAGATAGGACCGGACTCGTTCGTGCATGGTGGCGGTTCTTTGAGCAGGGGTGGTCGGAGGAAGAAGCTCTAGCAGAGTTCCGCGGAATGGGGCATATACCGAACGTCCTAGATACATTTTTGGAAAAGGAGTTTGCAAAACATTAAAATCCACCGTCAGGTGGATTTTTAAAATTGCCACGAACCCCCCGTATTTAAAAAGGGCGTGACGAGTTTGTTCTCGTGCACGTCCAATGTATCATTCAAATCTTTTTTTTGAAAAATGAGGCAGGAAGACATCGCCCTTAGCAACACGCCGTGCATCTCGCGGCAGCATTCGGGCGAGTAGTCGCTCTTTCTCCCAGAAGGGAAGAAATGGATCGTCGCGATATCTGCGCTCTGCTTCCCAAAATGGGGGGAACGGGTCTTCATCGTCATCTCGGGTGCTCATCTCTGTTGGAGTTTCTCCCGGGAGCCTCGAGAATTGTGGCTTTCCACAATATATCACATCTTTTTTAATTCGTCAATTTCTCATAGAAGAAAGTTCGGTCTGCGGTGTTCGTTTGAATATATCTTCTATAAAAATCTTGTTTTCGGGTAACTGTGTGCTACTCTTTATGAAGGTAGCCTCTTTATGAAGGGTCCAAATGAAGGAGATGGTCGCACTAGTCATCTGGGGTATTGTCGGATACTTTATTACCGGGTTTACTGTCGGGTTACTGTTTCCTAATTTGTCCCCAACGGTAATCGTAGGGATTGCCACGCTTGGAGCATTCGTTACAATGTGGTTTATAAAGGAGTGATTTTGATAAACACTAGTCGTCTCGCACGACCGGTGTTTTTAAAAACGGAGGGAGTGAGATTCGAACTCACGAGAGGATTCCTCCTCTACTGGTTTTCGAAACCAGCGCCTTCGGCCGCTCAGCCATCCCTCCAACGTCACACACTATAGCATTTTTTGATTTTTCCCACAAAAATGCTATAGTAATTTTCTGGCCCTATCGTCTAGAGGCCTAGGACAGCGGGTTTTCAATCCGTTAACCCGGGTTCGAATCCCGGTGGGGCCGTTAAAGAAAAAGGCGGGCCGACTATAGTCGGCCCGCCTTTTTCTGTGGTGTTGATGTTATGCTTTGTTTATGCGTTCCATGTATTCTCCGGTTTCGGTATTAACCGCTATGACGTCATTTATATTAATGAAGAGGGGAGTTGAGACTACGGCGCCCGTCTCGAGCGTTACCTTCTTGTTACCACCTTGGGCGGTGTTGCCGCGCATTGATGGGGGAGCTTCAACCACCTTGAGCTCCATCTTGGGTGGGATTTTGATGCCAATGACCTTCTCATCGAATTTCATTGCCTCAATCGGCGTGTTTGCTTTGAGATAGTCTGCCCTAGAACCAATGAGTTCCCGATCCAACTTGAAGCGATTTTTGGGATTTCCCTCCTCGCAAAACCAGTACTCGCCACGGTTGTGATAAATGAATGTGATGTTCTGATATTCGAGCTCTGCTTCTTTGACGGTCTCGCTCTGGCGGAAGGTGTTTTCGATCACCTTTCCATTTTTGAGGTTTCGGAGTTTTGTCTGGTTCACCGGCCGGCGCATTTGCATGTTGAAAACGTGAGAACTCACGACCTCGTAGGGATCCCCATTAAAAAGGATGATTTTCTTAGGCTCTATTTCGCTGTAGGACAGGACGGACATAGATGGGTTTAGAAACATAGCTAGAGTACACTATTTTCCTGGAAATTGCTACTATGCTTGTATGAAAATACGGAACAAAAACGCTATACTCGAACTGCTCAAAGAGGATGTTGCTTTCGATAAGATATCGGTTGTTGAGGGCCTCGACCAAGACGAGATGACCAAGGAGATACTCTCCGTTGCTAGTAAGCGGGGGGTGTCCATCGAGACAAAACCACTGAGCAGCATGGCGCGAAGGCGGACAGGAAGCACCCACGAGGTCATTGTCGGATTCTTGAGCCCCATACATATCTGGAAGTTCGATGAACTCCTCGAGAATCTCTATCAGAGCAATCGAACACCCTTTTTTCTTCTCATCAACAAAGTCGAGTTCGCCAGCAACGTCGGCATCATTGCTCGCACGGCATTTGCCGCAGGTGTTACCGGGCTCATATTCCAAGGAGACGAGCACCAGTTTCTGAATGAAGACACGGTACACTTCTCAACAGGCGCCATTGCGCGCGTTCCTCTCGTTAAGATGGGCGTGTTTGAGGCGATGGAGCAGTTGCAGAAGAACGGCATACCCACATATGCACTGCATATGGGAGGGGTGGAATATTCAAGTGAGGACCTCAGGGGCCCTGCGGCGTTTGTGCTTGGTGCGGAGGGGGAGGGGCTATCGGACACTGTTTTAAAACGTTGCGACAAGAAACTATCTATCCCGATGCGCGAGGGTATCGATTCACTTAATGTAGGCACGAGTGCGGCAATCCTCCTCTTCGAAAAAGTGCGGCAAGAAGGAGGTGATTTCTTGGGGAAACAATAATCCAGGAGTGTTTTTGCCCGACACAACAATTCCTGCTACCATGGGTTCCATGGGCGGTTAGCTCAGCTGGTTAGAGCGCAGCATTGACATTGCTGAGGTCAGAGGTTCGAATCCTCTACCGCCCACCAATTTGTCGTAAAAAGCCCAGTAGTATTACTGGGCTTGATTGTGCCGCGGCCCCTCTAAAAGTTTAGGAGGCGGACTCAAGAGCTTTTGCTTCCCTCTCGACTTCTGGCCGAGCATTGTCGCTACACGTTCCGGGTTTCTGTCCGCAACATAGAACAAGAGTGTTGAAATAAGCGCCTGTATGATCATTTCCGACTTCTGCAACTCCTCAATGCTCCAGCATGATGGGCGACCATCCTGAGCGGTGCCACCAATGTCCCACGCGATTTTTATGTGTGCTTTTACACCATCTTCAGTTGGGAGGGAGGAGATAAGTGTTTCCCATCGTTCTCCCGCTTGGTCTCTGAAGTACGTCGCCTTGTCCCACCATGAGGATGCCACTGTTTCGAAGATATCCTTCACCACCTCGAAGGGCATGCCGAATTCAGATGCGAGCTCGTGAAGTTTGTCATCTGAAAGGGGCGACTTCTTTTTGCGCTTTCGTGAAGAGTCCTTGCTGTTATAGCTATCCTCTATGGTTGCTTGGGTATAGGCCAACCCCTCGCACTCGAGGAGAACTGCATGCTCGGCCAAGGTTCTCAACATGCCTTCGGGCACATGAGTCAGCGGGCGACTATTGTAAGGAGCCTCTGAAAGAGTCTCCACAATGTGAGAAAGCCACTCAATAGTGCCTTCTATATCGCGTCCGTCCCGCGCAGCTTTCTCAAGGACACCGAGAAGAGTAAAGAGAATCTCTGTGGCCATTCCGGCGACTTGGGGAAGGGCCTCGGGGCACACCGGGACTTTTTCTCTTGGATGGGAGCGGTGCGCAGCAGCAGACGCCAGGACCGCTGCTGGACTTTCGCCAAAGGCAGATACATTTGCTGCCCAAGAAAGGCCGCTTCTCCGCAATAACTTTGCACGGCCCTTCAACTCGTACGCGATTCGCAACAGTTCTTCTTTACGATTGAGCGACCAAGTGTGCCAGAGATGTGAACCTGCAAGTAACAGTGCTCCCGCTTCTTCTAAAAATGGGGCAATGGAATAGAGGAAAATCCTCGTATCCCGCATCTGCGCTTCCCAGAAGTTAAGCATTATTCTCTCGAGTCGGATTTCTCCCGTTACCGTAACAGAGCTATAAGGAGAAAGCAATCCAACAAAAAAGGCCGAATGAATTCGGCCACACCAAAGTTCTTATTATGCTTTCTTGAAAGATGTTACTGCAGAGGCGATGTCATTCGGGAGAAGGCACGCATCCGGACTCTTGTCGTCACGAGTACGGAGGAAGACGGGGGAGCGCAGTGCGCAGTGTATCTTGCCCTTACTCACCATCCTCGGCTTTTGACGTTTCTCGAACTTGATCTGCGCGACCAAGGGATATTCTGCCTTGGTAAGGGCTCCGCGTTCTTTATCGCTTACGCCTGTGCCGACCTCACCGCATGGAACAAGAACACCGGTAAGGGGATGCCTCTGGGCAAGGAATAATTTACCGACCCTGTCTGCATTTTTACCGCTACCCTTCTCCCACCCAGTGACGATAAAATCATCTTCGGAAAAAGGTTTCCGCTTCCAGGACCCAGTGGGGCGTGGAGGGCGATCCTCATTTCCATCAAGGTGATATTTCGTCGTCCCCAGGGCATCGTAGAGAACTAGGCCTTCCCACTTATTCCTAACCACTTCTCTCTCTGCTTCAGCGAGTGTCCCAGGAAGCACCTCGACAGGGAGCACATAATTTGCCCCCGGAGCGACTGTCCTTTGGACAAGCTCCAGACGTTCTCTGTTTGTGCGGGAAGTAATATCTTCGCCGCCAAACACCAGGGCGTTGAAGACTCGCAAACGTGCGAGGCCTTGCTCTAGTTGGAGATGTTGAGCAACTTCGGCTTGCGACTTAACAAGTCGACCGACAGCATGCAAGTCATCGTGTCCCTCGTAGTCGAACATCAGTAGTTCCGCACAAAGGAGCGTAACTCCTCGCAGAGACTGGTTCCCACGGAGCTCTTCAACGAGGTGCGGAAACTTTGCCGTGATATCCTCGACTGTGCCACGGGTATAGATTCGAACACGACCGCCCATGACGACAACAGAAACATAATTACCATCATATTTTCTCGTTATGATGAGTCGTCCGGCTCGCTCGAGCTTCCTTACAACATCATCTTTGATACTGTTGATTGGCTTCGGTGGGACAAAGGTTGTATCTAGCGGATTCAGTGCAAATGGCAGTTTCGCCATCAGCAGTCTCCCTTCTCTCAACGTTGTTAGGGTTCAGGATCTGTCAGCACCGTAGCATATTAATATGAATACGTCAAATTAAGTATTCAATAAAAAACCTCGGTATATACCGAGGTACTTTGATGAGAAATCTTTTACACTAAATCGCGTCCGAAATGAGCCTTAAGTTTCTCGAGCCGTTCATGCACCAAGTCGTGCCAGCTCATTAGCCCCGGCTGAGGGTCGTTGAGAAGGGCAAGCAACTTCTCTGCCTCATCAATGAGCGCAGTGATGGGTATTGACTGATTTAACTGAGGCTTCTGATCCTTGAGAACAGCAATGATGCGCATCACCTTTGTTTTGAGTTCTTCAAGGCTGATCTTTTTCTCCTCAACGCCGCTTTCCTTGGCAAGAAGAGCCATCATTCTATCAAGGTCATACGCCAGTGTGTCTGCCTTGATCACGCGCTTTGTGGTGTCTGCCTCAGCTCTATAGAATTGGACCATACAGGTTTGATGCGTGGGGTTTCCACCAGACCACTCATTCTGCGGTTCGCTGACGAAAACGTATGCGTTTGCACTAGCGGGAGCGATAGCCTGCACCTCATTGATACCGAACTTGAAGAAACCATGATAGCCACCAACTGTCGTCCGGAAGAGGACCGGATCACCCACTTTTTCCAATGACGTGACTACATATTCTGGTTCGTACGTATCCATCCTCTCGCCCATCTTCAAGTATTGCGTGAACCATTGGTCGCCCATCTGCATCAGTGCGCGGAAACCAACACCAGGTTCTGCGTCCGGTGGGAATACGGGAACAAGCAAATCCCGCCAATATTTGTGAACGAGAGCGCGTGGCTCTGGTCCCGCGTGTACTCCCGATTCCAAATTAGCGCTTTCCTTGATGCCTACTAACCGAACGCCATTTCCCCATTCATGGCAGTGTAGATCTGAGGTGAGGCTTTCGTGGATGCCATGGTGAAGGTGGCATAAGGCGCCCGTGGTGATGAGGTGTGCAAGCGCGTATCCGTCTTCGATTTCCCGGTGTCCGTGGAAGGGGACGAATGTATAGGCACAATTTGCCGGGTCGTTTACCTGGAGAATGTGAGGATCGGAATCACGGCGCCCGTCTATCCAATGTTGCGCGCGTCTGCGGTTGAGGAAACGATCAAAGTCTGGCTGGGGTGTCTGAAATCTATTTTCTGGATCAAACCCATTCTGTTCCCTGTGCCACTCTCTCGCTGCGGCGACATGAATACGGATGTATTCTGCGTGTCGAGGTCCATGCCTCGCCTTGAGGACTGGATCCAAGAGCGCTTGCGATGCTCGAAGGGTGCCGCCAAACGGGTATTCGTATCGTTTGCAATATGCATCAAAGTCGATGATGCAGACTGGGCCATAGTTGCCCGCCTCTAGCTTCAAAAACTCTTGTTGCGTAATTCGTCCGCCGCGACGGTTACGGCCTTTGTCCTTGTATTCCCAACTATACGCCTTCTGAATGCCCGCAAGTGTGCTCATGGGACCAATGCCGTGCGCGACAATCAAAATACGGGAGCCATCCTTAGATATACCGAGGTATTCTGCAGTCAGGGTGGTGAAATACGTCTCCCAGGCAGGATCACCAGGCTTGCTGTTGATACGTGCTGCAATGATATCGGGCATGGTTGCAAGACGTCCGTTCGGGCCAGCAAACTTTGTTGCCTGTTGCCACGCCGCCGGCAATCCATCCTGGTGATAGAAGGCCATCACTCCAGGAGAAACACCTTGTTTCCTTGATGTCACTTTACCGCTCCTTCCCCGACTAAGGGGTTTTGGGGGTTGCGTTTCAAAGAGCTCGGGACCATCCCAAGCCAAACTTATCTTGGAGCAAAGTCTCCACCGTGTCAATTTGCTTATAAACGTGGTAATTAAAAAACAAACCCCTGATGGGGGGATTTGTTTTTAGGGTTCTACTTCTTCCTACGGAGGAATGCTGGTATTGCGGCGTTCCAGTCTTCTTCACCCTCTTCAACTCCATTTACTCCGTTCTTGCGCTGTAGGGGTTGCGGTTGCTTTGAGCCGTTTGGAATGTTGCTCGTCATGTTGCCGTTGTTGAATGCCTCGATGACATCTGCGGCGGTCTTTGGTTTTCTCTCCTCGTCGCGTTCTTTACGGTTACTGTCAAAAAGTTGGTGTGCGACGGGCACGTCGGGGAAACCCGTTGCGATAACAGTGACTTTGACGGTGCCCTTGTCGAGGCGAGTATCGTTGATTGCACCAAAGATAACCTTTGCGTCCTTGTCGATGGATTCGGTCACGATCTTTGCCGCTTCTTGGATCTCGTGCATGGTCATGTCTGCACCACCTGCGATTGCGAAGAGAACTCCCTTGGCGCCATTAATCGAGAGGTCAAGGAGGGGAGAGTTGATGGCCATTCTCGCGGCTTCTTCCGCGCGCTTCTCGCCACCGGAGTGTCCGATACCCATGAGCGCCGAGCCTGCGTTAGCCATAACCGCCTTGATGTCTGCAAAGTCCACGTTGATGATACCTGTTGTCGTAATGAGGTCCGAGATGCCTTCTACCGCTTGGCGTAAAATCTCATCGGACATGGCAAATGCTGTCTGGGCGGTTACTTCTTTTTTGACGATGGAGAGCAAGCGGTCGTTGGGGATGACGATAAGGGCGTCAACTTCGTTTCGAAGTTCTTCCAATCCCTGCTGCGCTATCTTTGCTCGCTGTGTTCCTTCGAAGAAGAATGGGCGTGTAACCACCGCAACGGTGAGTGCGCCGTTTTCTTTTGCGGTGCGCGCGACGATAGGGGCCGCGCCAGTTCCGGTGCCGCCACCCATACCTGCCGCTATGAAGACCATGTCAGCACCCTTGAGTGCGTCTTGAATCTCAGCCTTTGTTTCCTCCGCGGCACGCTTGCCAATATCCGGGTTCATCCCTGCTCCCAATCCCTTGGTGAGGTTCTTGCCCATGTGCACTTTTTTCTTTGCCTGGGATTTGTGGAGATCCTGACCGTCAGTATTCATTGCAACAAACTCAACACCGCGGACGCGCGAGTTGATCATGTGGTTTACCGCATTACCGCCGGCACCTCCGACGCCAATGACGTTTATCCGTGCGAATGCTTCTACTTCTGGTTCAACTTTAGGCATGCGAAAATAAGAAATTATGAGCGAAGTGAATAATGATTATATTTTTTGAGCACCAGACCACATACCACCAGAGATTGTATGTGCTCGGTCTCGTAAAACATACTCGCGCCGCTCGTTGTTTTACGGAACTTTAGTACCACCACGATAGCAGAAGAAAGACAGTGGTGGCAATATTGACACAGCGTTCATCTGTTTCACTCTGTGCCCTTCATCTCGATTTTTTAAAAAAGCCGGGATGACTTCAGTCAAACCGGCTTTTCAGGAGAATTACACTGCGTTTTATGGGTAGAATTGTCGCAACCACGCTCGGAAGGTCCGGAAGAGGCTCTGCGCTTCAAAGCGGGATGTGCTAAAGAGATCACTTTGGAATGATGGCTCAAAACCAAGCACGCACAACCCAACTGCCACGGCCCACTCTGCCTCGAGTGCTTCTTTCTTTGTATCGGTAAACGTGCGCGGGGCCACGACTCGTGCAGGGAGTCGGAGAGCCGATTTGGCAAGATCTTCGATACCAGCGATGCCGGCCCCGGCCCCGGTGAGAATGATACCTGCTGGGAGGAGCTCGTTCTTCCCGAGTTTCTTCAGATGGTTCTCAATCAGTTCAAAAATATCGTTCAAGCGCGCCCCAATAATCTCGTCGAGTTTCTTTTTGGGGTAGTCAGAGGCGGAGCGCTCCCCGTTTTTTACCTCCTCTGCTTCTTCAAGGGGGATTTTGAGTCCGAGCGCAATGTCATTTGTGATGTCCGTCGAACCGATGGGGAACACCTCGAGAGATATAAGGCGGTCGTTCTCGAATACAGCGATTGAAACAGTTTCTGCCCCGATATTTGCGAGCACACAGCCAGCCGTGCGTTGAGCTTTGGTGAGTGTGACCAAACTTGCGGCAATGGGCGCGGCTACGACGTCGTCAACTTCAATCCCAGCATTTTCTACAATGCGAATGAGGTCAGAGAGGTGTTGTTCTAGCGCGACCACAAAGACCACACGAGCTTCGAGTTTTACCCCACGCATCCCGATTGGTCGCCCAAGCACTTCTTTGTTGTCCAGTCTGAACCCGAGCGGGATTCGGTGGAGAACACTTTTGTTCGCGAGCTTGAGGCTCTCTTCGCATACCTCGACGACACGACTTACGTCAGCTTCAGTGATCTCCCCATCGATACGGGAGATCATAATTGAGGCAGTTCCCGTAACCGACTCAAGGCTCAATCCACCGATCGCGACGAGCGCATGCCTCAAGGGTGTGTCTCCTTGTTTTTGTGCGCGACGGATAGCCTGTTTCAGACTCTGTGTCGCTTCTTCTTCGTTTACAACATAGCCATGACGTATACCGCGCGATTCGGCCTTGCCCCTTGCCACGACAGAAAATCCGGAGTCTTTATCTCCATGTTCGAGAACAGCCACACGTGTTGTGTGGCTTCCGATATCAATGCCGACAGAAAGGTTGCGAGCCACAAGAAAAGAGGAGGAGAATCTTACATGAGACCAAAACGGCGCATGTATTTACGTTCCTCTTTTTCCATTGTACTACCGTGTCTCTCTCCTTTCAAATGAAGGAGGCCGTGGATAAACAGAAAGGCGAGGTGGTTTCTGTAAGTGAGGCCATACTCGGGGGCTTCTCTCTTTGCCCGACTGGTATTGATACATATCTCTCCCTCGTCATCTGCAAGGGGGAATGCGAGCACATTTGCCGGCGTACTTTTCTTTCTGTACACCTGGTTGAACCTCTGGGCGCTCGTGTCATTGATGAAGACCAGGCTTAGGGTGTACGAAGCACCGAGAACTGCCTTTTTCATCTCCGAAAAAGGCAGGCGTGGTAACCTGCCCTTTGTCGCGTTGGTAATGGAGAACGTCTTTTCCATGAGAACCTTACCTTACACTATCTTTCCGAGCTTCTTCAGTTTCTCGTACTTTTTTTGTTTATCGATACGCTTGAGCGCCCACCTTTTTTTCTTGAATTGAGATTCTTCACGGGTGTAGAAACGGATCTTTTTTGCTGCGTTCAAGATACCTGTGCCGCGAAGGCGCTTTGAAAAACGTCGAACGAGGCTAATGTTCGTTTCGTTTTGGTTTTTGGTTACTTCGGCATTCACGGTCATATGTTGAGACACTATATACAATCTGAGGTAGTTTGGCAACCCCCAATAGTGTTGCGGCCTCTCTTTGGGAAGCCGTTAGCCGCCTTCGGCGGGCTAGCACTAGTCAGGGTAGGGCCCGGCTATTCCCGCATCTTCTTCTTGAGATAATCGGCGAACTTTTCAATAGGTACTGTTTCTTGAGACCGCGATCCCATGTCGCGCACGATGACTGTTCCGTCAACCGACTCCTTCTGTCCGATAATGATGACAAAAGGAATAGCGAGTTTCTCTGCTGTGCTCAGCTGGAGAGAGAGTTTGTCCTTTGAGAGCGCGTGGGCGATTGGTATGTGGGCCTTCCGCAGCAGTTCGATGACTTCCAAGCTTTTCAGTTTTGCCTCGGCGCCGAGCTGAATGAAGTATACCTTTGGCTTTTTAATAATGCGGGGAGAGTGAGGCGAGAATTCAGGAGATTCGATGACGCGGTCGACGCCAATCGTGGCGCCCACAGCAGGGACATCGCGCTTTGCGTTAAATCGTTTCGCAAGATCGTCATATCGTCCGCCACCAGCGAGGGCAAGGCGAGGAGGAACCGCCACTTCTTTTGCGGGAGGAGTGTCTTCAGGGGGCGTCTCTGTCTTTGCCTCGGGATCCGCCTCTGTGCTTTCATCTGTTTTCTCAGCATCCTTCTTTGGCTCTTGAACGGGAGCGACGGGTGCGCCGCCATCAGTGACAATCTCAAAGACAGTACGCGTGTAATAGTCGAGACCGCGGACTAATGTGTGGTCAATGTGGTAGGGGATTCCCATCGCGTCCAAGTATTCGAGTACGCCAGCAAAGTGACCCTTGCAGGCTTCGCAAAGGTGCGCCACCGCCTCGGGTGCTTCGGCGTTAATCTCGCGTGTCTCCTCCTCTTTTGAGTCGAGAATGCGAAGGGGGTTTGTCTTGAGCCGTTCTTTGTCAATTGGACTCAATTTCTGAATGTGTCGTCGATAATAGGTGGTTAGTTCACGCACATAGACAGTACGGCACGAACGGCATCCAATACTGTTGATCAAGACCGAGAGATGCTTCAACCCTGACTCGACGAGCATCTTGTGCATGAGCCCAATCGTCATTGCGTCTGCAATATTGTGAGAGGTGCCGAGAATCTCGATCCCAAACTGGTAAAACTGCCGATAACGCCCTCCCTGCGGTCGGTCGTGCCGGAAAAACGGCCCGTAGTAGTAGAGCATGACGGGTTGAGGCAGTGTGTGCATGCCGTGTTCCAGATAGGCGCGCATTACTGGCGCTGTTCCTTCAGGGCGCATAACCAAGGCGTCGCCCCCTCTGGTCTTGAGTGAATACATCTCTTTCTCAACAATATCGGTGTGTTCTCCAACCCCTGCAGTGAACACTTCCTCGCGTTCCAGTATCGGTGTTTCTATCGGTCTGAAGCCATAGTACACTGCAATTTCTGCAGCTTTTTCAAAAAAGCCCTGGTAATGATAGAACGTATCGTTCTTAATATCACGCATACCGCGTGGGTGTGCGAAGTTTCCCTCCTTTTTCTTTTTTGCCGAGGGAGTTTCGGCGGACTTCTTCATCTTTTTAGTTGTCGGTTTTTTGTTGGGCATAGTTAGGGTGTTATTTCTTCGAAACTATGTCTTCCTGGATGGAGCGCCATGTCATTGAGCGGGAAGAGGGCAAAAAATGCTTCACCGATTATGTTTTCCTGCGGAAGTGGACCCCAGATGCGTGAGTCCAAACTTTCGGGTCGGTTGTCTCCCATCACGAAGTACTCCGTGTCTTTGAGGGTTTTTATTCGGATGTCCATGAAGTTGTCTGGAACGACATAGGGCTCAGCAAGGGTGAAAGGCTCTGTTCCGGGTTTGGTAATGGTTACCTCACCTTGCGTGATTTTGACAGTTTCTCCTGGCAGTCCGATGACACGCTTAATCAAAAACTTTGAAGGATCTTGCGGGAGGCGAAAGATGATGACGTCGCCACGCTCAGGTTCATCAAAGCGATACGTGAACTGGTCAACAATGAGATACGTGCCGCTTTTAAATGTTTCCTCCATTGAGGCACCGCTTACAATGTAGGGTTGTGCGATGTAAATGCGAAAGGGGATAACAATGAGGAGGGCAATGACGGCAAACTTTACTGTTTCAAAGAGAAATGTAAAAAGACTAAATTGTTCTTTAGATGTTTTTTCTTCCGCCTGTGCTTCTTTTTCCTCAACCATTGGGGCATTATACTATGATAGTAACAAAAAACAAAAACATACAATCTATACAACACGGATGATACTCGATAGTATATAGATATGTTTTACATCGTCGGTCTGGGAAATCCGGGAACAGAGTATGAGAAAACTCGGCACAATATTGGCCGCGCTGTTGTGGAGCGCGTGCGTGAGCACAATGACTTTCCTGAATGGAAGCACGACAAAAAGGCCGGAGCGCTCGTTTCAAAAGGCGTGCTAGGTACTGATGCTGTTACTTTAGTTTTACCCGAGACGTATATGAACAAGTCAGGGAGTGCCGTTTCCTACTTTGTTAAGAGCAAGAAAGCTGCAGAAAAGGCGGTTGTCGTCCATGATGATCTCGATTTGCCTATCGGCACCCTCAAACTTGTCTTCAACCGCGGCTCCGCGGGCCACAAAGGCGTCGAATCGGTCAAGCGTGCGCTCGGGACGGAAGCGTTTGTTCGTCTTCGTATCGGGGTCTCTCCTCTCGGCAAGGATGGCAATGCTAAGAAACCAAAAGGGGAAGATGCCGTGAATACTTTTGTCTTAAAAACGTTTACTCCCGGCGAGCAGTCGAAAATCAAAGATGCCGTGATTCGGGGAGAGGGAGCGCTCCATGCGGTTCTCACACTTGGGCGCGAACGCGCGATGAATGAGTTTAATTGATTAATCAAACAAAAGCGGCCCGACTCAAGTCGGGCCGCTTTTGTTTATGCTTTTATTTTTTAGCTTCTTTTTGTGCTTCGGCGTATGAGAGTGTCATGCGCTGTGCCTTGGGATCGAAGAGTGTAATCTTCACCGGGTACGCTTTTCCTAGCTCGAGCGCTTCGCGGAGCTTTGCTTCATCTCCGAACTCCGAGATGTGGACCAAGCCGGCAACTCCTTCCTCAATAGAGATGAGGGCGCCGTGTTTGTTGTACTTAATTACAACACCGGTAACCATGCTTCCTGTTTTGTATTTCTTTTCTGCATCCACCCATGGGTTCTCCTTGAGTGCCTTAATGGAGAGCGAAATCTTGCCATCCTTAATCTCTATGACCTGTACCTTCACTTTCTCACCGACTTTGGCAAAGGTGCGTGGGTTCTCAACGAGTCCCCAGTCCATCTCCGAGATGTGGACCAACCCCTCGAGGCCGTCCTCGATTTTAACAAAGAGGCCGAAGTCGACGATGCCAGTAATCTCTCCCTCAAGAATGTCGCCAACTTTATATCGCTCTACTAATTCTGTTTTTTCCTTTTCCTCTAGTCCCTTTTCGCTAAAGATAAGTTTTCCCTCTTTGGGGTCAACAGAAAGAATGCAGACAGCAAGTGGTTTGCCCACAAACTTCTGGAGTTCGGAAAGGATTTCGTCTTTGTTGCCGTCGAGCACACGAGGATAGTGCTCTGCCTTGAGTTGAGAAGCGGGGAGGAATCCTTGTATGCCCTGCCATTCGAGAATAAGACCGCCCTTGTTTGCGTCTTTGACGCTGAGTTCAAAGACACTCTTGCCACGCATGGCGTCTTCTGCCTCGCTCCAGATGAGCGCTTGCCGAGCTTCTTTGAGTGACAGCTCTATATAACCGTCTTCGTTCTCTGCTTCAACTACTTTTGCCGTGATGATATCACCAATGTTTATTTTCTTGATGATCTCGCGCGCGTTTAGGAATTCCCTTCCGTAGATAATACCTGTGCCGAAGGGGACGAGATCAATATAAAGGGCGCCCTTCTCAAGGGTTAGTACACGTCCTTCGACGAGGTCACCGTCTTCTGGGTGCTTGGGTGCCGCCTCGAGAATAGAGGTCATCGGATGCATTGCTGCATTTACCTCTTTTACGGGTTGCTCCAGCTCGTCCGACATGGGTCGCGCTTTCTTTGTACGAGATACTGCCGCGGTCTTTTTGATTTTAGTAGTTGGCTCTACGGCAACTTCTTTAGATTCATCCGTCTCGGCCTCTCCTTTGCGAGACGGCTCAGCTTTCGCTTTTTTAAGTAAAAACATGTGTATGGTGCTTTGGGGCTCGCATGGTTTTCATACATTGCAACCGATCCTTTGAAAACCGACCATGTCGAGGTTACCCCCTCGGCGTTATTAATAATGTATAAGCAAGAAGTCTATATGAGTTAGTCAAATTTTGCAATCTCCCGCATTGCGGTCTCCCATACAAACAAACAGACCACCTAAAAGGCGGTCCGAACTTCTGGGAACTAAAACTTTATGAAAGAAAGAACGTGGGTGGAAGCGGCACCTGTTGCCGCCCCCACCCCTTGTCTCTCGAGGTTCGTGGGAGAACCTCAAGAGCGGGTACGCGGGTGTGCCCACGACGGAGAAGGCCGTCCACACCCTTGCCCCTTCAGCCCCGTCCGTGGCCGAACCACGCGACGGGACTGTTGTTGAAGGGAGAAGTCATTGCCCTAACCTTGAGCTGCTGCGTCGCGGCGTACGCAACTGACTTCCGACACATGGCCGCGCTGAGGCTGGCGTGCGGTGGTTACTCGTCGTGCGGCTCGCCGGCGATGGCGAGTGTCGCGTCGGCGGCGAAGCCGGCGGCGGTCGTAAGGATCGTTTCGGTCGCAGTCGTCGTCGGATCGTGCTTGTTCACGGCGTGTCTCCTCGGCGGGTGGCGTGCGGTCGGTCGATCGTCTAGCGTCTATACATTATACACCCTACAGTTTTTTTGTCAAGACCCCCTCAAAAGGGCCCAAGAAATGAAGCTATTTTGAACCTCTTGGAGTTTTTGCTAGAATTGTAAGCATGATCATTACCTACTACGGTCTACAATTCTTCAAACTTCAAGTGGGCGACCTTGTTATTGCCGTGAACCCGATTGCGAAGGGATCAAAAGAGAAGACCGCGCGCTTTGGAGCAAATATTGCGCTTATCACTACCAACCATCCCGATATGAACGGGGCGGAGCAAGTAACCCATGGCGACAAGAAGCCGTTTGTTGCGAATGGCCCAGGTGAATATGAAGTTGAGGGGGTTCCAATACGTGGGTTTCTTACCAAAACAAAATACGGTTCGGCAGCCTCACCACAGGGAGGCAAGGGAGAGCGCCCCAACACCATCTATTTCTTTTCCATAGATTCGCTCGATGTATGTTTCTTGGGAGCATTAGATGATGCGACGATTCCTCCCGATGTATATGAAAAGATCTATAACGTCGATATTCTCTTTGTTCCTGTGGGGGGAGGGGAAGTCTTGACCCCTTCTGCCGCCTATAAATTGGCACTTTCGTTTGAACCGAAACTCATCATCCCTATGCATTATGGAGAGGCGTCTTCGAAGGAGCTCAAAACATTTCTCGATGAAGCAGGAGCAGAGAATGCGCGTCCTGAAGAGAAGCTTACGCTGAAGAAAAAAGACGTTGAAAGTAAAACAGGAGAGGTCGTAGTCTTGAAGCCCCTTACTTCCTAGTAAACATGTTTGCACTCCTTGAGAGTCTTAAGAAAAAACCCATCACGGTGCGTTTGCGCATTGCCTTTGGGGGAGCGCTCTTAATTACGCTTATCCTCGCGATTGTGTGGGGATTTGGTTTGACAAGACAGCTTGCGGAGGTCGGAAGTGTTACAAGTGCGTCAGACGAAGAGGTGGGGACCATGAGCCCCTTCGAGATGATTAAAAGCGAGTTTGAGGATGTCCTCGAGCGATACTGAAGCGGCCAAGGAATGGGAGCCCACACTCCTTGAGTAGAGAGGTGTTTTTTGGTAGTATAGAAGCAACAGCAAGGACGTTTTGCTATGGCAAATGAAAAGGAAAACATAAAGGAAAGCGCTGAAGAGCGCATTGTCCCTCGCAAGATTGTTACCGAGATGCGCGAGTCATATCTCGACTACGCGATGTCGGTCATTACCTCCCGCGCACTTCCAGACGTGCGCGATGGCATGAAGCCGGTCCACCGGCGTATTTTGTATGCCATGCATGACATGGGGCTCTCGTCCGGCGGAAGGTTCCGCAAGTCTGCCGCCATCGTCGGTGAGGTGCTTGGTAAGTACCACCCACACGGCGACACGGCCGTGTATGACTCTCTGGTCAAAATGGCGCAGACGTTTTCTTCGCGCTACCCCCTTGTCCTGGGCCAGGGAAACTTCGGCTCTGTCGACGGAGACTCGGCAGCCGCTATGCGTTATACCGAGGCAAAGCTCTCGAGAAGTTCGAGCGAAATGCTTCGTGATATTGAGAAAGAGACAGTACCCTTTCGTCCCAACTATGATGGCACACACAAAGAACCGGAAGTATTGCCTGCAGCGCTACCAAACGTCCTCTTGAACGGCGCTTTGGGTATTGCCGTCGGTATGGCAACCAACATGCCTCCGCATAACCTGCGCGAAGTGGTCAACGCCACCATACACTTGATTGGCGACAAAGACGCGACAACGGAGGACTTGCTCCAGCACGTCCAAGGTCCCGATTTTCCAACAGGGGGCCTCGTTTTCAACGCCAAAGACATTGCTCACGCTTATGCGACTGGTCGCGGAGGTGTAGTGACGCGCGGAGAGGCAGAAATTGTCGAGGGCAAAAGCGGCGGTTTCCAGGTTATCATTACCTCGCTCCCGTATCGCGTGAACAAAGCAGAGTTTGTTGCGCGCATTGCCGAGCTTGTCCGCGAGAAGAAACTCGAAGGCGTTAAGGCGCTCCGCGACGAATCCTCACGAGGAGAGACGCGTGTTGCGGTGGATGTGAAGCAGGGTGCCCAGCCGCAATCTATTTTAAATTACCTCTACAAACACACTGACCTAGAGACGATGTTCCACTACAACATGCTTGCGCTGGTGGACGGCGTTCCGCGCACGCTTTCTTTGAAGAGCATTCTCCAGGAGTTCATCAAACACCGTGAAGTTGTTGTTCGCAAAAGGACCGAGTTTGACCTTGCGAAGGCAGAGGAGCGCGCACACATTTTGGAAGGGCTCAAAAAGGCGCTCGACAACATCGACAAGATAATCACCCTCATCAAGAAGTCCAAGGATACGAAGGATGCACACGACAATTTGCAAAAACAGTTCAAGTTTTCTGACCGACAAGCCACGGCCATCCTTGAGATGCGGCTGTCAAAGCTCGCCGGTCTCGAGCGTAGGGCGGTTGAGGACGAACTCAAAGAAAAACTCGAGCTCATTAAGGAATTGAAGTCGATTTTGGGAAGTCAGGCAAAGATCCGCGACATCATCAAAAAGGAGCTTAAAGAAGTATGCGACAAATACGGTGATGAACGAAGAACCAAGGTAGTAAGGGGCGGGGTGAAGATGCTCTCCGCAGAAGATCTTGTCCCCGAAGAGGAGACGGTCTTGGTGCTTTCGCAAGGAGGCTATCTTAAGCGGACAAACCCGAAAGAATACCGTCGCCAAAAGCGAGGAGGTGTTGGCGTGATGGACCTCTCTACCAAAGAGGAGGACTTTATTTCGATTTTCCTTACGGCCTCCACCCACGCAAGCGTGCTCTTCTTCACCAACCGCGGCAAAGCGTATCAAACAAAGATGTACGAGATCCCTGAAGGAAAGCGCGCAACTAAGGGCAAGTCCATCATGAACTTCTTGCCGCTCTCGGAGGGGGAGTTTGTTACCTCCGTTCTCCCGGTACCAAAGGAAGCGCGACAAATGAAAGACCTTTCGCTCACGATGGTGACCACAGGCGGGACCGTTAAGAAGGTGAGCGCGGATTCCTTCCTCGATGTCCGTCGGAGCGGCATCATCGCCATAAAGCTCAAGGGCGCTGATACACTTTTCTCCTCATTCTTTGTCGGGAAAGATGATGATATCATTATAGTAACAGCGAAGGGGCAGTCGATTCGCTTCAAATCTTCGCAAACGCGCGAGATGGGGCGCGCAGCGTCCGGCGTCCGGGCAGTCCGGTTCAAGAAGAACGATTCTGTTGTTGGTGCAAATGCCGTAAAGAAGAGCGAGAAAGACCCAATGCTCCTCGTCATGAGTTCTAAGGGCTATGGCAAGAGAACAGCACTCGCTGAGTACAAAGTTCAAGGACGCGGTGGTTCTGGTATTAAGACCGCAAACGTTACTCCTAAAACCGGTTCTGTCATCGGTGCTCGAGTAGTCACAGAAGACCTCGAAGAAATAATAGCCATTTCCAAGAACGGTACAGTGATCCGCACATCGCTCGCCGAGATACCAAAGCTTGGTCGCGCGACTCAAGGGGTCCGCGTGATGAAACTCCGTGAGGGAGATGAGGTTGCGACGTTTATTACACTGTAGACATATCGCCGCGCACATATGCCTTTCTCCAACCCGCAAACAATCATAGAATCGTGTCACTTTGGAATGGGATGGCATGTGGCGGAGTTTGGTGTTGGAAGTGGCGCCTATACACGCGCTATTCTCAAGGTTATAGGGAAAGAGGGCTTTGTGTACGCCGTCGATATCCAAAAGAATCTCTTGAATCGCGTACTTCGCGAAGCGAATGACGCAGGGTATTCCAACATCTCGATTGTGCACGGAGACCTGGAGCAATCGAGCGGCTCTAAGCTTGGCACCGAAAGCATGGACGCTGTCGTCATTGCAAACTTACTCTTCCAAACAAAGAACAAAAATGGAGTTGTGGCAGAGGCGAGGCGCGTTTTGAAGCCCAAGGGGAAAGTGCTTGTTGTCGACTGGTCTGCCTCTTTTGCTGGCATTGGGCCACGTGAGGAAGACGTCATTTCCGGCGCTGAAACGGAAAAGCTCTTTACCGCCGCTGGATTTGTAGCAGAGAAGACGGTTAACGCGGGGGAGCATCACTATGGTATCCTGTTTAAGAAGGGATAGCCTCTCATTCGCATGCAGTTTAATGCATTTCAATACACACTACTCGGCATCTTCGGCGCTTTTTTGATTTTGGGCATTGTCATTTTCTCGGGACTTATTCCGCTTGGAAGTGATGCACCACAAGGCGTTGGCGGTACAGTCGTCGTATGGGGGACTGTCTCCGCGGCTCGTTTGAGTGAACCGCTTGTTGCCCTAAACAACAAAAACAAAGGTTTGTTCGAGGTGCAGTATGTCGAAAAGGACTCGCGCTTCTTCGACCTAGAACTCATCGAAGCCCTTGCGGCAGATCGGGGACCTGACCTCATTTTGCTCCCACACGATTTGACCCTTCGACACCGAGACAAAATACTTCCGATTCCCTACGAAACGTTTTCGGAGCGCAGTTTTCGTGACGCATATGTAGACGCCGGTGATCTCTACTTTTCGAGCGATGGAATATTGGCGCTTCCCTTCACCATTGATCCCTTGGTCATGTACTACAACCGCTCGCTTTTGTCGGGGGCGGGTGTCGTTAAGGCTCCCGCGTATTGGGATGAGTTCTTTATCCTCGGGGAGGAACTGACAAAGAAGGATGCTGCAGGCAACATCGAAACAAGCGCGGTCTCCTTGGGGGAGTATCGGAACATCAGGAACACGAAAGACATCCTCTCACTCCTCATGATCCAAAGCGGGAACCCCATTGTTGAAGACGAAAACGGTGTGTACCGCGTTTTACTCTCGGAGCGTCTCGGCTTGGTTGTGCCTCCGGCCGAGAGTGCACTTCGTTTCTTCACCGAGTTTTCCAACCCGACAAAGCCCATGTACTCGTGGAATCGCTCACTCTCGGAAGCGCAAGATCTCTTTGCGGCGAATGATTTGGTAATATATTTTGGGTATGCGAGCGAGAGAGCGCAGATTGAGGCAAAGAGTCCCCGGCTCAATTTTGACGTCGCCCCAATACCACAAGTGAGGAATGTGGCCACCATTGCGACATCGGGCAAGATGACGGGGATTGCGGTTCTCAAGCGTTCGAAAAATATAACAACCGCATTTTATGCGGCGTACGCGCTTGCGGGAAGCGAATTCCTGCAAGCGGTCTTGGCACGTGACACGCTTCCGCCCGTACGTCGCGATCTCTTAGTTCACAAGCCGACAGACTCTTTTGGACGTGTCTTTTATGACGCCGCGCTCATTGTGCGCTTGTGGCCCGACCCAAATCCGGAAGCGACAGGGCGTATTTTCCAAGACATGATTGAGACGGTTGTCTCGGGAAGGCGTACCGTGGCTGAAGCAGTCGGTCGGGCGGCAATAGAACTCACGGAACTCTATCCTTCTAATCCGTAACACTTCGTACTCGGTACCTCTTTATGACTTTCTCAAAATTTTTCTTTCTCATACTTATCGTAGCGCTTATCGTGCCTTTTGCCGTGTTTGGACAAGGCGTTACCCAAGAGAGGGGAATCGTGCCATGTGAAGGCACAGTAGAGAGCCCGTGCAATTTTGATGCTTTCGTCCTATTGATACAGCAGGTGATCGATTTTCTTCTCACGAGTATTGCTATGCCCGTTGCGGCACTTTCGTTTGCGTATGCGGGGTATCTGTATCTCACCGCCGCTGGTAATGAGGGTCAGGCGAAAAAAGCTATCGGGATTTTTACCACAGTGGCGTACGGGATCATCTTTGCTCTCGCGGCATGGCTCTTGATCAACCTCATTGTCAACACACTACTTAGACCCGGCCTCTCGCTCCTGGGCTAAATCGGGACCTTTGATGGATCACCCGATCGCGCCGCAGGCGGGGCCCAAGAGGAAACCCCGTGTTTGTTTATCCACAATCATTCTATCCCCGCGCTCATTTGGGCGATATAATACACCTATGAGTAGACTCTCTCTAATTGTGTGGAGGTTGGCCGCCCTCGCTTTATGTTTGCCGTATATTGCGGAGGCGCAAACGCGACGACTCCAAAATCCGCTCCAGAGTGATATCAATACCCTCCCGAAACTCGTGGAAGCGATTCTTGAAGTGGTGGTTTTGATTGGTACTCCTGTTGCGGCACTCTTCATCATCTACTCTGGCTTCCTCTTTGTTACGGCGCGCGGAGATGAGACAAGGCTAAAGACAGCCAAAAAAGCTTTTTACTACTCAGTCATCGGTACTGCACTCCTCCTCGGTGCGTGGGCGCTTGCACAGGCAATTGGCGCCACGATTGAGCAAGTAGTTCGTCCCCGTTAACATCCTCAAGCATAGGTGATTATGAACTACAAACTTTTTCTTCTTCTCGCGTTCGTGGCGCCTCTCTTTCTAAGCGCCCAGGGGAGAATCGGGCAAGAGCCGCAAAACGTGGGGGAACTCATCTCTCTGTTCCTCCAGATTCTTGGCCTACTCATCCCCCTAATTGTCACTATCGCACTCATTGCGTTCCTCTGGGGTGTCTTTCGTTATGTCATTGCGAAGGGCCCTGAAGACAAAAAAGAAGCGATCAATGTAATTGCGTGGGGTCTTATTGGTCTTTTTGTCATGGTGTCAGTCTGGGGGCTTGTTTCTGTGCTATCAAATACGTTTGGCGTACGCGGGGGTTTCCCGTTCTTTCCCACACGCGGAACTTCTGTCGGAAATACAGTGAACACAAACAACTACACAAATACGTATGAACCCAATATTGATGAGATACCAAATCCGCCCTATGTGCCGCCACCGCAGCAAATTGACTCGCAAAGTCCGTAACCCCCTGCGTCCAACCCACGTCCCTCCAGGCAGGGGTGTGAATAAACCCCATAGCAATCAAGCGCCGCTTACATTACAATGTAGATAAAGTCAAAGCATTGCAAAACTACCAAGGTCGTACCTCATTATAAGTTTTAAAAACATTACTATATGAAAAAATTTCTTGTACCAGCGAGTCTTTTTGTCTTCCCACTTGTCGCAGCCGCGCAACAGACCGTTACGAGCATTCTTGCGCGCGTGATGGCAATCTTGAACCTCATTATCCCGATTGTTATTACCTTTGCGCTCATCACGTTCCTCTGGGGTGTCTTTAAGTACGTGACAGCAGGCGAGAGTGATGACAAGAAGAAAGCCATTGAACTCATTGCATATGGTTTGGTTGCCCTCTTTGTCATGGTTGCCGTTTGGGGATTGGTCGCGATCGTTGGCAACACGTTTGGTGTTCAGCCGGGGGGAGCAGCACCAGGAGTTCCCGGCATACCTGGGTATACAGGTGGTGGATTCTAGTAACTTTAGAGAATCATGCCCCCAGTTACTTCAGGATCAGAACAAACTGCACAAACGGCACTCGGCTCTGCTCGAGAGCTTATCTTCAGAATAAATGAGTTTATTCTGAATCCTATTATCGCGATTTTGTTCGGAATCGCACTCGTCGTCTTTCTGTGGGGAGTTGTGGAGTTTATCTGGAAGTCCAACGAAGAAACCGCGCGTGAGCGAGGTCAGCAGCACATTATGTGGGGGCTTATCGGCATGTTCATTATGGTTGCCGTGTTCTCGATCATCCACATCATTGCTCGCACCTTTGGACTCGATATTCCTGCGACAATACGTTAAGTAAAAGTGCTAAAGAAAAGCTGGTCCCGCCCGGGCCAGCTTTTCTTTTTGAGATGTATGTGGCGTAACAATAAAAAGGCGTGATTGTAGGGCCCTCAGTTTGCTATCCTTATTGGAGATTTTAGTTGAGAGAGAAGACTGATGCGTCTCCGTGGGACTGATTTCGGTGATGTATTTGGTGCTTCTGGTGTGCAAGGCTTCTTTGGAGAGGGGTACTGGTTTCATACACCCCTTCGTCCGTTTGGTCTCGACTTTGAAGGCATGACTCTCGTCTCAAAGACGGCGACACTTGAGGCAAACGTGGGGAACATGCCGCTCACAGAGTTCTATACACCACGAGATCTCTTTCCTGACTGTATTAAAATACAGCCATGGCGTGGTGCAGCGCTCAATGCCGTCAGGCTGAGTAATCCAGGGCTCAGGGCTCTCCTCGATACTGGTTTGTGGCAAATGCGAACCGAACCGTTCCTCATTTCATTTATGTCGCTCGCGGATACTCCCGAGAAGCGACTCGACGAGTTTCGTGCCGCAGTGGATATGCTCGGTCCTGCAAAAGATGATTTCTGCGCACCGTTTGGATTCCAACCCAATCTGTCATGTCCGAACACCGGGCATAAACCGAGCGAACTCATTGGTGAGTCTGCAAAAGTTCTTGAGGTTGCGGCAAAGCTTGGTGTGCCCGTAGTGCCGAAGTACAGCATTGCGTCAGCCCCAGTAGAAGCCGTTCTCGAACTCAACCAAAATCCCAATTGTGATGCAATATGCATCTCGAACACTGTACCGTGGGGATGGCATGGGATCAATTGGGAAGGTGTTTGGGGGAGCAAGAACTCACCCCTCGCAAAGCTAGGGGGCGGTGGATTCTCGGGGGCGACACTCAAACCCTTTGTGTGTGAGTGGGTGAGCAAGTTGCGTAAGGCTGGCTTTACGAAACCCATTAATGGCGGTGGCGGCATTTTCTCCCGCAATGATATTTGGGATTATCGCTCTGCTGGCGCTTCGTCTGTTTTCTTGGGCTCTGTCGCCATGCTTCGTCCGTGGCGCGTACGCGGACTTATCAAAGAAGCCAATCGTCTGGTTTGGGAATAACAACAACCGATCGCTATCCGCGGTCGGTTTTTATTTCGTCGAGCGAGTGGGCAAAATAAAAATGTTTCAATTTTTATTTTCTCCGAGCGAAGCGAGCCACCTCCGATACCTCGGAACAAGTCCCGAGGTCACCTTTACAAGTGTAGTTCTTTTGTCGTGAGTCGCCAGTCTCGCTGTGTCGTCCGCTCCTCAAGGCGTTCAATCCACGCCTCGTCAAAACTATATTGTTTCGCGATCATTTCTGGAGTCAGATGTTTTTCAGTGAGGAGATAGAGCATTTTGTCGAGCGTGTCGTAGGTGACTCCGAACGTATCCTCGTCATACCATGTGTCCACACCGCCAGGCTTCCGAGCAATGATTTCTTCTGGCACATTGAGCACCCGCGCAAGGTCAAAGATTTCACTCTTGAAAAGTGGAGCGAGCGGTGCCACATGCCCGTAGAAATGTTCCATGAGCCGACCTGTAAGGATCTCACTTTTGTTGATTGTCGAAAGGACGGCGTAGTTTTTCTCATCGGCGACCTGGAATAAGATGTTCTGCACGACACGGGTGGAAATGTTCACATCCGTAAAGGGCCCACGCTCTTTGACGAGCGCCTGGAAGGCCCCGTATATCTTTGAAGCGTCGAATACTTCGTACTCGACCCCGAGTGCTTCTGCGCTCGCAATAGCTAGCGCTTCTTGTTCACGGTGTTCGGGTATGTCTCCAAGGTTCACGATTACAGCTAGAACACGTTCTTTCCCAAGGGCTTTGAGAGCAAGCGCCCCCGTAGTTGCCCCATCCAAACCGTCAGAGATTCCAACAACTGCCCCAGCCCAATAATCGGGGACGGTGATGTTGTCGCGCAGGAAGTCGCACACTTTCTCGACCATTGCTTCATCTGTAACTTTTTTGTATGTAAAATTAAGCGGACCAGTTTTCTTCGGTTTTCCCGGGTAATAGCTTTCGACGTTTTGTGTGCGATCTTTCGCCATGTATAAAAGTATACCAACTTCAAATAAAAAAGCCGAGGTGTCTCGGCTTATGTGTCACCAAGGTGGATTAGCCCTACGCTAAGCTTGGAATGTGAGAATTACGTGTACGCAATATCTCTACTATCCTCCGTGTATTTCGATTCCACAAGAGCGGGGGAATGCAAAAGAGCATGACAGCGATAACCAAAGCAACCAAGCCGCTATAAGGCTCAAGATTATTTGTGAAGGAAGACACAAGCAAGAATATTGCGGTCACTGCCGAAACAATTCCTGAAATCAGCACACGCCAGTGGCTTTTCCAAGACCATGGCACAGCCTTGCGTTGGCCCGCCTCAATGAGTGAGTATTTAGGAATGCTACCAAGTGTGACAATACTCCCCGAGAGGTCGTACCACGTTTCTTGGCCCTCGTCTCTCTCTACACCCACAAGATGGAAGTTTTCTTTGAGCGCGCCCGATTCGTCGGGGTTCGACACTACATAGAGGCGCAGGAAGACGTAGTTATTGATCTCTTTCGCAATAGCTATGCGAATAGCGTCTGGTAGCCGTGCGAAAAAGGCTCCACTTGGTGGGTCCCACCCGCGAGGCGATAATGTTGCTCTGTACCTGGCTACTCTCCGAAGAATATCGATCGCTTGATTCGAAAGGGCGGTGTAAGGAGTCACATCTGTCTCCCTTGGGGCTACCTCTCAAAAAATAAAATCACTTTTCTGCAGAAAAGTCAAGAGCTGTAGTTGGTGCTCCCGAGAGGACTCGAACCTCTAACCCTTGCGGGACATGGTTCTAAGCCATGCGCGTATACCAATTCCGCCACGGGAGCATTTTGCAAAATTAATACAGGAACACGAAATAACCGTCAATGAAAAAGCCCACAAACCCAATTACTGCGCGCAGATACGTGCGCCATGTTGCATGTCCCTCGCGCGCCTCAAACATTGCATCGGCGAAAATAAATGCAAAGACGAGTATCCCAATCGCATCAAAATATTGAAAGGCTTGCATTGGATCCGCTCAGTAGGAGTCGAACCTACAACCAACTGCTTAAGAGGCAGCTGCTCTACCATTGAGCTATGAGCGGGTGAAAGGTGCTTTGTGTCTAGTACAATAGCTTCTTTTTGCTACTTTCTCAAGTGTACCAAAAGAAAAGGGGAGCCGCGATTGCGAACTCCCCACAGCAAGCAGAGCATTACCCGGATTACTGTGCCCTACTGCTGGATTGTGCCCTGATGTACTCTTCAAGGGTGACCGGAGTAAATGAGGCAATCAGCCAATAGTTGAGGCCATCGTATCCTACCGCGAGTAGTTTTCCATCAGGTCTTAATGTTCCCGCCTGCTTGGGCTCCCAACGCGGCACTTCGGCAATGACGAAGATCTCGGTGAATTCGCCGCGGAGTCGAGCAATCTCCTTCTTCACGTCTGGTGGGATGAGCATCGTGAATTGCGTGCGGACCCTCTAGCCGTCTTCTTGGTTTTCTTCGCAATTGCAGACAGGTTTTGAAGAACATCCTTGTAGCACTTCAGCACATCTCGTGGGAGTTTCGGGTCAACTTTCTGGCGCCATCTGCGCCGACTGTCCCAATCACGACTATCGACAACAGCGAATTCTGAATTTGGTGATTTGAGACTAAACACCGCAAGACGGGGAAACCCTTGCTTATTACGCCAGGTCAGAGGCTCAAGGCTAAATAGTGCGTACTGGCCCAGCTTGTTCAGCGACTTAAGTTGCTTAGCTTTCTTCTCAGCAGCGCTTTTCCTGGAACGGATTGCTTGAAGTAAACCACGTTCAATAGGGAGTAGGCCAGACTTAATTCGATCAATTCTGCTTAGCATCCCGGCCGTAATTTCCCGTTCGGCAGGAGAATCGCCAGCCATTTCTTGTGTGGTCATTTGCCTGGAGAGGCGAATGGCTGCTTCTATTGGATTGCGAATTATCAAACCCTTCGAAACAGATGCTTGAGCTCCCATGCGAGTGCCCCCTTCCCATGTCGGGGATCTATTAGATGTTTAGCAAACATAATCGTCCTCTGTCAACGCTTGTTCCTCGTGATGCCGGAGGTGGGACTCAATTTACTTATGGCAAATTCCGGGGAAGTCTCCCAGACTTCCCTTCGAGTCCCTCACGCGAGCAAAGCAGTTTGCTCGCTCTCCGTCATTCTATAAAAACCACGCGAGTGCGTGGTTTTATATAATGCCGGAGGTGGGACTCGAACCCACACGCCTTGCGGCACTCGATCTTAAGTCGAGCGTGTATGCCAATTCCACCACTCCGGCAAAGGCACGGGCGGGAATCGAACCCGCGCATCGCGGTTTTGCAGACCGCTGCGTTACCACTTCGCCACCGTGCCATTCGACTTCGCTCATGGCGAGCCGTCAAACAAACTATACCAGACTTTCTCGTTTCTGGGAATTAATCCTGGCTTAGGAGTTCGTCTATTCTTTGTCGGTTTCGTTCCCCGTGGTCAATTTCAAAGACCACTTTTGGCATATATTTAAAATCTGCCTGTTTAGCGATAAGTTCGTTTAACTCTCTGTAGTCAGCGTTCAGGAGTTTTGTTATCGATACGTCTCCTACATCAGGGTACACGCTCACAAACGCGACGATGTATCGCAGGTCCTGCGATACAGCAACATCAGTCACGGTAAGAAGCGTGTTTTTTGGCGCTCGCGCCTCGACAAAGTCAGCCACAATCTTTTGTAGTGCGGAGCTGGCCTTCTCTACCCGCTTTGATGGCCCGACTTTTTTTGTTTTTTCCCTCCTCTTCGGTTTCATGTTTAATTGCAGAATCCCCTATCGTTCTACTCGTTCGATGGCCTCTATCACATCTCCAGGAGCGATTTCGTGGCGCGATTCAATCATCGCGCCGAATTCAACACCCTCTAACACCTCGTTTGTTTTTTGTTTTTGTTGTTGGAGCTCCAGTATTCTCCCGTGTCCGATTGTATTCTCACGACGGATAACTCGAACTTCTTTGCTTGTCGTTAGGCGTCCTGTCTTCACGCGGCCACCCACTACTTGCTTGTCTTTTGTCCTACTGAATACTCGGATAATCTTTGCGCTACCGATGACGTCTTCAACCATGACTTTGGGCCGGTGTTTGGTAAGCTCTTTCTCGAGCCACTCGATGAGTTCGTAAATGATAGTGAAAGTTCCGATCGAGACCTTTTCACGAGTCGCGAGTTCTTCTGCGCGTCGCTCAACTTTTGTATTGAAGGCGACTACGATGGCCTTTTCTTTACCAAGTGCTCGCGCCACGTCTGCTTCACCGACAGTGCCGATGCCCTTACCCAATATATATGGTCGCACACGCTCGGGGGAGAGCAACCCCACTTCCTTCTCAATCGCTTCCAGCGTACCCATTGTGTCCGCCTTGATAATAATGGGGACAACGGCGACATCCTCCGCCGTCTCTTCCCTCCTTGGCGCAGAGACAGGAGTTTTTGCCACCTCGTCCTTAAGGAGATTTGCCGCGGCAATTGCTTCTTCTTGAGATTCCGATGCCTTGAATGTTGCGCCAACGCTCGGTAATTCAGCGAAACCGTAGACATGAACCGGGGCAGAGAAGGTTGCTTCGTCCACCGTCTTGCCCAAAAAGTTCTCGACGCGCCTAGCGGGAGCGACGCTTCCCCCGATAGCAACGTACATACCTTTGCGCAAGATTCCGTTCTTGATGATGAGTGTTGCCGAGATGCCCACCCGTTCGTCGCGGTGCGCCTCAATGACAATACCTTCGGCGTTCGCCTCTGGGTCCCCCGTAAGCTCGCGCATGTCCGCGACCAAGAGGACCATATCAAGAAGTTCGGGGATTCCGTCTCCTCGTTTCGCGGAAATTGGCACTAATGGGACATCCCCACCGTATCCTTCGACAAACACTTCTTTCTCGGCAAGCTCTTGTTTAACGCGCTCTGAGTTCGCACCTTCTTTGTCAATTTTGTTGAGCGCAACAATGAAGGGGACATTGTTACCGCGTATTGTCTTTAAGGCCTCAACCGTTTGCGCCTTTACTCCGTCATCTGCAGCGACCACCAAAATCGCTATGTCAGCCACCACGGCTCCTCGTTCGCGCATCAGAGAAAACGCTGCGTGGCCCGGAGTGTCGATAAACGTGATTTTGCGCTTTCCTCCACCCTCGCCCTGGTGTTCGATTTCGTAGGCGTACATATGTTGGGTGATACCCCCGGCTTCTCCGGCCGTAACGTTTGTTTTGCGTATGTAGTCGAGCAGAGAAGATTTCCCATGATCAATATGCCCCATAACGACAACGACAGGGGGGCGGGGGACAGAACCACTTTGTATATTTGGTTTTTGGGAAGCGGGAGACATAGTAGTACTACAAATTTCTGACTCTAAATTTCTAATTTCTAATGAAATCCAAATACCAGTTACCAATCGGCTTTAGAAATTAGATAGTAGGAATTAGGGATTCCCGTGCGAGGCACGGGCGATAGCCTCTTTCTCCTCTTTAGACAGCTCGTACTCAGACTGCCCGTTTTTGAGGGGTTTTGCAAATACTGATACTTGCTCGCGGGAGTAGAGGGAGGAAATGATGGTGCCGTTGCCCTCCTCATTTATGAAGGCCGCGGCAAAGCTTTGGTTGCTACCCGATGTTCCCTTGAACGGGTTGAAGCGCACGACGCCAACTTCTCTAACACTTTTGCGCAGTCGTTCATCTAGGTTTTTGAGTTGGGCCTGTTGTTGCCTCTTGTTTTCATTGAGAAGGTCGAGCTCGTGTCCCACCTCCTTAAGTGTTTCCTCCAAATCTTTAGCATGTTTGCCTCGGAGAAGCCGCTTGAGTCGTAGTTCTGTGGCGATAAGGAGTCCAAACACGACAGCAAAGAGGAAGGCCACAGCGCCAAAGGCAAGAAGAACGGGGGTTTCGAGCGGAATCATATGTTAAGAGTATAACAGTATAAGCACTTTTGTGCACAGTTCACTTGGATACGTTAACTTTTTATTGTATGATGCAGTTAAAGGAAGTAAGTAGAAGTAAGCGGCGTATGGATCTAGAAAATCTCAATAAAAATCAACTCATACTACTCGCGCTCCTGGTCTCATTCGTGACGTCTATTGCGACTGGCATTGTGACGGTCACGCTCATGGACCAAGCTCCTCCAGGTGTTACACAAACTATTAACAGAGTCGTCGAAAGGACAGAGCGGATCATTGTGCCGCAGAAATCAGAACAGCCAGCACAAGTAAACAATATCGTCATCAAGGAAGAGGACTTCATCGTCAAGGCGGCAGAGAAGAATTCGGCCAACCTCGTCATTATTGGGTATCCGAAGAAAAAGTCGTCGCTACTGCAGGGTCTCGCTGGTGATGCTCAAAAAATCGAAATCGAAAATGTTGGAACCGGCTTCGTGATACAAGAAAGTCGCGTCGTGCTCGGTGATAAGTCGCAACTCCCAGAAGATCAGAACGAGTTCATCGTTACAACCCTAGGCGGGGTTGAGTTTACCGCTCGTCGGGCGACAACAACAGATGAGTCTTCGCCAATCACAGTTTTGGAAATTACCTCATCTACTCTCACCGAAGGTGCGACAGAGCCTTTCAGCTCGGTTTCGTTTGCAGATACTGCGGAAACACGCATTGGGCAAACAGCGATCGCGCTAGGTGCCGATGATGACCTCCAGCTTCTTTTGGGTGTTGTCTCTCGCCTTGAACGAGCCGCGGCGGGAGAGGGGGAAAACGGAAGTCGTATTGTTAAGATTCATACAACCATGGATGTAGACAGGCGGTATTCTGGTGGACCGCTCTTGAACACTGACGGCGCAGTTCTCGGCATTACCATCGCGGCTGACGGGGCCCACTACGTGGTCCCGGCGCGCTACATTGAAGAACTTCTTAAGGGAAAGCAAAGTACGCACAAAGAAGGGGAGCCGCTTGTAAATAAAGGAGGAAAAGACCTTGACATTCAGTAAACTAGCATGTAAAATAGTGGCATCTACTTTATACCTAATACCTAATTCTTGATACTATTAACGTATGCCACCTTCTTTCGGGAATTTCACAACGAAAGCGCAAGAAGCGATTCGTCGTGCGCATGAACTTGCCATTGAGCGGGGTCAACAGCATGTTACCCCTGTGCATCTTTTGACTGCACTCGTCCTCCAAGAAGAGTCCATGGTGCTCTCTGTGCTGGATCGACTCGAGGTGGACACTATTCTTCTCGCCGACTCTCTCCTCGAAGCGATCGAGGCACCAGAAGGGTCAAACGTCCTTGCGCCGTCATACCAGATTTACCTCACTCCGGAGCTTGCCCAGATTTTGGAAAAAAGCGTTCGTGTTGCACAAGGCCTTGGAGACGAGTTTGTATCGACCGAACATTTGTTCTTGGCGACTTTTGATGTGCCTGGTCAGTCACGCGAGATCCTCGCGCGGTTTCGCATTACACGAGAGCGAGTACTCGAAGTCATTGAGGACTTGCGCTCTCACTCGGTTACAGATGCGACGCCCCAGAAGAAGTTTCGTTCGCTCGAAAAGTATACGCGCAATCTGACCAAACTCGCAGCTGAAGACAAGATCGACCCAGTCATCGGTCGTGACAGCGAAATCAATCGCATGATCCAGATCCTCTCGCGCCGGACCAAAAACAATCCGATTTTGATCGGTGACCCGGGAGTGGGGAAGACAGCGATTGCCGAGGGGCTCGCGGTTCGTATGGCAAAAGGGGAAGTGCCGGAATCTTTGAAGAACAAAGAACTTGTTTCCTTGGACCTCGGCTTACTCATTGCAGGCACAAAATACCGCGGCGAATTTGAAGAACGTTTGAAGGCAATCATGAAGGAGATTGAGCGAGCCGAAGGAAAGGTTGTTCTCTTTATTGACGAGATTCACACCATTGTAGGTGCCGGAGCGGCCGAAGGTTCAGTTGATGCCTCAAACATGTTGAAGCCCGCACTTGCACGCGGAGAGTTACGCGCAATCGGTG
Organism: Parcubacteria group bacterium; assembly: GCA_016204045.1. NCBI lineage: Bacteria > Parcubacteria group bacterium. Next base: position 355,739 of record JACQLQ010000001.1, read on the forward strand.
CGACGACTCTCAAGGAATATCAAAAATATATCGAAAAAGATCCGGCGCTGACACGTCGTTTTCAACCTATCTATATCAATGAACCCTCTCCCGAAGATGCAATCGCCATTCTTCGTGGCATTAAAGACAAATACGAGCTTTTCCACGGCGTCAGGATTACCGACAACGCTATTGTGGCCGCGGTAACACTCGGCAGTCGCTATATTAGTGATCGCTTTCTCCCAGACAAGGCGGTAGACCTTATCGACGAAGCGGCTTCAACTCTCCGCATGTCGCTTGAGAACAAGCCACAAGCTCTTGAAGAAACGCATCGAGCCATCATGCGTCTTCAGATTGAGAAAGAGGCGCTCAAGAACGAAGTGGACACATCAGTCGCGACCAGCGCCTCTGGTAAGCGCAAGGCCAAGTCGCGCATGAAGCAAATCGACAAAGAAATCGCTGACCTCAAAGAGAAGACACACGAACTCGAGCTTAAATGGCAAAACGAGAAGGGTCTTTTGGATGACATCAGTAAACTGAAGAAAGAATACGAGGCGCTCCGACTTGAAGGAGAGGCCGCCGAAATCAAAGCATCACTTACCCGTGCTGCAGAAATTCGTTATGGCAGAATGCCGGCAATTGAGCGCGATCTCAAGGAAAAGATGAAGCGTTTGAAGAAGCTTCAGAAGTCACGTCGAATTCTCAACGAAGAAGTGACCGAAGTCGAAATCGCAGACGTTGTCGCTCGTTGGACGGGTGTGCCCGTCATGCGCATGCTCGAAGAAGAGGTTAGGAAGCTTGAGCGCATGGACGAAGTTTTGAAAAAGCGGATTGTCGGACAAGACGAGGCGGTTCGCATCGTTGCTGACGCCGTGAAGCGCTCGCGCGCGGGAATCGGAGACCCGAATCGTCCGATTGCCTCCTTTATGTTCTTGGGGCCCACAGGGGTTGGTAAGACCGAGCTCACCAAAGCGCTCGCCGAGTTCATGTTTGATGACGAGAAGGCGATGATTCGCGTTGACATGTCGGAGTTCATGGAAAAGCACTCTGTTTCGAAGATGATCGGTTCGCCGCCTGGCTATGTTGGCCACGAAGAAGGAGGTGTCTTTACCGAGCAGATACGTCACCGTCCGTATTCGGTTATCCTCTTTGACGAGATCGAGAAGGCCCACCCCGAGGTCTTCAACATCCTCCTTCAGGTGCTTGATGACGGTCGCTTGACCGACGCCAAGGGTCGGGTAGTTAACTTCAAAAACTCCATTATCATTCTGACATCAAACGTGGGCTCCGAGCATATCAACCGTATGGAGAAAATCGGCTTTGGCGGCGGAGACGAGAAGAGTACCTTCGAGACACTTCGAGGAAACGTGCTTGAAAGTTTACGTTCGCACTTCCGCCCGGAATTCCTGAACCGCCTCGATGAGATCGTGGTCTTTAACTTGCTCTCACCAGACGCAATCAAGGAGATTGTAAAGATTCAAGTAGAGAATGTTCGCGCGCGGCTTCTTGAGAAAGAGATTAAGCTTGCGCTCGAGCCGGACGTGTTCGACTATCTTGCGAGGGTTGGGTATGACACCCAATATGGTGCTCGACCGCTCAAGAGGTTGATTCAAAACAAGATTTTGACCCCCGTCGCGACCTTTATGATCTCTCAAGGTGTGCGTGAAGGGGGGACCGTCTTGGTCTCCATGAAGAAGGGTGAGATTGCGATTGATGTTGAGAAGAAGTCTCAACGCGTGCGAAAGCGAGCAACTCCTCCTAAAGAAAAAGCTATGGCGTAAGCCACAAAAAAGACCGGCCCAATTACTATCGGGCCGGTCTTTTTTGTGCAACTAAAAACCCAGAGACGAATGTCTCTGGGTGCCCTCATGAACTATACGTTAATGGGGAGTGTAATATCCTGTTGAACCGGTGGTTCTGGAGGTTTCTTGCTTCTTAGGCGCTTATCGCGTTCCGCGACGGTTGCCACCCAAGCTCCGGCAAGTGCTCCCAGAAATGAAGAACCTATCATTGCCGCAAGGAGGCGGAGGATGTGGTTCCAGTCGAGTTCATTGGAAATTGCCAAAATATTACCTCCGATACCGAAGACGAGAAAGGCGGCAAAGAGCCCACCGACGAGCATGTATCGTCCTATGGTCACGCCCCCCTCCGTCTGCCAGGTAGGCTTGAGGCGGGAATGGATTCCGCTCCAATCCTGAGCGGCTCTGGCGAGTCATTCAAGAAATGTCGGCGAACTTCTGCACCAGTTACGGGGCCCGTGACGCCGGCTTGATTGAAAAGTGCTTTTGCTCCAGCAGGGCAGTCACACGGAAGGTCGTTATTCCCGGTGTCAATTGATCCGGTATCATTGCACGCTTTGCACTTCGGCATTGAGTGCTGTCTCCTAGCCGAGTCCCAAGTGCTGGGTTCGATAGGGCTCAAGTGCTTCATCGGTCATGTCAGGGTTCCACGCCTCGGCGGGAACACTGAAGGTCCCGTCCTTCCGCGCGATTGAGACGTTCCCAACAGGTTTCGCTTTGTGAAATGCGGCAAACTCTGCGCATATCGTCGAAAGACGCTTTCTTCCAAGCGGAGGCGCGTCTCTATAGACGTCCTTTAGCATAGCAATCCACTGCAAAGGGGTAACAGAACCGTCGAGGCTCCCGATATAGACACTCCGGAAACCCGGATCATCAGGGAAGACAATTGAGCTTGAACCCAAGGAGGGGATACGTCTTCCCTCGGGAGTGTCGAGCACATCGATGAGTGCCACGATTCCATCTCCCTCCTCAGGTCCAAATTCCTTGAAAAAAGCACGAAGTTCTGCCACATTTGGCGCTGCATTCGGCTGTGCCGACGTGTTCATGTGCCACCTCACTACGAGCAATCTGTTTTCTCAATACCACGAAATAGCACACATTGCAAGCCCTATTCTGAAATACGCCCGTTGTCGATACGGATGATACGCTCCGCCTCTTTCGCAAACTCTTCTTCGTGGGTGACCATGATGATTGTCTGTCCCTCGTTTTTGTGCAGGTCCTTAAATGCCTTCATCACGACCCTGGACGATTCGTTGTCGAGGTTTGCCGTCGGTTCATCGACAAAGAGAATCTTGGGTCTATGCGCCACCGCACGAGCAATAGAGACGCGTTGCTGTTCCCCGCCAGAAAGTTGACTCGGCAAATTTCGAAGTCGGTGGCCAAGACCGAGGCGCTCCAGGCTTTCTTTAGATTTTTCATATGCTTCTCCTGTGGTGTGTCCTTGCATAAGGAGGGGGAGTGCTACATTTTCAAGAGCAGAGAGTTCAGGAAGAAGCGCATAGTCTTGGAATACATACCCAAACTTGTGGAGCCGTATGCGTGACTTCTCTTTGGGAGTCATCGTATGCGCTTTCTCTCCCTCAATTAAGATTTCCCCGTCTGTGGGGTCGTCGAGCAAGCTCAATTGGTAGAGGAACGTGCTTTTGCCCGCCCCTGACCGACCCATGATTGCGAGGAATTCTCCTTGCTTCACTTCGAAATCGATCCCCTTGAGCACGTGGGTTTCGATGTCTCCGTTTTTAAACGACTTCGTGAGCTTTGTTGTTTTGATCATGGTTTTAGTTGCGGCCTAGGATTGAGTCGAGTGTGTTTTTGCGGATAATCATCCACGCGGGGATATAACCGGCGACGATAGTGGCAAACACAAGGAGTCCCACACGAAAAAGAGTCTCTCCAAGCGGGGCGACCAAGATTCCGTCACTAAAGGGGAAGTTAATGGGGTGGGCATCAATTGCCGGGACGAGAAGTGAATAGACCAGTATTAGTCCGATCGCCGAGCCGACGACCGCGTAGAACATAGACTGGAAGATATACGAAATCATAACCGCCGAACCGTTCACGCCGATTCCTTTCAAGATGCCGATATACTTACGGCGTGTAATAGCATTGATAAAGACGACGATGAAAACAGTTATGGAGGCGACAATGAGACCAAGCGAGCTAAAGGCATTTCCCAGCATGTTGAAGGTAGCAATAATATCCTTCAAAAACTTGGGTTGCGCGTCAGCATATGTTTGCACTTTCGCGTATTGGTCGACCCCGCTTCTTTTAAGTGCTTCGCGGACACTCGTGGGGTCGACGCCTTCTTTAAGTTTTACAGCGAATTGATCGACGTTCCCGTCCGTTCGTCCAATCATGCTCCTATATTGCGAATCAACCATAAAGGCGTTCCTGTTTACGGCGTCTACCTTGCTTTTCAGAAGCCCCTTCACGACCACTTCGCGGGTCACTCCGGCGACGGTAATGCGAATTTTTGTTCCCACACCAACATCGTTTAATGCTGGGAAGTTAGGATCTTCAATCGGCACGTACTGTTTAAGGAGATAGGTGCCCAAAAGAATCTGGTCGTAATCATTCGGAGAAAGATACGCCCCTTCTGAAATGGAACTTGCGAGATCTGTTACCGCATCCTCATCTGCTGGGCTGATTCCCATAATCTGCGTGCCGACGGTGTTGGGCTTGTCCGTATCCTTCCGTGTTTTGTAGTTTGCCTCTAGAGTCCCCCCTTCACTAAAACGCGGGGACACAGCCGAGACCTCCGGCATTGTCCTTATGAGCGCGAGAAGGTTAGGGCTGTTCTCGATATATTTCTTGTCATCGAGCGTTGTAATAAAAACATCACTTGTAAATTCAACTCTCCACGCGTTAATAGAGCCCTGGATCAAGCCAACCAAAATCCCTGAGACGACGACAAGATTCAAGAAGGTGAGCACCATAATGAATATGGTGAGCCCTGTCGTCCATGGAGAAGCGCGTCGCAATTGGCGCAATGCCAAAAAGAATCCTATGCGGATATTAAGTGGAGAAAACATGGTTTTTACTCCTCGTTCGGTAAGACGACGACGTCACCATCGCCAAGTCCAGAGAGGATTTCAATATTGCCAAGAGATGACACAAGTCCCGTCGTCACCTCCTGCTCAAACGGGTTGTTCTCTTTGAGAATTGTCACAAATTTCTTGCCGTCACGGCGTGTGATGACCCCCTGGGGTATGCTGACTACGTTTTGACGCTCTTCGGTGGTAATGACAATGTTCGCAGTCATGCCCGAACGGATGCGTGTGTCTCCGCCATCAAAGCGAAGCATTACTTTGTATGCTGAAACACCGTCGCGGACCGTACGTGCAGGGTCTATCGAAATGATCTTGCCGCCGAATGTAACATTCGGTCCGTACGCGTCAAGTGTTACCAGCGCAGGGTTCTCCGGCTTCAAGAGCGCTACGTTTACTTCTGGTACGTATCCTTCTATCTCAAGCGTTCCCTCGCCCATCATGGCAATGGGCGATGTCCCTGACGTGACGATTTCCCCCGGTCTAATGTCCATCTTCGTCAGAATGCCATTGAATGGCGCGATTACAAGTGTTTTTCGGAGTTGCGCCCGTACGTTCTCAAGGTCTGCTTGAGCGGCTTTAACACGGGCTTTCTGCGCGTTTATGTCCGACAGTGAACTCCCCGCACGGTCCAGGGCAAGTTTCCGTTCGTTTTTTGCAAGCGCTGTTGCGGCGCTCTTTTCTGCCGTGACGGCGCTCGTCAAGGTGTCCATTGCAACGTTCAGATTTGTCCTTGCTCCAGCCACATCGCTTGTCCATTCCGCGAGCGACGCAGAAGTTACTTGTTCATTTCGCGTACTCTTGTTGAGAGCAGTGTTTGCTAGCGACAGAAACCTAATACCCGCTTCAAGATCCGACTTCCCCTGTGTGTTTGCGGTAGAAAGTGATTCCCCTCCAAGTGTCGCCAGGGTACTCTCCCACCGTATAAGGACCTCTTCTAACGCGAGACGCGAAGATTCAAGCTTTTCTTTTATGGATTGGTCCGTCGTGACAAAGAGCAACTGCGGGTTCGCAGATCTCGGATTTTGTATGAATTGATCGACAGTGTTTCGTACGGCGTCATCAGTTTTCGTATACGCATTTTGCAGGGCGTTTATGACACCTTGTTTTGCTTGCATCAGCGTCGCTTCATCCATAGCCACCTGCGCTTCCGTAATGGCAATCTCTTCTGGGCGCAATCCTTGAACAAGCGAAGCAAGATTTGCTTCTTCTATTTCGAGTGCTGCCTCTTTCTGAAGCACGGCCGCACGCAGATCCCCATTTTCAAGCGAAGCTAGGATTGTGCCACGAGAGACGCGATCGCCAACCTTTGCATAAGTACCAGCAATACGGCCACCTTGGGTGAAGCCCAGGTCGGCATCGTCTGCGGCGACAACTGTTCCCGAGACAGAGATTTGCTGAAGAAAATCTGCTGGATGTAGAGCGAGTGTTTGGGCATCCCCGCCTCCTCCGTTCATTGCGAAGAGCGTTCCGCCAACAACGAGCATGCCGGTAATTCCTGCGATAATGAAGTGAGAGCGAATAAATGAGAGCGCGGCCTTTATGTGTGAGGTTATCGTAAGCATGTGGAGACGCTAACATATTTTTCCCACTTTGTCACGTCTTACTTTGTGAGGTTTACTAGGCATTCCGTATTCCCCTTTCGTTTTCGAGAAAGGTTTGTTAGACTGCCAAACAGTCCACTGTTCGAGGGACCCATGGCGGAGACAATCGAAGAAACACCCATGAGCTTCTTTCAATCCGTACAAGCAGTGCTTGCCCTGCCAGACGCAGATGATAGGAAAGTTGTTATGGACAGAGTCGTGGCTCGCTGGAAGGAAAAGTCGCCACTGGTCGCGGACGTCCTTGCTGGCAAGACTACGTTCGAAAACACAGTTAGGCCGCTTGTGGAACGCAATCTCACTGGGCTCGGAAGGTTTTTCTACAGTCGAAGGGCTTTCAAGACAGAAGCGTTCAAGAGGGTCGCGCAAGAAACTAGGGAAAAAGTCGGTGATACTCTGTCCTTTGGGGGTGAATACGCCATAGTTGGCCCAGGTTCCAGAACCAATTACAGAATATTCCTTACCGAACCCCTGCAGTCATTTTGGCCATCATTTTTTACAGCCCTGTCTATCATTCTCTTGATTACCTCTGTGCTGTGGGTTCTCAGACTCATTTTTGTTGGCTTACCAGCATTTGCCAATCTTCCCTGGTTTCTGCTTTGGGGGTCTGGCATCGGAGCTTTCTTTGGAGTAATGTTCTCGTCGACTGAAATGGGTCTTCGTGTGGATAACCGGCGAGAGCTTGCCAAGAGTCTTCTTAGAGAAGCGCAGCTTCTCGACAAACAGGTCCGTAGCTTGTAAGGCACCCTTTGGGTGCTTTTTGTTGCGTCTTGAATCTAGACGTCAAAAATGGTAATTTCCCTGTTAGGGGCGTGTCGCATAGCGGCAATTGCACTTGGCTGTAAACCAAGCGGCTTCGGCCTACGGGGGTTCGAGTCCCTCCGCGCCCACCAAACAACGCGGCTTTGCCGCGTTTTGTATAGAGCGGAAGCGAAGTGCCTGCGCACTTCGCGTGGGACTCGAACCGGCGGAGCCATGCCGAGTCCGCGAGGAGGGCGAGCCGCGTCCAACAGTACTTATGAACCCGAGCCTGTCGAGGGTGAATTAGTAACTGTGGGATCAGAGTCCCTCCGCGCCCACCAAACAACGCGGCTTTGCCGCGTTTTGTGTAGGGCGGAAGCGAAGTGCCTGCGCACTTCGCGTGGGACTCTCTGCGGTTGTATTTCAAACTTTGTTAGTTGTTCACTCGATTCCTTTGTGTTAGAACATGAGGAGAACACGTGCCCCGAGTTGCGTGTGGAAAAGGAATCCGTTGTGGCATCTCGGACTGGAGATGATGAACTCGTGGAGATCACAGACCCTTGGGGCGGTACTCTTGCCTCTGTTCCCATTACGTATCTCCGTACTGGGGAGACAGAACAGACGGTCATTATCGTTTGGGACATACGTTACAACCCAGAGCTTCAGGAGCATCATCGTATCCGGTATCGCGATGCGCTGTGGCGAAAAATCTTAGTTAAATTCCGTGAACGAAAATGCCAGGCGATCTTCCGCTTCAATATGTCGGGGCTCGAGATATCTCGGGTGTACCCCCCAAGAGCAGTTTCGTCGTAAGCCCCGTCAAGGGCTTTTTCAATACAAGATAACTCCAGCCAATGCCGGAGTTATAACTCTAAATATCCAAAACTATTCCTGCGCAGGAGTTGGGAGTGTTAGCTCGAAAACCCTTGAGGAAGTTTCCCTCCACCCACGCTTCCGATAAAATTTTTGCGCACCCTTTTTACTGCTGGTAAGGCGCGGACGGCCGATAAGACTTGCACGGACCTCTGCTTCTCCTAGTTTAAGGAGCTTAGTGCCTAGCCCGCGCCCTTCGTAATCAGGATGTGTTGCGACCTGTTCAATCCACCCCACATTTCGATTTTTGCCGCCACATGAAAGCAGATAGGTGTGAAGCGTTAAGGTGGCTACGATACGTCCAGTTCCGCTCTCCCTTGCAACAAAGAAATGCATACGCCCTTGTCCTAGGAATTCGTCGAATTCTTGAGCAGTCATCGGGGGTTGGGCGAACGCCGCCGCATTCAAAGCGTTGATGTCACTCAAATCGTGAGCTTTACCGCTAGGCTCGTACGGTCCTGTGTGGAAATCCACAGAGCATCTCCGACTGCATATTCTAAGGCAAGGATATTGGTCAATATGGGCTTTGTCAATTTTGCCTATTATATAGAAAGCTTGCCTTTCTTGTCCGTTATGGTATCTTGGGAGGACACATATCTGCTTTTAAACCTTATTCTATGAGCCAAGACAGACTAATACGCATCGCCTGCACCAAGTGCAAAAGGATCAACTACTGGTCCCAAAAGAACAAGAAACTGGTCCAGCGCAAGATCGAGATCAAAAAGTATTGCAACTGGTGCCGCAAGCACATCCCCCACAAGGAGATAAAGAAGTAAAAAGCGACCCCAAAATGGTCGCTTTTGCTTTAAGCATCAACCAGCTTCTGGTCACCGAGAGTGATCTCAGTCCATGTGTAATACTCGCTATCCGCTCCGGGCCCGCTTCGTGCCGCAGCCACCAGCCGTGTTCCATCAGTGCACACCACACTCACTTCGCGCTTTGTTTCGTCGAAAGTTGCTTCTCTGATTGTCTTGCCTACCAATTGCGTGAGTTGGCGCATTTAGGTTTCCCACGAGTTTCTTTTTTAAACGTAGGGCATTACACGCAGTAGGTCAAGCAAAGAAAAAGGCGAGGTTGTTCCTCGCATGGTTTTGGCAGGGGCGACAGGGATCGAACCTGCGGCCTTCGGTTTTGGAGACCGACGCTCTACCAACTGAGCTACGCCCCTATCTAATAAAAAGGATATCACACATTTAACGTTCTTTCAATGGTCTTTGTTGAGGAGAAAAGTACGCACATGTTTCTCAATTTTTGAATATTCCTTTGGCGTAAACCATGCGATATCAAGATCGCGCTTGAACCAACGCATCTGCCGCTTTGCATAGTGGGAGATGGCGCTTCCCAATCCCTCCTCAAACTCTTTCTGCGTAAGTTTGCTCGTTAGGTAGTCAGCGAGGAATCGATATTCTAGTCCCAACTCTCGCATACGTTTCCACGAGAGCCCTTTTTTATGGAGTCGCTTTGCCTCCGCAATCATCCCTCCCCTAATTCGCGCGAATAAGCGAATGGTTATCCTGCTCCTTAACTCCTGGTCGGGAAGTGTGAGCCCTATTTTAAGCGCATCATAATGCTCATCTTTTTTTCCGATGCGAGGTACCTTGCCGAGTGCTCGAGCAATTTCGATAGCACGTATAATGCGCCGCGGGTTTGCACGCTCAATCGTTTCCGCACGTTCTGGGTCGAGTGCTTCGAGTTTTTCTAATAATTCCAGAAGCGGCTTCGTCTCAAGCTCTTGGCGGAGCGTCGTGTCGGGGGGCACTTCGGGGAACGATATATTTCCGAGGACTGTGTCGATATAAAAACCGGTGCCACCGACCAAAATCGGGACCTTGCCGTGTGCAAGGATGTCCCGTATCGCGCGAGCCGCTTTTGTTCTGAATTGTGCGGCTGTGAATTGTTGTTTGGGAGATGCGACATCAAGAAGGTGGTGGGGGATGCCCCGCATTTCTTTCTCGGTTACTTTACCAGTACCAATATCAAGACCTTTGTATACTTGCCTCGAATCGGCGGAGATTACCTCACCACCAACTCTTTTTGCGAGCTTAACAGCGAGACTACTCTTGCCCGTAGCTGTGGGACCCACAATGACGATGACTTTTGGCTTCTGTAGCATAGATTATTTGTAACTGTACTACACGGGGCTTGCCAAGGCAAAAAGAGTGTTGTTTTCCCATTGCCCTCCCAAGGGTTCCTTGTTATTGTCTTTGCTAGATTGGCAATCAGAGGAAAGAAATGAAGGACGCACTTCCTAAGGACAGAACCTTTGTAGCAGTAGATGTCGATGAACTTCGCAAGGCAGAGCCTCTCGTCAAAATGCTTGCTCCGCATGTGGGTTGTTTCAAGATCGGTCTGGAGCTCACGACAGCCGTGGGTGGCCCCCAGGCCGTAGAGTTTATCCACTCTCTCGGCGGACAAGTCTTTTATGATGGCAAGTTCTGCGACATTCCTAATACGGTAGGCAGAGCAGCCAAAGCAGTTTCGGCGCTAGGAGTGAAGATGTTCAACGTTCATGCTTCTGCGGGAGTAGAAGCCATGGCTGCAGCAGTAAAAAACAAGGGGAACTCCCTTGTGCTGGCAGTAACGCTTCTCACGTCTCTGAATGAAGATGATATCAACGTCATCTTCGGTGGGCCAAGCAAGACCAAGGTTCTTCAGCTCGCACGGGATGCAATGCGCGCGGGTTGCGATGGTGTTATCTGTTCACCGCAAGAGCTCACCTTCCTTCGGAGTCACACGGATTTGCAGGATTTCTCACTCATTACACCTGGTGTTCGTCCTGCCGGCACAAGCAAGCAAGACCAGAAGCGAGTGATGACACCGTATGAGGCTATCATGGCAGGTGCAGATGCACTTGTTATCGGCAGACCGATTACTGAAGATAAAGACCCCGTGTCTGCTGCGCAACGTATCGAAGAAGAAGTAAGGCGTGCGTGCCAGGAGAAGTCGGTATGAGCGCCGCAAAGGACTTTGTCCGTTACGCCCTCGCTCGGGAAGCAATCAAGATCATTCCCGGGGGCATGAAGCTCGTCAGTGGGCGTATTTCGCCCTACTACTTCAATTCCGGACCTTTTGACAAAGGAGCGTCTATTCGAGAGCTTGCAAAAGCATGTGCAGCCATTGCGCAGGATATGCAGACTGATGTTCTCTTTGGTCCGCCAATGAAAGGTATCCCACTTGCTGTTGCGACGGCTTACGAGCTCTACGAGCGTCACGACATAAATGTCGGGTACGCTTTCAATCGACCAAAGGCAAAGGATCACGGTGATCAAGGCCTTATCCTGGGCCATCCTCTGAAGGGCAAACGTGTGTGCATTATCGATAATGTCATTACGACAGGTGGCACACTCGATGAGACAGCACAACTCGTCCACAACGAAGGCGGTATTCTCGCCGGGGTCATCATTGCATTTGACCGCCAAGAGCGGGTTACGGACGGAGCGAAGAGCGCGTCTGCGACTCAAGATTTTGAAGCACGTCACGGCGTTCCCGTCCGTGCTGCTGCGACTTGCGATGACCTTATCGCCGTATTGGGAGATATCGCCGAAGGGTTTGGTCCCAACGAAGAAAAGGAGTGGGGGCGAAACGCTCTCGCACTCGTTCTCGAATACAAAAAGAAATACGGAGCAGTCTAAATGACGCAACCCGATCGCTTTAAGCGATCGGGTTTTTGTTTTGAGAAAAGGAGATGGTTACCCCCTGTGTCGTACACGTGAGGGGCGTGAGGGGACGTGTACGGGAGAAACTTTCGGGTAGTAGCGCATAAGGAATTGGTAAGCAATCCACGTTCCGAAAATGAAGATAGCAGACGATGCGATTGCCCACGAGGGGCCAACCCATCCATATGCAAGTGCTGCAAAAATCGGACCGACAGCCCACCCCAAATCTTGGGCGAGGGTAATGACGCTCGCGAGGAGGCCTTTTCCATCCTCGTCGTGAGAAAGGGTGTGGAGCCAAGACCAGAGCGAGATACTCGTCAGTTCATCGCCTGTTGTCGCGAGGAATCCAAAGATGAGGAAGAGCCAGCCAAAGTCAAACCCGATTAACGTTGCCGAAATTGAAAAGAGAAGGAGCCCGAAGAATACATACGTCCGCTTGTCCCCCCTTTCGACGATTTTCCCAAGCGCAAAACCCGTAACGACGATAGCGAGGTCGAAAATGCCAAGACCAAGGCTCAAAAGTCCGGAGCTTACCTGGTGTGCGATGACGAGGGGAACGATAAACCAAACTACGGCATAAAATACGGAAGAACTGAACCCTAAAAGCATAAGCATAATGCTCGCCGGGTTTAGTTTTGGCAAGAAGCATAACGTCGTACCCAAGGGGTTGCGTCGGACATAATAATCACATGTCGCTAGTTTCACCTCTTTTACAAACAACTTTTTGTCTGGCGGTGCGAAGAGTATGACGACAAGTGCTACCGCCATACTCATAGTAATAATGAGCCCCATAACCTTCACATCGAGAAGGAGCACGAAGCCCAAGATGGCACTTGCTAAAAAGACTCCCGTCGAGATAGCAACATCGCGCATGGCAAAAAATCGCGAGGACCTTTCTTCCGGGGCGTGCGCAAGGACATAGGCATTTGTTGCGAGTGGAACCAAGAGCCAACTCACTGTTGCGGCGACCATGCTTATCATGTAGGTAAGAATCGTCAGGTCAACCATGAAGGCAATGCCGGCGAAGAGAAAGGCGATTACCGAGATTTTAAGGAAGCGGAGATAGCCAAATCGGTCGAGGATGTATCCAGCTGGCACATCAAGAATCATTTGTACAAACGAACTCGTGCTGATGATTGCTCCGACGACCCAAAGAGGCATCAATTGCTCACCAAGGGGAGAGAGAATGGAGTAGTGAAGGCTTCCTCCAAGTTTGTACATGACGAGGAAGATCCACAAAGGGATGAAGGCAATGAAGAGATGACGTATCGAGGGGGAGTGCTTTTGATCTGTCATAGTTCTCGAAAATTCTTTTTGCCCTTTAATTATACACTTTGCGCAAATTTTTTTCGAGAAGAGTTATGAAAAGTCCTGTCTTAGTGCCCGGGGGGAGACTCGAACTCCCAAGCCTTGCGGCACACGATTTTGAGTCGTGCGCGTATACCAATTCCGCCACCCGGGCATCGTTTTCAGTGTACTTCAATTTGCTGCTCCGATCAATTTTGATATAATGAAATGACTTCCAAACTCTACACTCTAGATTTTAAATGTAAAACGTCACCTATGGACAAGCGACCCTATAACCAATCTATTTTCTGGGTGGAAACAGAGAAGATTAAACCGAACCCCTATCAACCTCGGCGGGAATTTGATGAAGCGAAGTTAAAGGACCTCTCCGAATCCATCCGTCAGTATGGTATCTTGCAGCCGCTCGTTGTAACGCGAAAAGAATTTGCTACAGACGATGGGCTTCGCACCGAGTATGAGCTCATTGCTGGCGAGCGGCGTCTGCGCGCCGCTCGGCTCGCGGGTGTCTCTCAGGTCCCCGTCATCATCCGCGAAGGGGATACGGAAGAAGTCAACGAGCGGGTGAAACTCGAGATTGCGATCATAGAAAACGTCCAACGCGAGGACCTGAACCCCATTGATCGTGCCCGCGCATTCAAGCGTCTTGCTGAAGAGTTCAGATTTACCCACGCTCAAATTGCGACGAGAATCAGCAAAAGCCGTGAGTTTGTTTCAAACAGCATTCGCATGCTCGCTCTTCCTGAAGCAATCTTGCAGGCAATAGTTGACCAACAGATCACCGAGGGACACACAAGGCCGCTTTTGATGCTTATCGAGAAGCCCGATGAGCAAATGACGCTCTTTAAAGATATTCTCTACAAGAAGCTCAATGTTCGCGAAGCAGAACGCATTTCGCGGCACATTGCGCACGAACGTGCACGCAAAAAGTCTCCGGATATGGATCCAGAATTGCTCGAGATCGAACGTCAACTTGCTTCGAGCCTCGGGACACGTGTCCACATTGAGCGTCGCGAAGTCGGCGGCGGGCGTGTTGCGATTGACTTTGTTACTACCGACGACCTTCGCGGACTCCTTGAGCGCATTGTTCGCCTAGAGGAAGCAGCAGAAGAAATTGCAAATGCCGCCGAGGGAGTGGCATTGCAAGCTCCGGAGGATTCTGCCGAGAAGATTATTGAGAATCCACCAACCGAGGGAGACGGAGATCTCTACTCAGTAAAGAATTTCACCATTTAGAAATAGCCCGCGTGATCGGGCTATTTCTTTGTGAGTGCAGCCTTAATGTGCTTCCTCGCAAGTCCTGTCTTTATGTATCCGAGCCATTTGTGTGAGGGCATGCTCGACTTCTTGGTCACAATCTCGACGATGTCTCCGTTGTGAAGTGGGGTGTCGAGAGACACCATGCGAGCGTTTACCCGAGCGGCAGAGGTGTGGTCCCCAATGTCCGAGTGTATGGCGTAGGCAAAGTCGATGGGTGTCGAGTCTTGCGGGAGGTCGATAACGTCGCCATCGGGCGTGAAGACGAAGACCCGGTCAGAGAAGAAATCTTTTTTGAGTCGTTCGAGAAACTCTCCTGTCTCTGCAACATGCTTCTGCCATTCCGAAATCTCTCGAATCCACTCGAGCTTTTTCTTGAAGTCACGTTCTCCGCGTGTTTTCCCCTTACCGATTTCTTTGTAGGCGAGGTGAGAGGCGATACCGTACTCTGCCTCTTTGTGCATTTGCGTAGTTCTAATCTGAATCTCGACGATCCCGCCATCTCCAGTGAAGATGGTCGTGTGTATACTTTGGTAGCCGTTTAGTTTCGGTGCGGCAATATAGTCCTTGATTCGTCCCGGGAGTGGTCGCCACGCGCCGTGGATAATGCCGAGGACGCGGTAGCAGTCAGCGACAGAGTCGACGACAATACGAAGTGCCGCTATGTCGTAGACCTTGTCGATGTCCATGTCATAGCGTTGCAGTTTCTTGTACAAGCTGTAGAGATGCTTCACGCGGTAGTCGACCTCCACAGGCTTAATACCTTCTTTGTAGAGCTCTTTTTGAAGCGACCGATACACCTTCTCTAGATGAGAGAGATTTTCCTTACTTTTTTGTTTCAGGAGTACAAGTGTTTCTTTGTGCGCGTCAGGATGTGCGTAGGGGAAGGCGAGGTCCTCGAGCGCACCCTTGATGCGTCCCATGCCGAGACGGTTTGCGATTGGTCCGTATATCTCGAGTGTCTCCACAGCAACACGCTTTTGCTTGTTTTCCTTAACGTACTTAAGTGTCTGCAAGTTGTGCAGGCGGTCGGCGAATTTGATGATGAGCACACGCGGGTCTTCTGCAACCGCAAGCAAAAAACGGCGCAAGCTTTCTGCATAGCGCTCGAGTCCCTTGTATTGGTATTTTTTGAGTTTGGTGACTCCTTGTATAAGAAAGGCTACTTCATCACCAAATTGTTTTGCCAACTCCGCCTCCGTTACCTCACTGTCCTCGATGACGTCGTGGAGGAGCCCCGCGGCAATCGTCTCCGCATCCATCTTGAAGTTCGCGAGCGTCTTTGCAACCTCGAAGACGTGCAGGGAATAGGGATCGCCCGACTCGCGTTGCTGATCTTTGTGGATTTCTTGGGCAAAGGTATATGCCCGAGTGATCAGGTCTTTGTCCCGGTTACTTGCCGAGGGGAGGAGCGTTAGGATCTCATTGACCTCTTGCATGTTTGCACTATACTTTGAAAAGAGCGATTTGTGAAGGGCAGAGCGATGACCAAGAAAAGCCAAATCCGCAAGGGAAAGCAAAAGAAAAGCCCTAAGAATAAAGGGCGAAAAGCAGATACAAAGGTCTATCGCTGCGAGACGTGTGGTGACCGTGTGCCCGTTGAGGATGCCATGGTGCACGTCGCCGAATGCGACATGACCATTCCCCGAAGCGACTAAGGGTTGACTTTCACTGCTTTTTCATGTATAATTAAAAGGTAAAGCTGGACCTTAACCTAAGAAACCAAGGAGGCGGTCTGTGCAGTACGACGACTTTCTTGCCTATCTCGGGATTTTCGTTTGCCTTGTGCTTGGTGTAATCGGGGGCATTTACCTGACAGTTACCGCCCTCATCATCCTCACCGCGATCCTCGTTCTCATCGCAGGTGTCTCATGGGACAGGTGCAGCGCCGGGAGCGACTTCACGGCCGCGCTCTTATTGGCATCGGTGGTCGCCCTCGTCTTCATGTGGGTGTCCTACGGCGTCTCGGTCAACTGGGACACGCTAAGTCCCTACATCCTGCGCTAACGCAGAGAACACAAGGAGACAGCCGCAATGAGCAATGAAGATATTTCCATGTGGGTGGGGGGTGTGTTGGTTTGCTTGGCTTGCTTGATTCTCGGAAGCGTCACCGGTGTCTACATGCAGACCGGAGCCATCATCATCACCACGGTGGTAGTCGGCATTGTCTGCTTCGCCGCATTCAAGCGGCTAAACCAGGGAGCCATCAGCTATTTAATTGGGCTTTGCTTTTTTGGGTCCTTGGCGTTCCTGATTTCCACGTGGGCGGCGTACTTCATCCGCCTCGCCGTGGTCAACTGGAGTGCCATCGAGACCTTCGTCGTCACGCACATCCTGCGCTAACGCGCAGAACCAAGCCTGGAGCGCACTCGCGCGCTCCAGGTTTTTAAATTGTGTGATAAACCTACTCCGGCTTTATCTTGTGGGGATTATGCATCGCGCACGCCTTGTTGCTGCAGCGTTCAGGTATGGTCTTGGTTCCCTCCATCATTAAGGAGCTACACTTAGGACAAATATTTCCTGTTGGCTTTGCTTTCATACTGAAGCGGCACTTTGGGTACGCCGTACAGGCGTAGAACATACCGAATCGCCCCTTCCTCTCTGCAAGTTCACCCTTGCCGCATTCAGGACATTTCACCCCCGTCGTGTTCACAAGGGGTTTCCCGTCGCTCGTTTCAACCTGTTTTACATACCGACATTTTGGGTAGCCACTACACCCAATGAACTCACCGAAACGTCCGGCTCGCTTTACCAAAGGTTTGCTACACTCCGGACACTTTTCTCCCGTCTCCTCCGCCACTTCTTTTTTCATTATCGAGCCATCGAGCACACGCGCACCCTTACATTCAGGAAATCGCTTACAACTATAAAACTTGCCGATGCGCCCGAGCTTCACTACCATGGCGCTGCTACATTCTGGACATCGTATATCATCTGGCGCAGGAGCGATGTCAGTTATCTTATCAATGTCTGCTTTGGCACCCACCGCCTCATGGAAGGGTCCGTAGAACTCTTTTAGTGTTGCTTCGTATGAGCGGTTACCTTCTGCAATCTGGTCGAGCTTGTCTTCCATTTCTGCGGTGAAGGTGTCGCTTATATAATGAGTGAAATTCTTTTCGAGGAATTCGTTTACCACATCGCCCAAGTCTGTGGGGTAGAGTGTTCGGTTTTCTCGGCGCACATATTCACGATCAACGAGCGTCTTCATAATTGACGCATATGTTGAAGGACGCCCAATGCCGCGCTTTTCGAGCTCTTTAATGAGTCCCGCTTCGGTGTAGCGGTTTGGTGGCTCGGTCGCTTTCTTTTCACTCGCCACGTCGACAAGGGAAAGGGGATCTTGCTCTCCAACCTTTGGTAATTCCACATCCTCACCACGCGCTCGGGGGTCTGCACGCAGCCACCCTTCGAAGACGATTCTCGAGCCATTCGCGGCAAAGTCGGGGATGGTTTCTCCACCATCAATGTTCGCAGTAATCTTTGTCTTGAGCGCTTTCGCGTCCGTCATTTGAGAGGAAACAGCGCGTTGCCATATCAGTGCATAGAGCTTCTTGTGTGCTTCTGTCCTCCCAACCTCTTGCTTTTCAATATGTGTTGGGCGGATCGCCTCGTGTGCTTCTTGCGCCGACTTGCTCTTCGTCTTGTAGACATTGGCGCTCATGTATTCATTACCATATTCTTTTCTCACGAAAGCCAAAATACTCTTCTGCGCATCGGCGGCCATGTTGGTCGAGTCTGTGCGCATGTAGGTAATGTGCCCCTCTTCGTAGAGACCTTGCGCGAGGCGCATCGTCTGCGACGGGGAGATGCCGAGCCGTGAGCTCGCAGATTGCTGGAGTGTAGATGTGGTAAAGGGCGCACGTGGAGCGCGTCTCTGTTCCTTCTCTTCGACTGCCATCACTTTCCACGACCCCTTCTTTCCCGCCGCAACAATTCTCTCTGCCTCTTTCTCATCGCGCGGTTCTTGAACGCAGGTGAGCGTGAGCCCATCTCCTGACTTTGTTTTTGTCTCAGCGGTAATCACCCAGAAATTCTCTGGCTTGAAGGCCCTGATTTCTTTTTCCTGCTCCATCAATATACGAAGCGCGGGGGACTGCACGCGGCCTGCCGAAAGGCCGTATCGTAGTTTCTTCCAGATGAGCCCCGAGAGGTCATAGCCAAAGAGTCGGTCCAAGACACGGCGGGCTTCCTGCGCGCTCTTAAGATTCATATCAATACTGCGCGGGTTTTTGACCGCTTCTTGTACCGCCTTTTCTGTGATCTCATGGAAGACAATCCTTTTTACTTTCTCCGGAGTTTTATTGAGATTACAAATCTCCGCAATGTGCCAGGAGATAGCCTCACCCTCACGGTCAGGGTCAGTGGCGAGCACCACTTCGTCCGCCTTCTTGCATGCCGCGGCAAGTTCCTTAACCACCTTCTCTTTCCCGGGGATGATTTGATAATTGGGGACAAAACCCGCTTCAATATCGATAGCACCCTTGCTCGACTTCGGGATATCACGAATGTGACCAACGGATGATTTCACCACGTAGTCGTCTCCCAAATATTTGTTTATAGTCTTCGCCTTTGCAGGCGATTCGACGATGACGAGCTTCATGACTTCACACTAATACTACATGTTTTAGCTTTTTGCAAATAATTAAGTGAAAAAACTCTTGATTTTGATACCGTTCTTTTGTATCTTCTTTGAAAGACGACTCGATGAGGAAAGGTTTAATGACCGGTCTTATCTCGCTCTTTTGGCTTTTCGTGTATTGGATAGTGGCGACGTTTGTGATGCTCGCGGCTGTGGCGGTCTACGTACTCATTATTAAGGATAGCGATGTGGGGGAAATAAAGCGAGAGCTAATGCATAAGTTTACATGGGCCGTCTGCATTTCGGGCGGGTTCATACTCGCAATCGTCGCCAAGTTCACTATGTAATTGTCCCAAGCCCCTCAGGGCTTTTTTAAATGGCACGGTGCACCTCCCCAAGCGCTTCTTTTGTGAGTCCGCGCAATTCAAGTGTCGAGAGTCCAATGTTCACGTCGGTAATCGAAAGTCCGCTTTCACGGATGAGATCGTCTTTTGTCATGGGTTCGTCAAGGAGCTCGAGAAGCGTGCGCTCCACCTCAGTGCAATCGTGCGGCACGCCTGGTGTCTCCGCGGTTCCATCGGCAGCACTATCCATGTTCCATGCGGTAAGGATATCTTTTCCGGATGTCACCGGAGTTGCCCCGAGTTTCAAGAGTTGGTTCGCGCCCGCACTGTTGGCCGAAAAGATGGGTCCCGGTACGACGAAGACATCGCGGTTGTATTCTGTAGCGAGTCGTGCGGTGACAAGTGTACCCGAACGTTCTCCTGCCTCGATAATGAGAACTCCCCGCGCGATCCCCGCCATAATGCGATTTCGTTGTGGAAAAGAGTATGGCGTCGCACGGAAATCTGGTTCAAATTCCGAAACCAATGCACCCCCGCTTTGCACAATTGTTTCTGCAAGGCGTTGGTTTGTTCTCGGGTAGAGCACGTGTGCCCCAAGACCCGAACCGGGGACGGCAACCGTTGGCAACCCAGCATTAAGCGCTGCATTGTGAGCAATAGCGTCAATGCCGAGTGCTAGTCCAGAGACGATGACGACGGGTGTGCCACGCAGATCTGCAATAATTTTTTCACAGACCTCTCGCCCGTAGTTTGTGTATTTGCGGGAGCCGACGACGGCAAGGTAGCCATAATCGAGAGGAGAAGGGAGAGCACCTTTTATATACAGTCTTTCGGGCACCTGTGGAATCTCGAGAAGCGCTTTTGGAAATTGCTCGCGCGCAAGTATTTGTATTTCCGCTGCAGTCATACTTGTTCCCATTATTGTATACTAAATACCAAATACTATATACTAAAGCTATGTTGGATATTAACTTCATCCGCGAAAACCAGGAACTAATACGCGACGCCGCGCGGAAGAAACACATCAAGTTTGATATCGCAAAGCTCATCGAAGAGGACGACAAGCGTCGCTCACTCCTTCAAGGTGTCGAAGAAATACGCGCCCAACAAAACGCGGCGGGCGAAGAAATAGCTAAAGCAAAAGATGGCGATCGGGAAGCTCTGGTTCGGAGCATGAAGGGTCTCAAAGAGACGCTTCAGAAGAAAGAAGAGGAGCTCGAAAAGGTGATGAAAGCATGGCGTCTTCTGATGCTTCAAGTTCCCAACGTCCCCGATGTCTCTGTGCCAGAGGGAGAAGATGATTCCAAGAACCAAGAGATCAAAGCGTGGGGTCTCCAGCCACAGTTTGCCTTTACGCCCAAGAGTCACATCGAGCTCATGACGGCGCTCGACATGGCCGACTTCGAGCGTGGGGCAAAGGTGTCTGGTTTCCGCGGCTATTTCTTAAAGAACGACGGTGCACGACTTGCCTTCGCATTGTGGCGATTTGCACAAGACTTCTTCCTCGAAAGTAGCAAGGGCTTTACCCCCATTATTACTCCCTCCATCGTACGCCCCGAACCATTTTTTGGAACCGGGTATTTGCCGCAAGGAGAAGAAGATCTCTACAAAACTCAAGACGGCGCGTATCTCACAGGGACATCCGAGGTTCCCATCATGGGGTACCACATGGACGAGGTCATTCCAAAAGAGAAATTTCCGATCAAGTTTTTTGGTTTCTCTTCATGTTTCCGGCGCGAGGCGGGAAGTCATGGTAAGGACACCAAGGGTATTGTGCGTGTCCATGAATTCTTTAAGTTCGAACAAGTGATACTCTGTGAAGCTGACCATCAGACGTCGGTCAAATACCACGAATGGATAAACAGGAACACCGAAGAGGCAATGGAGAAGCTTGGTATTCCGTACCACACCGTCATTAACGCCGGGGGCGACTTGGGGTTAGGCCAGGTCAAGAAGTACGACATCGAGCTCTGGGTTCCCTCGGAGAAAAGATATCGCGAGATAAGCTCGGCATCCTACTTTCATGATTTCCAAACACGCCGCCTGAATATTCGCTATCGTGGTGAAGACGGGAAACTCCGCTTCGCACACTCGTTGAACTCGACTGCAATCGCGACCCCGCGCCTGCTCGTCCCCTTGATCGAGAATAACCAAGAGGCAGACGGCTCGATCGTGATCCCAAAGGCGCTTCAACCCTACATGGGCAAAGAGCGGATTACGAAAGATCGCTAGTATGTTTGTCCCATCGAAAAGAAGTATTTTGAAGGGATCGTATAAAAGACCTCCCTCAAGAAGTCGCGCGCTCTTAATTGGCGCGTCTCTTTTTTTCATTACGCTCTCGGCCTTAACTGGACTGGCGGCGTGGAGCTCGGGGAATCCTCGGGTGACCATACAGACACTCCATATCTCCGGCACCGAGAAACTAGAAGTAGAGACACTGAAAGATTTTGTTACGCAGTCGCTCAAGGGGCGTTACGTGTATCTTTTTTCTCGTGCGAACATTTTCATCTACCCTGATCACACGATTGAGAAAAAGCTTTTGAGCACTTTCCTCGAGCTCAAGTCTGCCCGTCTATCACGCGATTCGTTCACAGCACTTTCTCTCACTGTTGCAGAACGTAAGCCTCGATATTTGTGGTGCGGAGAGGGGAGAGATCTCAAGACAGAGATTCCTGACCGATGTTATTTTGTCGACGAGGATGGTGTCATCTTCATGAACGCGCCGTACTTCTCGGGTCGTGTGTATTTTGAAATGTATGGTGTGCCCGAAGGCGAGCGACTTGCTGTCGAGGAGGGACGAGTAGAGCCGCTCGGAAGGCGCTTCCTTAGAGAAGACACTTTCACGCGAGTGACCAGTTTTATTGAAGCGGTAAAAGGGCTCGGTATTGAACCGGTGTTTCTCATGATGAAGGAGGAAGGGGACGAGCTCCTCCTTGAAAACGGAGTACGGCTCATTTTTAATCGGGACAACGCGCCGGAGGAGATGGCCAATACGCTTTCTAATGCGCTCCAAAGCGAAGTGCTTCCGCTTGTTGCATTGACCGATATTAATACAAAGTTAGAGTATGTGGATCTCCGTTACCCAAAAAGGGTTTATTATAAATTTGAGTAGAAATTGACTCGGCCGCATAAGTGTGATATAAACTTCTCCAGACCCCAACACTCTCCATGGCATTGTGCTGTAGGAGAGGCTCTCGAGGAGGAAACATGTTCTGGACGATACTCACAAGCTTGTGTACCGCCCTCGGCTTATTGTTTTTCTACATCTTGCCGGCACTTACCAAAGCTTCTGGTCGGTCGCCAGCACCACAGGCTGCATCTTTTGTGGTGGGCGTGATCTTCTTTGGAGTTACTGTTCTTTTCGCTCTCTTCACCGGTTATGCATACGATTTCTTCGGAGTAATCGGCATCACAATTGGGTTCGTCTTAGGGGTCTGGTATTTTGCCCTCGCTACGTGGCCCGACTTACCGAAGCGCTACGTCGAGTGGCGCTCGCGATCTGGTGGGGGCGGTGGTCCGCACACGCCGAGGCCTGCCTAGAGCCTTCGTATCGTCACGCCGTCCAGTCCAACTGGCGGCTTTTTTATTTTCCAATTTTCGAGATCCACTTGACCTATTTTCTTAAAATGGTATAACTGCACCAGTACGAAGTAAACACTCCTTATGGCATGGGGCCGTTAAGGGTGAAACTTGAGGAGAAGACAATGGTACTCATTTGGTGCTCATTTTGGTCCGTAATTCTTTTTGCGATAGCGGTCAGTGCATTCGTGTCCACCCCAGCGTTAGAGGTGGCAGCACAACGAGGCGCGTTATTCACCCTCGGCATTCTTTGCTCCATACTCGGTATCGTGATGGCAGTTCTCACTGGCTACAAATATGACCCGCTCGGAATCGTCGGCCTTGTGAGCGCATTCGGCTTGAGTGTACTCTGCTTTGCCGCTACCGCTTGGCCTGATTTGCCGCAGCGATATGCTGCATGGTTACAGCGGATCAAGTATGTCACCCCTGCTCCCTAATCATGTGTATCACGCCGTCCAGTCCAACTGGCGGCTTTTTTGTTGACATAAAAACCCTTGCATGTTATGTTCGACACTTAACCAACGTCACGAAAACGTTGGAAAAAGCAACAGGAGACGAAATTGACCGGGAGACCACAGACCGTTTCAGTCCTTCTCTTTACGCGCCACGGTATTCCTTTGTTGAAGGATGAGACGAAACCAGCCCCTCATTATTGGAAGCTACCTGGTGGTAAGGGCGGACCAGGAAATGAAACTCCCCAAGGTATCGCCATCCGAAAGATCAAAGAAAAGGTCGGTATCTCACTCTCCGCAGGCGACCTAACACTTGTTCAGTCACAGGACAGAGGTGACCACGATTTCTCGTTTTTTGTCGCGCGGCCCCATAGGGAAACAAAACCAAAAAACAGGGGAGAGGGTGGAGAGATAATTGAACTTTTCGACCCGCAAGAGATTCTCGACATAGGAGATCTTTTTCCGAATCACCGCTCTCTTGTTCAAGGTCAATTGTCTAAACGATAGTCTGTTGCTCATGCCACGCCCCGCGTGGTATTTTTGTTTCCTCAAATCCTATTGACAGGAAGCTTTTTTTAGTTTATATCATCTCTAGCACGCGCGGCGCAGACGACCCAATACGGAAGGCCCGCAATGAGCACTAGCACCATTGAGGCAGTTACAAGATTTCCCACTGAACAGCACGTACGAGAAGTGTGCAAGCTCGGTCAGGGCGAAAAAAGTTGCCGTTATCTGGCAATGGGTGGTCGTGGCGGATGGACGTGCCTTAGAGCGAAGCAGAAGGAGTATCTTGACGGGAGAGTTGCGAATGGCCAGTTACAAGCCAAGGGCGACAACTGCGAAGGGGTACTTGGGGAGCTTTTGAAAAACAAGGCATCGCTCGTTGGTAAGCGAGTACGCTACCAAGAGCAGATGCCGACGCTTGAGGTCGCCGGCGTTCTTAGGGATTTGAGAGTAGAGGGCGACATGCTCCACATCATCGCAGACTGGGAGGGCGAGACAATGGGCCAGGGTTGCACCATTAACATTGACTATCTCAACCTTGATATCACACCGGCCTCCATCACAATGAGTATCTCCGGCCTCGGAAGTTTTGCCGGGATAACCACAATCTTTTTGGATCAAATCCGTTCTCGATAGGGGGGTGACAAGGGATGTGGGGAAGCAATCATCTATACAAGCGTCCGACCAAAAAAACCCGGGAGAAGCGTAAAGTTCGGGCAAAGAAAAAGGGGGAATATCGGACTCCTGACCGCATCAAGCGGCACGCTGACCGGCAATCGGAGCGCGGATACGCGAACGAAGAGCGCGTTGCTCGCATCCTTGCGAAAGCCGTGGAGCTAGGTCGCTACGCAAGCTTTCGGCAGACGGAGCACAACGGCTCCGAAGATACTCTCGGTATCGATTTCGTCGTCACCAAAGAGGTCTCTGACGCAAGCGTCGGGCGTGGGTTTGGCGTCACCATCTCGCACAAGAGTTGGATCGAGGCAAGGAAGATTCACCCCCGCGTCACCACGATTCTTGTCACTCCCGAGATGAAGGATGAGACGCTTCTCTCAAAGGTCGACGCCTTGTTTACGGAGAACGGGGTGTAGTATATCGTATGCCGTCCAGCAAAACTGGCGGCTTTTTTATGCTATAATCCACCCATGTCGCACGTCGTCCTCTATCGCAAACATCGTCCGCAGAGCTTTAAAGATGTATTGGGCCAAGACCACATCATCGGCCCACTCATGGAGGCGATAAAGAAAGGCACACCTGCACACTCCTACCTCTTTTTTGGTTCTCGCGGCACGGGGAAGACGAGCGTTGCGCGTATTCTCGCGCGCGAAGTCGGCTGCGCTCCCGAAGACCTGCACGAGATCGATGCCGCCTCAAACCGCGGCATCGATGACGTGCGCGAACTCCGCGAAGGTGTGCGCTCACTCCCATTTCGGTCTCCCTACAAGGTCTATATTGTCGACGAAGTGCACATGTTGACCAAGGAAGCCTTTAACGCACTTTTAAAAACCTTGGAAGAGCCGCCCGCACACGCCATTTTTATCCTCGCAACTACTGAAGTAGAGAAAGTGCCTGACACCGTGCTCTCCCGTTGCGAGACCTATACCTTCCGAAAGCCCACTGCGGCGCTACTCGCGGGTGCGATCAAAGATGTCGCAAAAAAAGAAGGGTATGCAATCGAGCCCGAGGCCGCAGAAGTTATCGCCATGCTTGGTGACGGTTCTTTCCGCGATGCGCTCGGCGTCTTACAACTTGTCATCTCCTCGACGAAAGACAAAAAGATTACCGAAGAAGCTGTTGCCAAGGTGACCAGTGTTCCATCAGGAGCTCTGGTGAACGAGGTCATCCAAGCACTCGCCGAGGGTGATGCCGCGAAAGCGCTTTCGGAGGTGCGGCGCGCCGCAGAAGCAAATGTCGACTTCACCATCTTTGTCCGCCTCCTTTTAAAAAAGCTTCGCTTCATCCTGCTCATTCGTCACGCGCCGGACATGAAGGAGAGCATTAAGGCAGAGCTTGGCGAAGACGATTTTGCCCGCCTTTCTACCCTTGCCGGTGTCGCGGGGAAAAACATCAAGTCGGGTACGATCCTCGCTCTTCTCGACGCGTATACACAAACGGGTCGAGCGCACATTCCCCAGCTCCCACTCGAGCTCGCATTGCTCAAACTCATCGGTGAACCCAGAGAAGAGTAGTGTCACCCCACGACCCGTCATGATCTCCCAAAAACTTAAAACTATTTTTTATATATCCATCCCACTCTTTATTGCGCATGGGCTGGAGGAATATGTTACTGGGTTTTATAACATCGATCCCATTTTCAAGTTTTTCTTCAGTTACTTTGACGCAATGAGTATTCCCCAGGCTACGTTTCTGCTCTTCCAGATTATGCTCTGGCTGACGCTCATCCTCCTTGCCCTCGTCATCACAAATGCGAAGTGGCAGCTCTGGCTCTTGGGGTTTGTCGGGCTCATCTATATCTTTGAACTCCACCATTTCTTCGAAGCGTTACGGTTTGGCGAGTATTACCCAGGCATGGTAACAGCCACCGCGTTCCCCGTTATCGGTTTTCTATTTTGGAAAGAATTAATAAAGAATTTTAAGCATCAAGAATGAGTCCCGTACGAAATCCTATGGTTATGTATTATACTTATGTTTTAAAGAGCTCCAAAAACGGAAGGCTTTATACCGGACACACAAATGATTTACGGAAACGCTTTAAGGAGCACAACAGTGGCCAATCTGAATATACAAAGATGCGAGGACCATACAAACTTATATATTACGAAGCTTGTTGCGATAATGGCGATGCACAAGCACGAGAATTATATCTTAAATCAGGAAAGGGTAAGCGCTACCTTAAATCAAGGATAAAGCGTTTCCTATTTCGTACGGGATGAAAAACGTCTACTTCGTACGTCACGGTGAGACCGGATCCAACAGGGACCGTACTCATCAAGGACCCAATGAACCGTTAACAGATCTCGGCAGGAAGCAGGCCGAGATTGTTGCAGATCGGCTCACACGCATCCCTTTTGATGTCATTGTTGCAAGCGATCTCAAACGTGCCCACGAGACGTCCATGGCGATAAGCAAAAAGACGGGCAAGGAAGTAGTCGAGAGTCCGCTGTTTCGCGAACGGAAGATTGTTACCGAGCTCATCGGTCTTCCTCACAAAAGTCTCGAGGCCGAACAAATACGATCCAAGGTTCGTGCGCGGTATGACGACCCTCTGTGGCACTATTCAGACGAAGAGAACTTCTTCGATCTTCGCGGACGGGCGAAAGAGGCGATTGCCTTTCTTGAGCACTATCCACAAGACAACATCGTCGTCGTAACGCACGGCATGTTTCTTACTACGCTGATTGGCGTTTTGATCGAGCCCGACATGACTCCCACCTTTTGGCAGCATATTCATAATTTTCTTGTCACCACCAACACTGGCATCACCTGGTGCCAGAAGGGCCATCCCCATTCAGAGAAGCCCGACACGTGGCAGCTCATCTCGTGGAACGACCACGCGCATTTGGGATAATTTCCCCCATATAAAAACCCCCGACTCAAATCGGGGGTTTACTCTGCGCTAAAAGAAAAAGCTTTCTGCCCTGCTTCTTCTACTTCTTCATCTGGTGCGGCAACCTTGGGCTCGCGCGCATGAGGTGGCAATATGAGCGGCGGCCTCTCGCGTTCCCAAAGCAGCAGTGTTCCTCTTCGGTAATACGGCTGTGAGGGAATAGCGTAGACACATGTGTCCTGGAGTGGGCACGCTCCGCATGTCCTCATGAGGCGCTTCAGTTGCCCAGCACTCCATGCACTGTCTCCCGATCGTCCTTCATCACCCTCCGCAAAGAGCGGCAATATCTCCTTGGGCGCCCCATTCACGACTGTCGCGGGGGACTCTCCGCAGAGAAGGAGTGAGTAGAGCCAAATCGCGTCCGCGAGGTCGATCGGATCAGCTCCCGTCTTCTCCAAGTACTCAAGCGTCAGGTCACGGATGACACCCGACACTTTCTCGTGGTAGCGGATCTCTCGTCCTTCATCCATGGTGACCATGACCGCCTCATTCGCAATGAAGAGGCGATAGTGGTGGAAGTCCGCAGGCGACGGATAGAGGAAGCGAGGCTTGAGCCATCCCTCCCAGTCATAGAAGTAGATGAGGAGCGATGCCATCTTGTGCTGAAAGCCGATGAACCCTTCGTCATTCGGATCAAGCGAGAGTGGCTTCTTTGTGCTACTCGGCTTGTATGCGATCCGTCGGATTACTTCGTCGTAGGAAGTGAGGTTCTGAATGAGTGCTCGCGGGTCTCCACCCCAACCACGCTCCAATCGCTCGGCATTTATCCGCCAGAATCGTCCGGCATTATCCGCGTCCCAACCAATATACTCGCGTAAGATCGGCACAATAGCATCTTCTGTCATACGCATCGCTTCTCGTGGTATGAAAAGCTCTGGATGTGCTTCCCACATGCGTATGAGTTGGCGAAATGCAGTATGGCTTTCAATGCCACCGCGCATATACGTGCATACAAAGAACAGGAAGCGGCCGAGTGTCAGCGCATCATCCCGGATCGAAGGGGGAATGAGCTCCTGCGGCACGTATGCCGCAGGTAAGTTAAACGGAAATACCTTCTCCTTGTAGCGTCCGACGAGGACGTCAAGGAGGTGGTTCGCACGTCGTTTGTTGACGACAACCTCCATGACACCCTCGCACTGATGTTCTTGTGACGTTGTACATCTTTTTACACATGTGGTCAACATACTCACCAACTCTACAGAGTGCTATAAGAAGGGTAGACCTGCGACGGTGAGGACACGATGGAGCACGAAAGGCTTCTCGCTCTCCTCGGCGGAGAGCAGACATTTGATAAGGCATCCTTTGAGCAAGTAGCACTCTCGGTCAAGGATCTTTCCACCATTAATATCCTTCCACAGCCGCGCAAGACCTTCTCCGACGAGGAGCTCGAGGCGTTGCTACAGAGCATTGTGCATTCGGGACTTCTGAACCCCATCATTGTTGCCGAGCTCCAGGGCCGCGAGCATTGCGAGCGGTATGTGAGCGTCATCAACAAACTGTGGGGCACGACCTTTGAGGTGAAAAGTCTTCATTCGACCGTGCGCGATAGCAAGCGTGTGTGGCGTATCCTCGTCGCTGGCGAGCGGCGTATGCGCGCGATCAAAGAAGCGCGCAGGCGTCACCTCTATCGCGACGATTCAGTGCGTATTGCCGTTGCTAAGAACATTGATCCGTTCCATGCGCTCCTGCTCCAGTGGCAAGAGAATACGCATCAGCGCGTGCCGATTCACGAAGATGCGCGGGCGACGGCACTTCTCTTCAAGTTGGTGCGCGAGGCAGATCCCAAGCTTTCGCAAGCCAAATTCGGCAAACACATTGGCCGTTCAGCCGAGATGGTTTCCCACTCGCTTCGTTTCGTTGATTTGCCGCCCGACATCCAAACGCTTACCGAAGAGGGGAAGATTCCCTACGGTGTGTCGCTCGAGCTCTCGCGGCTCCAAGTCTTTGGCGTTGCAGAACAGGACCTACTTTCTTGGGCGCGCAGAGCCATTGTTGATCGCTTGTCTGTCGAGAAAGTTCATAAACAGGTTTCAGAATACATTGAGCATCAGCGGAGCGGTCAGCAGTCGCTCATGGATATCTTTCAGACTGAAATGGCAGAAGGCGAGCGCATTCGTGAACGCGAGCTTCTTGCCACGAACACGGATCGTGCCCTTTGGATTGAAATCAAGTGGTGTCAGACCATCCTCACCCTATTTGAGAAGGGGATGTTCAAGCCAGAAGATTCTCCCTATCTGAAGAGACGTTCGCTTCGCTCTGTACTTGCGCTCGTCGACAAGCTCGAGCAACTGAACAAGCATTTGGAGTCGCTCCTTAGCCCCGCTCTCGGGAAACGACTCACCGAAGTTGTCGCAGAAACCAAGAAGAATGCAGAGGCACTTCTCGCTCGTGCCACAAGAGAGTAACCCAGTCTTCCTTGCCTCGCCGTAGCTTTGCGAAGGCGGGCGACTGGGTTTTTTTGAGAGAGTTGACGCGAATTTAATCTTGTGGCATTGTAGCTTCAGACCACTGGCTGTGTAGGGGACACCATGATTGACGAGGTGATCGGCGACGTCGTTGGCTCGATCGTAGGCGCACTCATTCCAACCTCAAAGGGTGCACTCATTGTTGCGGCTATTGTTCTTGTGCTGGTCATCGGTATTGTATGGTGGCTTGTTGCGTCTTCTCCACCTGCATAGTCACTCTTTGTTTGCCCGGCGCGGATTCTTCCGCGCTTTTTTGTTGACTAATTCCTAGAGCGTGATACTTTCTTTTCAGTTGTTGGCGTGAGAGGAACGCATGACCCCGCTCCAGGTAATCGGATTCTTCCCGTTTTTTGGGAGCTTGGGATACCTCTACTTTACGGGTATGCCCGACTTCGCTGATTCGCGAGCCACGGTCACCTTCGCCTTCGTCCTTGCAGCAGGCGTAGTTGGGTCTCTCATGATTGCGAAAGTGAATGAGGAGAAAAGGGCTTCTCCTCGCTCTTTCTATGTGTGGGTAGTCTTTGCCGCTCTGGCCATCTTCATCAAAGAAATGTTCTTTTCGATGTAATAGCTTGCCGATTAGTCAGCCGCCGCGATTCTCGCGGCGGCTTTTACTTAAGAATTGTTTGATCCCGTACGAAATCGCGAACGCGCGCTCAAGTGTGCACCATGCGATTCACTAGGTAGGCACGTTGCGCAGAATAATGTCTTCCCGAATATGGCTTTTGTTCGCGTTCTATTTCGTACGGGATTGACAAAACAGGATTTTTCGGTATTCTGCGTGCAGAGAACACAAGGCGAGAGAAGGAACAACGCGATGACTCACGGAATAGAGGTTCACGCGGGGTGTGATGGGAGCGGCGAGCTCGATATCGCCGATGATATGGTTGCCCTACCACAGGCGCCCGCGTATTCCATTCACGAAGAGAGCCTGATCAAAAACATCATCGAAGTCCTCCTTGGCCGAAAGGCATTGCAGAAAGAGACCGAGACAGAGCGCCTGAGCAGAGTTGTGGCAAGTGAGGCGGCGGGTCAGGCATTGGTGCGCGTTGGCAGGTCGGGCACGGTGAGCTTTGGGCCTAACTACGCCGCGGTACGTGCCATCCTTACCAACTTCCCTGTTTCCCAAGATGTCGTCGACTTCACCATCAACCAATGTTTGATGGCCTGGAACGAAAGCAAGGGACGCAACTTCGATGTGTTGGGCGAGGTCTCCGGTTTCTTGCCGTTTGGTGCATCTTTGCACATTGTCGAAAGGGTTGTCCTCGCATTTGCTAAGGTCGGTTTTTCTGGCCGCGTCGAAGCAACTGCGAAGCAATATCTCGGTCGCGGCTTGTCCGAGGTCGAGGTGCTCGCTCTCGTCGATGCCTATTGCAATGACCAGGCATCTTTGAGTGGTTCACAACAAGATGACCTCAAAGAACTTGCCAGGAAATATCTTCCAGCCGATGGGGCCACTGAGGTGGCGAAGAGGTTGGACAAGTTTGAGAAGGAGTTTTGGGAACGCGACTAATTCTTTTTTGTTGTTACATCTGCCCAGGTTGGCAGATTTTTTCTTACCATCTTATCAAAAGTATTCTAATATTCTTAAGAATATTAGAATACTTTTGATAAGATGGTAAGAAAAAATCTGCCAACCTGGGCAGATGTAACAACAAAA
>JACQLQ010000002.1 GCA_016204045.1 Parcubacteria group bacterium
AACGATTATTAGGCGCGAACTTAAAAAGAAATGAGTTATCCACATATTGCATTTTGCGGTGTGCGACGGTCAGTAATATAATAAGTCTTGAAGAAGAAACTGGTTTCCACGCAGTTTCTTTCTGCTATGCGTGCGGTGTCAGGTAAGAATTGAATGGATGAGACGAAAGTACGGAAGTAATGGAAGCACATTGAAAACTTAATAATGTTTCTGAATTGTGTTTCTGAATTGAAAGAATTGATTGAATTGCGTCGAACGCATCAACTATTGAATTGAACTTTTAGATTGAATTAATTTCGGTCGAAAGAAATTGATTGTCTGAAGAAGTGAACTCCACGCATTGGGATCCAACATCTTGGTTCGAATCCAAGCCTCGCAGGTCTCAATGCGTGGAGTTCACGAAGGGTGAACAACAGATATGCCCTATTGCAACAAAAAAGGCATGTGGGCATGCCTGTAACAAAAAAGAAATTATCAGTTAGTTTATTAATTAAGTGTCGAAAAGACAAAAAACTGCTCGACGCTCCGTTGTTACTTTACAAATAATCCAATGGAGTTCGAGCCGTAGTGCTTCTCACCCTTGAGAACAGTTCTCGGGGGAGAGAAGTTGCATCAAAACAAAACCTTATGAGTACATTTATTCCTTCTACAGCAAACAGAGCAATTGGCTTGTTTGTTGCAGTAACAATGCTCCTCGGCGTTGTTGCGGTTCCTACTGCTCACGCGGTTACACTCGCTGAGTTGGTGGAACTCTTCATTGCCTTGGGAGTCATCCCAGCGGACAAAGCGGTACAAGCACGCTCAGTGCTCACACAGCAAACTCCGTCTGCATCAAGCACAGCATGTCCTTTCACATGGACACGCGATCTCGTCGTTGGTTCAAACGGTGACGACGTCAAGAAGCTTCAAATGTTCTTGAACGGCTCATCTGACACGATGGTTGCTTCCTCTGGCGCAGGTGCTCCAGGTAGCGAAACAATGACCTTCGGTCCCGCAACGAAAGCAGCTGTCATCAAGTGGCAGAACAAGTATGCTTCTGAAGTTTTGGCACCAGCTAACCTTTCAGTCGGAACAGGTTACTTTGGTCCATCATCTCGCGCAAAGGCAAACGCCTTGTGTGCAGCAGCACCGGCAACACCAGCAACACCAGCAACGCCTGCAACACCAGCGGTAACACCGATGGGTTCAGGCCTTACGGTGTCTAAGCACCCGAATCAGCCTGCAAACTCACTTGCTCCAGGAGGCGCAGCACGTCTCCCGTTCACAAAGGTGAACTTGACAGCAAGCGCTGATGGCCCAGTTACGGTCAACAGCTTGGTTGTTGAGCGTCAAGGTCTTGCGGTTGACACAAACTTTTCCGGTATTGTCCTCTTGGATGAAACTGGCGCAATCATTGGAATTGAAAAGACATTGAACTCCAACCACCAGGTGATAGTTGGAACCGACTTCGTCATTCCTGCGGGCACAACCAAGACGGTCACTATTGCTGCAAACATGGCGGCCGCTGGATCACTTTCAGCAGGAGAACAACCGGTCCTCTCAGTTGTTAGCGTCAACACCTCGGCAGCTGTCCACGGAACATTCCCGATTGTTGGTGCGGCACACACAATCAACGCCACACTTACCATTGGTACTATCTCAACAGTTGCTCGCGGTTCTCTTGACCCAGGCTCAAGCCAGACAAAGGAGGTGGGTACAACCGACTACAACTTCTCAAGTATTAAGTTGACTGCTGGATCAGCGGAAGACCTTACCTTGAGGTCAATTCGTTGGTTCCAATCAGAATCAGCAGCAGCGGAAGACATCGCAAACGTGCGAACCCTCGTTGATGGCACTGTGTACGAGACAAAACGTGAAGGTCGTTACTACACGACGGTCTTCCCAGCTGGTGGCCTCAAGATCCAGAAAGGATTCTCTAAGGACATCAGCATTCGCGCAGACGTTGTCGGCGGTTCAAACCGAAACGTTGACTTCGACGTTGAGCGAAGGACGGACATCGACATAGTTGGCAACCTCTACGGCTTTGGCATTACGCCTCCGTTTGGCGACGGCACCACAGCTGATGCCGCAGCATTCAGGACGACAAACAACCCGTACTACGACGCAGCACAGGTTACAGTCTCGAACGGTACGATGAACGTATCGTCATGGACAGCTGGAGTCCCCTCAAACAACATCGCGGTAAACCTTGCCAATCAACCGATTGCCGGATTTACTTTCGACGTTAAGGGTGAGGCT
Organism: Parcubacteria group bacterium; assembly: GCA_016204045.1. NCBI lineage: Bacteria > Parcubacteria group bacterium. The sequence continues at coordinate 2,239 of JACQLQ010000002.1, forward strand.
ATCTCGGTTACCCAACTTGCATTCAACGTTACACTTACAGGTAGTGCTGCCGCCCTTGGTTTGGCTGACGTCACAAACGTCGTCCTCGTCGACTCTGCCGGCAAGGTCCTTGCAGGACCGGCTGACGGCTCTGGCGCAACGGTAAACCACGGCACCATTACACTTTCAGACGCCGTGACATTCCCAATCGGTGTTACGAACGTCATCTTGAAGGCAAAACTTGGCACTGACTTCACAACAAACGATACGATTGCCGCTTCAACAACGCCAAGCTCTGACTTCGGTACGGTAACAGGCCAGGTAACTGGTAACACCATTACCCCTGCTCCATCGTCAGCAGTCAGTGGTTCAACGCAGACAGTCAAGGCAGGAGCATTCTCGGTCTCTGTCTCTTCACAGCCAACAGCACGAACCGTCATCGCAGGTTCAACTCAGTTTGAGTTTGCCCGCTACATCTTGGACGTAAGTCAGTCAGGTGAGGATATTCGAGTTACTTCGCTTCCTCTCTACTTTGACACAGCAGGCACGAGAACTGACCTTACCAACTGTCAGCTCTACGACGGCTCGACATCAATCACAAGCGGTTCAAACGTAAAGAACCCGTCAACATCAGACACAGCGTCTTCAACAACGCTCACCTTTGATGGCACAGGTTTGACGCTCGCAAAGGGAACTTCAAAGACATTGTCACTCAAGTGTGATGTCAAGACCGGTGTAACTTCTACCTACTGGTGGGGTCTTGATGGCGCCGCAACATTCACAGGCGCAAGTGGTCTTACATCTGGAGTAACAATTGCCGAAACATTTAACGACGCAAACGGTCAAGTCATGACCGCAGCAGCAAGTGGAACCTACACTGTTGCAAACGACACATCAGTCTTGTTCAAGGCAGCTCAAGCAGGAGCAGCCGATGTCGTCCTTGCTAAGTACCGCTTTGACGCAGGAACACAGGAAGCAATTGACATTAAGCAGATTGCCCTTGAGCTTGGCAACGTAGCTTCCAACACGCCAGCAGACATTCTTGGCCAGAAAGTTTCAATCTGGAATGGCTCTACCAAAGTGGGTGAAGGGCAGTTCGGACTTGGCGCTGGAAACAACCAGGACAACGCAACCTCGACCCTTTCTACCCCGGTTCGAATTGCCGCGGGAGAATCGGTAACCCTTACAGTTAAAGGCACGTTTAACTCGCAGGACGTGAACAGCTCTGCAGGCGCCTTTGGAGCCGTGCTATCTGTTAACTACGACGGAGACAACAACGGTTTGAACGGTAACTACGCAACGGGTGCGGCTTCTGGTACAAACATTAGCGGCTCAAGCGCCGACACTGCGGCAAACGCAGCCAAGGCATACCGTGGTTTGATCACTGTCGAAGACATTACGACAGCAACGGCACTTGCGGCAGGAGCTGACCTCTACAAGGTTAGGATTCACGCAGCATCGGGCCGAGACGTAACCTTGCGCGCACTGACCTACAACTTGAGCGTAACGCCAGGAAACGTAGCGCTTACCGACATTCAGGTCTTCGGTCCGAGTGGTGCGGTGAACGCAACCGGTGTCGCAACCTCAACATCTAACACTGCTAACGTAGGTGGAAACGAACGATTGAGGATTAACTTTGACGCCACGGCAGCAGACAGGGTCATTCAGGCGGGATCGTACAAGGACTACACCTTGCGCGCAAACGCAATCTCGAACCTTACATCGAACACGGAAACTGCTGCAATCAAGCTCTTGCAGGACACAGCCGAGATTCGCAATGTTCCTCTTGCTACATACAACGTCGGAACAGTCAACGGCATCGAGGCTTCCGCCTCAACGACTGACCGATTCGTATGGTCACCAAACTCGACGACAACCGTCTCGGCCGCAGCTGCCTCAAACAGCATGCTCGACTGGTCAAACGGTTACGGTCTCCCTGGATTCCCGACCACTGGTCAGGACATGGCGACACGAGTATTCGTCAACTAGTTAATTAGCCACTTGTGCTCCGGCACTTTTGCTCTCGCAAAAGTCCAGAGGGCTAACAAAAACCCGCCCATAGGCGGGTTTTTGTGTGGTTGAGGAATGGGTTTTGTTCCACGATGCAGAGGAACGTGTGGGACCTGCTCGTTTTACCTAAAATGTTCTAGCGCAGCCGATATAGAGCTGTAGGCGGATTCGCCCCACATCACCCAGGTTAAGCAAAAGCCCAGCAGAACTTCTAATTGTGTTGATAACTCTTGTGGATAAATGGCAAAAAGGTTAAACCTCCTGTTCTCTAAAATATGAAATATGCGGGCGCAGTTGCCGATTTTGAAAGGTTGTATATAATGGTTATTACCATGAAAAGCAATAAACTTATCCTAATCGCCCTAACAGCCCTTGTTTTGGTGGTTCCGGTTGGCTATTTTGTCTACACAACTATTACAAAACAGCAGATTCCTACCGCCACAACTCAAAACGTTGACGGGGAAGATGTCCAAGAAGGGGGAATTGTTGGAGAAAATACCGATAAAGCCCCTGGAATCAAAGACAATACGACACAAGTCGCTACTATTGCTATTCCAAACCTTGACAGGTCATTCGCAATGCCGGCTTCAATGTCAACTCCTGCAAAAGTGGAAATGGCAAGCAAAATAAATGCCCTTGTAACCAGTCTGAAGCAAGACCCGACCCTCTTCAACGTATGGGTTGACCTCGGGTTGTTTCTCAAGGAAATTGAGGACTATGAGGGGGCGCTTGAGGCGTGGGAATACGCAAGCGCCATACGGCCCAACAACTCCCTATCGTTTGGCAATTTGGGTGTTTTGTACGGCTATTATCTCAAAAACCCTGTTATGGCAGAGAAAAACTACCTAAAGGCAATAGAAAATGACCCAAAGTTGCCTTATCTATACACGCAAACAGCAGATTTTTACCTTGAGGTAATGAAAGCCCCAGAAAAGGCGAGAGCAATCCTTAAAAAGGGGGTTGCAGAAATCCCCGGTGAAACCGGACTTCAAACCGCCCTTGCAGATTTATAGAACCCGTAATTCAATGCATGAAAAAGGCCGCCTATGGGGCGGCCTTTTTCATGAGTTATCCACAGATCCTTTTTGCGTCAAAGAGTTGCGTTATCTATACTTAAGTAAACGTGCATTCATGTTGGGCTCGCTTTTGTGTAGCGTGCCTGTAAGTGCAAATTAAATTTAAGGTATTTTATTAATCTGGTCTTGTTTACTAAATAAAACTCTTTGGGAATACCAAAGGTTACTCATATGAGTCGTATCAAAGATTTATTCAAGAAGAAAAGCATCTATTCAGTCGCACTCTCAGTGGTGCTTTCGTTGATGTTCGTGACGCTCGCAGTTTCCGGAGCGACCACAATAAGCTCGAACATCTCAACGGGAGGAACAATAACCGCAAGCGGAAGCATCATGGCGTCGAGTACAGCAAACGCAGTATTGGTTACTGGGCAGGCGCGCTTCTACGACCAATTGGTCTTTGACAGCGCAACGTCAAACCCAACAGCGGACGCCAGTGGCGCGGTGTATTTTAACTCAACAGAGCGCGTTCTCAAGATGTACGATGGCGTGAACTGGGTTACCGTCGCTTCATCAACGGACGCAAACGGTGGTTTAATTCTTACGAATGGTATCGGAGTACGCTTCAATTCGGTTGATACCAACTACATGGCGCTTGGTACCACAACGCTTCCTGTCGTCCTTCCAAACGCTGGTAAGGCACTCTTGTTCTTGAACGCAACATCAACCGACAGCGTTCCGCTCGTCATTGGTGCTTTCAAGGGGAGCCAGACAGGGGACTTGTTCCGTGTTGTCGGTCCGACCTTTACCGAGTTGTTTGCAATTGATGCGGTGGGTAACGCTTCGACAACAGGGCTCTCGGTAACAGCCCTTGCAGCAAATGCTTTCTCTGTCGGTGGCTTCGCAACGACTTCAGGTGCTACGGGTAACATCGCGACTGAAGGAACACTTGCAGTAACTGGAGCAGTGACAACAAACGGGGCAGTCACATTAGGTGACGCCGCTGGTGATGCCATTATCATTAGCGGAAACGCAACGACCTCAAACGCGCTTACGGTGAGAGGCTTGTCCTTTGACGTTGCTGGGCTTGCCACCACCACAGTCAGTCTCGTAAACAATGCGGCAACCTCAACACTCGGATCGGTATTTGGAAGCGCAATCGGTATCGGTACGACAACCCCCGCGCTTTCTGCAAAGCTCGGTGTCGTGGGTAGCATTCACGCGGGTGGCAGTGGAACAACATCCATCAAACTCCACTCAAGTGGGACAAATGTAGGAACATGTATTCAGATGCGGGCAACAAACGGTGTTATCATCAGGATTTACGCTACGACAACCCCCGCGGCAGACGCAGCTCTTGCGCAATCTCTTAGAGTAGAGGCGGGGACGTGTGAACCAATCTAGTCCACTTGATCGCGTAGTTGCTTACCTTTAACTCATCAATTATCAATTATTCCCATGAAGTCTTCTTTATTAGAAATTGTACGTCCGTTCCCGTTCTTTGTTGCTGTCATCTTCGCGACGCTTATAGCGAGCTTCTTCCTCGGCCCGATGTTTGCCAGCGCGGCGAATACTGACGCTGTATTACAGGTGGGAACGACAATCATAGCGAATGATGTCACGGTCACGGTCACCGAATCATCAGTTGACTCCATCACAGTCAATGACGGAAACTTCACTGTTCAAATGTCGCAAGGAACCGCGCTTTCCATTACCGCAGCGACCAGGAACAAGTTTACCGTAAGTCCAACCGAGCGTGTCGAGGCAACCACGTGTACTGCTACTGAATCCACTCTCGTCCTTAAAGGACCAGGCGGAGATACCCCGCAGACCGTCACAGTAACACCATCTTCAGAAACGGGTGCTGTCGGTGGTGGGGGAGGCGGTGGGGGAGGAGG
>JACQLQ010000003.1 GCA_016204045.1 Parcubacteria group bacterium
CCCTAAGGGCTTCATCCATCACGCGGCGTCGCTCCGTCAGGCTATCGCCCATTGCGGAAGATTCTCGACTGCGGCCACCCGTAGGTGTATGGACCGTATCGCAGTTCCATCGGTGGGGGTCAGCCTCTCAGCTCCCCTAGCCGTCATCGCCTTGGTAGGCCATTACCCTACCAACTAGCTGATAGCCCGCAGGCCGCTCCCAAAGCCCGTCTTGCGACGGTTTTACTCCTAAGAGACTATCGGGTATTAATCCGGGTTTCCCCGGGCTATTCCCGTCTTCGGGGTGCGTTCCTACGTGTTATTACCTCGTCTGCCACTGCCCTTGCGGGCCGTTCGACTTGCATGCCTTATCCACGCCGCCAGCGTTCGTCCTGAGCTAGGATCAAACTCTACAAATAAATGGACTTTCACAAAAGTGAAAATCTTTGAACGGAACAAAAGAAAAAGCACTCTTCTTTTGCTCCAACCTTACCTATGCATATGTCAAAGTCCTATCTTTCTTTGCCGCTAAAAAAGCAGAAACTAAAATGCCCTTTGGGGCATCTGAAAAGTATACTTACCTTTTCAAGTTCTGCAAGCCCGTTCTAGCGCATAGGGGGACTATACCACAAAGCCCCTTTTAAAGGCAAGCCCCTGCACCTGACCCGTCAGGTGCAGGATAAGCAGCAAAAACCCGCTTTGCGGGTAAGCAGAAGCGGGCTATGTGTGGAACCAAAAACCCCTTATTTTGCGTCCTTTTTGTCGACTTCTGGCTTCTGAGGAGCGGGTTCTTCTTCTTTGTGGGGGTGCACCGCTCCCCCATCATGCTCCCAGTTTGCTTCAGTGGTGTCAGGATCGGGTAGGCGAGGTTTGTTACGTGCCTTATCCATGAGGCCTCTCTAGGGGGCTCCTCTTACACTTTTTTACAGCAGCGGAGAAGAAAGCGCAACGAGCCTTATCTCTGCTTCTTGTGGCCGCCAAAAGACGCGAGAAGCGGGGCGGCAAAACAGATAGACGAATACGTGCCGAACAAAACACCGAGACCAAGTACCAATGAGAATTCTTTTGTGCCACTGCCCCCAAAGAAATAGAGGGCGCCAAGGACAAGAATAACGGCAAGCGAAATGTTGATTGACCGCGCAAGTGTCTCAGTGATGCTCTCTCCCACCACCACGTCAAATGGCTTATCTGTTCTTTCTTCTTTATCCTTACGAAGATTTTCCCGAACTCGATCAAAGATGACAATGGTGTCGTTCACTGAAAAACCAAAGATCGCAAGAATTGCGGTGACAAAAAGGAGATCAATCTGGTACTCGACAAAATAGTGCCCAAGAATGGCAAAAACCCCAATAGGAATGACGGTGTTGTGAATGAGGGCCACGACTGCTGCAACGCCATACTTCCATGAGCTTACGGGTTCGGACACTTTTCGAAATGCGTAGGTAATGTAGAGAACGATCGCAAGCAAGGTGAGGACAATTGCAATCCACGCCTTACTTTGAAGTTCCTGTCCTATAACACCGCCGACTTGGCTAAACCGCACTTCGCTAAAGGTTCCCCCCCCCTCCCTAAGGAGCGACAAGAGCTGCGCATGCCCGTCTTCTGGGAGTGTTTCGGTGCGAAAGATATATCCTTGCTCACCAATCGGCTGGACGATTGCGTTCTCAAATCCGTTTTCGAGAAGAAGGGCTTGAAGTACCTCCACCTTTGGCTGTTCCCCCTCATAGCGAACTTCGAGTATTGAACCGCCAGTGAAGTCGACGCCAAGCTGAAGACCCAGCGCAAACATGGCGACGATGGAGACGACGATGAAAAGCGCCGAGAGACCTAGAAGATAGTTTTTGTGGTGAATGACGAACATAATTATCTGGAAATCCCCGAACCGAAGAGGAAGCGGGTCATTCCCGTAACATTTTCTGGGGCAAGTGCGTAGAGAAATGTCCTTGAGACAGTGATTGAGCTAATCATAGAAAGAATAACACCCAAGCCAAAGGTCAGCGCAAACCCTTCTACAAAAGATGTGCCGAACCAGAACAAGATAATAGCTGAGACAATTGCGGTGATGTTGCCATCCCATATGGCAGCCCACGCCCGCGCGAAGCCGTCGTGGATTGCGTCACGCAAAGTTTTTCCTCCACGCAATTCTTCTTTCATCCTTTCGAAGATGAGAATGTTGCCATCAACCGCCATACCGATGGAGAGGATGAAACCCGCAATTCCGGCGGCGGTCAGCGTAATACCAATTACTTTAAAGAGTGCGAGGTTTAGAATCACGTAAATGGTGAGCGCGAGCGAGGCAACAAGGCCTGGTGCACGATACCAGAACGTCATGAAGAGCATGACTGAAAAGAAGCCGACGAACCCTGCAACGATGCCTCGATCTTTGGTCTCTCCACCCAAGGAAGCACCGATAAGCTCGCTCCCCAGGAGCTCAATGGGGACAGGAAGTGCTCCTGAGTTTAATCGTCCGACGAGCACTTTTGCCTCCTCTGGGGTAAACTGTCCTGTGATTTGCGCCGATCCACCAGAAATCTCTTCTTGGATCACAGGAAGTGATATGGGAACACCATCAAGGAATATTGCGAGTACTTTCCCTACATTTTCTCTCGTAATTTGGGAAAACAACCTCTCCCCCTCGGCGTTGAATTTAAGAAGCACCATTGGCTCGCTTGTGAGAGAGTCAAATCCCACCTGAGCCCCTTCAACAAAACGCCCGCTAAGCGTCGTGTTTAGAAAAACAGCATCTTCTCCTTCGCCACCACTCAAAGCAAGCTTGAACTCTAAGACCGGTGTGCGACCTATCATGTCTGTTGCCTTATCAACATCAGTCACGCCAGGTAACTCAACAATAAGCCTATGCTCCTTCTCCGCCGAAATGATGCCAGCAGTCTTTTCTGTCTGTACGTTTGGCTCCGCAATACCGAAAAGGTTCACCCTGCGTTCAATGACATCACGGAGTGCCTCCATTGAGGCAGCGACATCCCCGCTCGCAATACTCGAAACATCCGCCCGATAGATAAGATGCGTCCCACCCGATAGGTCAAGTCCAGTTTTGAAAGTAAACCTCGACAAAAATCCCTCACTGGCTTCGGAGGCATACAAAAAATAGCCAATGCCGAATGAGAAAAGCAGTATGCATAATGCCGCAATGCGCATTTTTAACATGGGTGCATTCTAGCAGAAATAGAAGAAAAATGCACCCGAATACTTTAAGAGCGGCACATCTACCCAAAAAACGCCGAGAGAAGAACGAGGACACCAAAGAAAACAGCGATGGGGCCAAAGGGGTAACGCTCCGCAAGTTTGAGGAGGATGTGAATGGTCAAGAGTCCAAAGACGAAGGAGAAGAAAATGGCGACAAGTGAATTCGTGGTTAATGTAAAATCTTTGATATTGAGAAAGATGTTTCCCAAGAGAACTATCGGTATTGAGAGAAGAAAGGAGAGTCGAAACGCCTCCTTGTCATCGTAGCCGCGGAGCATGAGTGTCGAAACGGTGAGCGCCGAACGTGAGAGCCCGGGGAGGACGGCCAGCCCCTGCGCAATGCCCACCAAAACGTCGTCTCTCCATGTGAGAGCGGCGGAATCTTTTCTTTCCTTTCTGGTCTTTCGGGCTTTTATCTGAATGTATCCTGTCGCGAGGAGGAGAACACCTACCGCGACGGTTATGCCTTGCGAGGCAATCGGAACTATATTTTCAAAATAGATGATTCCTTGAAGCAAGGCGAGACCCAAAATACCTGAGATGAGTGTTGCGAGTGCGAGAAAACGAAGTTCGCCCTTTGTGTGCGGATTGTTGGGGTCGTGCGCAAAAATACTTTTAAAGAGGCGGACGATATCGTTCCAAAGGTAGATAATCGCCGCAAGTGCAGTTCCGAGGTGGAGGAGAAGCGCGTATTGAATAATATTGGAAAGCTCTCCAAGTTGGTGAAAGAAATTAGCTTCAAGGAAAACAATCGCCCCTTCCGAACTAATCGGAAGCCATTCGAAAACACCTTGTGTGATACCTAAGATAATACTTTCAAACATATGAGAATAGTATATCAATATTTGCACAACAAAAAAACGGGGGGTGGCCCGTCTCTCGTAATTACTACGATCTATCTCGCGCTCGCCGCTCCCAATACCGCGCTTCTGCTTCTGTATCTCTTGCTACACGGTGGATATCCTCGTGTTCGGTGCTCCACTGCCCAGCGTTTGCCTTCGCAAAATTCGCATTCATGCGCGCCGTTTGCGCCCTTTCCAAAAGAGCGAGATACGCAAGACCTTGCGCCATTATGTACCCGCTCCAGAACGCTTCCTTACGGGAGGATAGCCCTGGATTGCCCTCGTGTCAAGATAAGGAGGTTCTTGTATAGCATGGCGACTGTAATAGGGCCAATACCCCCCGGAACAGGAGTAAAAACGCTTGCCTTAGACGCGCATGCGGGGTCTGCGTCGCCCGCGAGCTTGCCACTCGCCTCACTTGTCGCGGCGTCCAAGATGACTACCCCGTCTTTTATGATCTCTGGGGTTAGGAGTCCTGCCTTGCCAACACCTGTCACGATGATGTCTGCATTTCTAGTGTATTCGCCAATGTCCAAGGTCTTGCTGTCGAGTACCTCTACGTTCCCCCCTTGGTGGCGAAACCACACTGCCGCAGGTGCTCCAACGAGTCGGCCCTTTCCGATGATCACAACATTCTTATCTTTAATGACAACGTGTTCTCTTTGCAAAATCTCGGCGATGGCAGCTGTAACCGGTGGAAGGATCTTTGCGCGGCCATTTTCGAACATCATCATGGACGAGCTCGATAACATATCGGGGTCCATGTGCGGAGGAATCACGTCGAGGACTTCTTTTGTGTTGAGCGCGCTCGGCAAAGGCAATTGCACGATAATACCGCAATCACTCCCTTGTGCTATCTCAGCGATTTCAGCTGCAAGGTGGAGTGTGTCCACATCACCCGGGAAATGTTTCTTTAAAACCGGGATACCGATGTCGTGAGCAAATCGCTCTTTGACCCCAAGAAACTTCTCGGAGACCATGTTCTCTCCTGCCATAAATACAAAAAGTGTTGGCGGAGTGTCACGCCTCGCCACTTCTGCCTTTAACCCCTCTTTTATCTCACCTGCAATTGCCCTTCCATCTACAATCATTCTTTTAGTATCCGATATTTAGTATCTGGCATCAAGTATACCAAATAGAAACCCCATCTCCTTCGTCGAAAATCTGAAGAGAAGTTATCACCTCCTTAGGACTTTATCGATTCTCTCTGCAATCTTTCGCATATCTTTTTCTTTGGCGCCTCGTGTGGTTTCCGCGGGTGAGCCCATCCGAATACCAGACGGGTCAAAAGGACTCCGCGTGTCAAAAGGAATTGTGTTTTTGTTGACGATGATACCTGCTTTTTCGAGACGTTCCTCTGCTTCTTTGCCAGAAATACCAATGCCCTCCATCCAGGTATCAAGAAGGAGGAGATGTGTATCAGTTCCCCCTGAAACAATTCTCCATCCCCTCTTTTTCAATTCGTCCGCAAGTGCTTGCGCATTCTTCACTACTTGTTTGGCATACTTTTTAAATGCCGGGGTATTTGCCTCATGAAAAGCGACTGCTGCGGCGGCAACCTGATGCATGTGTGGTCCGCCCTGAAGCCCTGGGAATATTGCTTTGTCGATTTGTTTTGCCAACTCTTGTTTACAAAAAATGACTGCGCCGCGCGGACCCCGTAGTGTCTTATGCGTGGTGGATGTGACTACATCTGCATAAGGAAGGGGTGACGGATATACTCCGCCCGCAACAAGTCCTGCAAAATGTGACATATCTACCATGAGGTAGGCGCCAACAGCGTCGGCAATCTCTCGAAACTTTTTAAAGTTGACTGTGCGTGGATATGCGGTGAAACCGGCGACGATCAATGCCGGTTTCTCCTTTTTCGCAAGTTGCATGAGCGCCCCATAATCCAGCTGTTCTGTCTTTTGAGAAACGCCGTAGGGAATCTGTTTCCAAAACTTTCCTGTAGCAGACACCTTCTGGCCATGGGTAAGGTGGCCACCGTGTGGCAACTCCATGCCCATGATCTTGCCGCCCTGTAGGACAAGTGCTGTATACACTGCCAGGTTCGCTGGCGAACCAGAATACGGCTGCACATTCACGTGCCACTCCTTGGGAGAGAGTTTAAAGAGTTTGAGCGCACGTGCTTGGCAGAGACGCTCTACTTCGTCCACTACTTCATTTCCACCGTAATAGCGCTTGCCTGGATATCCTTCTGCATACTTATCATTAAAAACAGATCCGAGTGCCATGAGCACGTCTGGGGATGCGTGATTTTCAGAGGGTATTAAATTTACCACGCGCTTTTGGCGCTTCTCTTCTTTTTTGATGAGATTTTGAATTTGTTTGTCTCGCATGAAAATATTTAGAATCTAAGCATCATAACTGAAAAGCCAAGATTCTACAACGTGACTTTCCGGCCACTAAAGGCAGAGGCAATGTGCACGTCTCCCTTCCCCCGGACTATCTCGCCTATGATCGCGGCATTCTTTAAATGCCTGAGTGCGGTACGTGCTTCTTCTTTTGGAACACCAATCACGAAGCCGATGCCATTGTTGAATGTCGTATACATCGTTTTGTCGGAAAGGCCTTTTCCATACATCTCATAAAAGATCTTGTGCGGCATGAGTTTAGAGGGGTGGGTGATATGAGCGTCCGCACTCCCCAAAAGATCCTTGAGTTTGGTGAATGCGCCGCCAGTAATGTGCATCATGCCATGAATCGTGCATTTCTCTGAAAGAGACAGTATGTCGTCTACATAAATCGCCGTGGGTATTGTAAATTCAGGCCGTATCTCTTTCTTGAAAATATGTCGCACTGTTGTAAAACCGTTTGAGTGAATCCCCGAGCTTTTGAGTCCAATTAATACATCACCAACGCGGAATTGGTTTTTCGTCGGTTTCTTCACGAACCCGGAGACGGTCATGCTGATATCAAGGCCTTCCATGTTGTCGTGGAACGAATTCTCGCCACCGACGATAGCAATCTTTCGCTTTCGGCACTCTGCCGCCATCGCGGCAATGATGTGAAAGACGCGGACGTCTTCGACGGGAACGGTTACATGATTTGAGAGCTTGTAAGGAACAGCGCGTACAATCGCAAGGTCATTCAAATTCATTGCCAGCGCGTCGATGACAGCCTCACGGAATGTCCCTCGCTTCCAGTGGTAGAGCCCCTTTGTGCCAATGCCATCAGTGTGATCGACTTCTGGATAAGAAAATTTTTTCTTGACCAATGGATACGTATTAAAAGTTACCGACACATAGGGAGTCTTCCACGTGGTCTTAACTGCAGCAATGATATCTTTTTTGTATGGTTTTACTGGATTGTACATACCTTACATCACTCCCCCAACGATTTCTTTGCCAAGTTCATCACGATGCGCTGGCCGTTCACGGCGGCGCATACCCATCAAAATGCCGAGTGCCGCAAACTCTGTCACTAAGTGAGAACCACCGTAACTCATAAAAGGGAGTGGTGTTCCTGTGACTGGTAAAAGCCCGATATTCATCCCGATGTGAATCACGAAATGTGTAGTAAAGAGTATCACAAGACCCGCCGCGTAAAGTGTCTCGAAGTTTGACGCCCCGAGGAGTGCGGCGCGAATAATCCTCCACATGACAATCCCGAACATGAGGAAGAGCAGGGCAACACCTACGAACCCCCACTCCTCGGCAAAGGCCGCAAAGATGAAGTCGGTCTCGTATTCCGGAAGAAATTCGAGGCGCGATTGGGTGCCAAACCCAACCCCTTTCCCTATAACACCCCCCGAGCCAACAGCGATGGTCGACTGGTATGCATTATACCCCGCCCCCTGCAGATCGGTCAGTGGGTTTAAAAAGGTAAGTATTCTCTCTTTCTGATAATCATGAAAGACAAACGACCAGAGAAGGAAAAAGACGGCGGCACCGATGGCAAAGACGAGAGCGAGGTGTTTTTTGGAGACTCCAGCAATGATGACCATGCCAAGCCAAATGCTGAAGATAATAATTGCTGATCCAAGGTCGGGCTGAAGGAAGACTAAGATAAACGGTACGAATGCATAAAACCCAGAGACAAGAATATGCCGAACATGCGCAATTTCAATGTGTCTGCGCGAAAAGTATTTTGCGAGAATGAGGATGATTAAGATCTTAACCGGGTCTGAAGGTTGTACGGTGAAGCCTCCAAACTGCAACCAGCTTTGCGCGCCCTTGACGGTTGTTCCGACGACAAATAAGAACGCGAGGACGGCGATAGCGGCAATAAAAAGACCAACAAGCACATCGCTCCGCTTGAGGAAACGCCAATCAAACAAACTCGCCCCGAAAAAAACGCCTATCGCCACTACTACCCATATGATCTGCCGGCTTGCAAAGTAGTTATCGCCCCCAAACGAGTACATAGCCAAAAGCCCCGCTCCAAGAATGGGGAGAAGGGCCGTAAACAATATCCAATCAATCGTGATTTTATTAAGGACGCGTTGCATCGATGCGGGGGAGGATATCTATACGAATGGGTTTCGAAGCGAACGGTTCTGACCATACAAATGTAATAGCGCGCTCACTTTCGCGCAAAAGCTCTCCGACCGCGGTCTTGCCAACACCGACGAGGTTGTCCTCTCCATCAAACAAGAGTGCGACAACAGTAATATCACGAGCGTCCATAAGCGAATCGTTTTCTAGAACCGCACGAAGTTTGGGCGAGGGCGACTCCTCCTCAAGAACCCTGTTTTTGACAATGAGTGTCGGTGCTACCTTTTCCGCACGGATCCATTCGGGAGGCCCCTCAAAAGAGAAGCGGGTTCGGACCGGAACGCGTTCCCCTGTTTGAATGCCGGATTCATAAATCGCGAAGCGCGAGTTCGGGTTAACGAACGTCCTTCCGCGACGTTCCACAACAAGAAGATTATCGGCATCAAAAAGTTCGAAAGAATAAGCAATTTGGCGTACGCCTGCCTTTGGATTTGGATTTTCGACAAGGGCGACCGCGTCATAAACCCCTTCGGTGCCCTGGAGCGCACGACTCCAAAGAACAATGAGGTCCGCCGTCTGGAGTGAGCAGACGCCTTCGCATGGCCCACCGCAGTCGACTCCTGTTTCACCTTGGTTTTGTTTTTTATCAAAACAAGATGCAGGTTCTTGCAAAGACAAGTAGAGCGGAAGGGCTAAAATGACGAGGAAGAAGCCCGCGACGATCGCGAGGTAGAAAAGACGACGTTTGGCAGCCCAACTCAACATATCGTTATACTAACATGGATTTAGTCACATAAAAAAGCCGCATAGCGGCTTTGCGTGCGTGCTTAGAACGGCAATGTCGGCCACCCAGAGAATCCTTGCTGATACGCGAGAATAAACCAGCCAACACTTACTGCGACAGAGGAAATGGTCGCGTTCTTCAACTTGAGTGTCCAAAATGTGTAGGCGAATACTCCGAGAATCGAGGCAGTCATCATGCTTGACCAAAAAGCGGGCTTATCTGGCCCCAAGACGGAGGGGAGCAGTGCTGCCAAAAAGAGCCATTGACCAATGCTGATGACTTTGTCTTGCCACAGTGATTTCTTTTGCGTCTCAGCTGCCATTGCCAACCTCAGGCAATACATCTTTGACGAGAGTAGCATGGTATGCAAAAAACGCAAAACAAAACTACCCCACTTCCGCAAGGCGGAGGGGGTGAATCGTGAGATGAGTGCTTTGTGCTGGCGCCGACCTACTCTCGCCCATTGGGCTACCATCGGCGCTGATGGGCTTAACTTCCGAGTTCGGAATGGGATCGGGTGTGACCCCATCGCCAAAGCACCAGCACAAAACACTCATCTCTTGGGTGAAACCGAAATGTGGCTTTCACATTTCCTAATAGGATGTCAGCCGTCGCACCTCACTACACTCAGCATGTATGCCGAATTGGAGTGAGGTACGACGGCAATTATGATGTATTAGTACTCCTCGGCTCAACGCATTACTGCGCTTACACCTAGAGCCTATCAACCTGATCATCTCTCAGGATTCTAAGATTCCTAATCTTGGGGTCGGCTTCCCGCTTAGATGCTTTCAGCGGTTATCCGTTCCCGACATAGCTACCCAGCGTTGCCGTTGGCACGACAGCTGGTACACCAGAGGTCAGTTCTTCGAGGTCCTCTCGTACTATCGAAGACTCCCCTCAAGAATCAACGCCCGCAGTAGATAGGAGACCAACCTGTCTCACGCAATAGTAGCCACTACCTATTAAGGTGGTGACACCGCCGTTGCCGGCGGGATCGGACTGTAACTTTATCCCTTACCGCAATTCGGTATGGGATAGCTAACATTCAGTCTCTACGGGCCCCCGGCTCTGTGCCGGAGTTCCCTCGGTATCATCCCCTCTGCAACGTGATGCAAAGCAGGATTCTACCGATTTGAGTCAGCTTCACGCATTCTATTCCTAGAATACGCCGCCGTGATCGTGTGATTGGTTCCTATACTTTTTCATAAACAAAAAGATTCCTCAATACTGGATTAAAACGGTTCAAGCGCCAAACTTTCGAACCATTTTGTTGGTTCGCGCGCTTAGCGCGCGAACGGTTTTAACCCAGCTCGCGTAACACTTTAGTTGGCGAACAGCCAAACCCTTGGAAGCTTCTCCACCTCCAGGATGTGTCGAGCCGACATCGAGG
>JACQLQ010000004.1 GCA_016204045.1 Parcubacteria group bacterium
AACGCATAGGACTCATCGCAGAAGAAGCTCCTACAGAAATCCTTGCTAAAGGAGGTAAAGGCGTCGACCTCTACAAACTCGTCACTTCTGTCCTCTCTGCATTCCAGACCTTAGCAGAGAAGGTGGAGGGGGTGGTGGCGAAGGTTTCCGGGTTTGCTGAGTCGTTTACGACAGAAGAGCTTTGTGTAGCAGACCAAAGTGGTCAGAAGACATGCGTCACAAAAGCTCAACTAGATGCACTGCTTGCAGGACAGACTAATGTTGAGCCCGTGGCTATTACAGACACACCTGAAACAGAGAAAGAAGAGGCCCCCGACACAACACCCCCGACAGTCACAATCATCGGTGCCAATCCTGCTGAAATTGAAGTGAATGCCACCTACTCAGACAACGGAGCAGCGGTCTCTGACAACGTCGACTCGAACCTCGGTTACACCACGTACGTCGACGGTCTCCTCGTCACCCAAATCCAGCTTGATACCACAAGCCCAAGAACGTACATAATTGACTATGTTGCAACGGATAATGCTGGTAATACCGCGACAAGCACGAGAGAGGTTATAATAGGTGAGTCAGCACAGGAAGAAGAAATTGCAACAACTACACCTGAGATTTAAAAATCTAAAACTTTTAGCTATACTATTACAATGAAAACGAGAATTGCGATAAATGGCTTTGGTCGTATTGGTCGAGTCTTTTTCCGTGCCGCATGGGATAGACCCGAATTAGAAATCGTAGCAATAAATGATCTCGCAGAGCCCGACAATCTCGCATACCTCCTCAAGTACGACACGGTATACGGCAAGGCACCATTTGATGTGTCAGTCAAAACTGATGGTGAAAGAACGCTTTTTATCGTACATGACGGAACTGAAAAAGTTATTCCAATCCTCAAACAAAAAGATCCCTCACTTTTACCCTGGCGAGAGCTTGACGTCGATATTGCAGTAGAGGCGACGGGCGTATTCGAAAGCTATAAGAAAGCACAGTCACATCTGCATGCAGGAGCAAGGCGCGTTGTGGTAACCGCCCCAATAAAAGATGACCCCGTGGGGTTAAACGGGGCAACTATTTTACTGGGCATTAATGAAGAAGAGCTGAAAGTGTGCGACATTTCATCAAATGCTTCGTGTACTACGAATGCAAACGGTCCAGTAATGGCTATTCTTGATCAGACGATTGGGATAGAAAAAGCAATGTTGAACACTGTGCACGGGTATACTGCGTCTCAAGCGCTTGTAGATAACGCAGATGCAAAAGACTATCGCCGTGGTCGTGCCGCCGCGCAAAACATTGTTCCCTCAACGACAGGAGCCGCAAGTGCTACCAACAAAGCCCTTAAAAATCTCACCACCAACTTTGACGGCATAGCGATGAGAGTTCCCGTAATTTCGGGGTCTATTGTTGATATCACCTTCGTCGCTCGGAGAAAAACCTCTGTCGAAGAAGTAAACGAGATCTTGCGTCGCGCAGCGCGTGAAGAGCGGTGGAAGAAGGTATTTGCTGTTACGGACGAACCCCTTGTTTCCTCTGATATTATTGGCACCACCCACGCCTCAATAGTAGACTTAGCTTTTACCCGTGTCGTTGGCGGAGACCTGGTAAAAGTCCTTGCTTGGTACGACAACGAAATGGGGTATGTGTCTTCTCTTGTTGAACACGTCATTGTTAGCGGAAGTCATATCCGCAAGTAGAAAACCATGAAAATATATATTGCTTCGGATCACGCCGGCTTTGAACTCAAAAATTATCTTATTGAGTTGGTGAAAGTACTTGGCCATGAAGTAGAAGACAAAGGAGCCTTTTCTTATGACCCAAATGACGATTACCCGGACTTTGTTGTACAAGTAGCGCGCGAGATCTCAGAAAATCCTGACTCGACAAAAGTACGCGGAATTGTGCTCGGGGGATCGGGGCAGGGAGAGGCTATATGCGCCAACCGGTTCAAGCACGTGCGCGCCGTGGAGTACTACGCACCGAGCCGTGGGGAAGTCTCGATCATAAAAGATTCCCGAGGCCATAACGATTCCAATATTCTCTCTCTTGGTGCACGTTTTTTGACGAGAGAAGAGGCAGAAGATGCCGTACATCTATGGCTCGAGACCCCCTTCTCCGGAGATGAACGCCACATACGTCGGATTAACAAGATAGACCAGTAAATTACTGTGGTTGAAATTATCCCCGCACTTTTGGAGAAAGAATACACAGAAATAGAGCACAAAGCATCGCTTGTGCGTGGCCTTGTGCCAACACTACAGATCGATGTGATGGACGGTGTCTTTGCGCCAGATGTGAGTTGGCCATACGAAGACGGTAAGCAGGCGGGTTTCGAGCGGCTTCTCGAGGGCGATGTGCCCCTTCCGTTTTGGGAGGCATTTCAATACGAAATCGACTTGATGATACAAGACCCCGAAGAGGATATCTCTGAGTGGATTAAAACTGGCGCCTCACGGATTATCGTTCACGTCGAAAGCACCAAAAACTTGGAGGAGATTGTTGGAACATATGGGGCTCTGTCTGGATTCGCGGAATCTCTCGAACTTGGCCTCGCGCTCAGTATTGGGACACCCAACGATATACTGGAACCCTACATTGACCGTGTAAGCGTCGTTCAGTTCATGGGCATTTCTCAGATCGGGTTCCAGGGACAGCCGTTTGACGAACGGGTATTGGGGAAGATGCGTGATTTGCGCGCAGCACACCCCGACGTTACAATAAGTGTTGACGGAGGGGTCTCATTAAAAAATGCGCCAGGCATCATTGCGGCAGGCGCAAACCGCCTTGTCTCCGGGTCTGCTATTTGGAAAAGTGGAAACCCCGAGGAATCTATCAAAAAGTTTAAAAGTTTGAGTAGTTAAATTTTTTCCGTGCCGCATCTATACGATGACAAATTAAAGGAGTTAGAGGAGAAGGCGAACCAAGTCCGCATTTCGACCATCGAGTCGCTTGTTGCTGCGGGCTCTGGCCACACAGCTGGTCCTCTTGGTATGGCAGATATTTTTACTGCCTTTTATTTTCATATTTTAAACCATGACCCAAAGAATCCCTCCTGGGATGAACGGGACCGACTCTTCCTCTCCAATGGCCACATTACACCGGTTCGTTACGCCGCCATGGCGCATGCCGGCTATTTTCCGCTTGAAGAATTAAAGACGCTCCGTAAATTCGGTTCCCTGCTCCAGGGACATCCGGAACGGAAACGTCTGTTGGCCGTAGAAACAACGTCTGGCCCTTTGGGGTCGGGTCTTGGCCAGGCGGCTGGGTACGCATATGCTGCCCGCATGGATGGGAAGAAATTCCGTGTGTACTGCCTGATGTCGGATGGTGAACAGGACTGTGGTAACACGTGGGAATCAGTGATGTTTGCGGCAAACAATAAACTCACCAATCTGACAGCCGTTGTCGATCGCAACAACATCCAAATAAATGGCAAAACGGAACAAGTAATGCCCCTAGAACCTTTGCGCGAGAAGTACGAGGCATTTAATTGGCACGTTTTAGAAGTGGATGGCCACAATATTGAAGAATTTGTTGACGCCATTGAAGAGGCCAAAGCGATTGACGAAAAGCCGACAGTAATCATCGCTCACAATATCCCAGGAAGGGGTGTCAAAGAGATCGAGGGTGACTATCTCTGGCACGGAAAACCGCCGACCAAAGAGGAGGGTGAGCGTTTTATTGCGGAACTTAGGGCGCTCGGTGAAAAACATGATTAATCCAAAAGCAAAACTGGTTACTGCCATATTCGACTCAAAGTCACTTGAGAAAGCGCCAACGCGCGACGGCTTTGGCAAAGGAGTCGTCGAGGCGGGAACCAAGGATGAACGAGTAGTGGTTTTGTGCGCTGACCTTGTCGAGTCAACGCGTGCTCACTGGTTCAGAGAGAAGTTCCCCGAGCGCTACATCGAGCTTGGTGTTGCCGAGCAGAACCTGGCAACTGTCGGTTCCGGTATGGCGAACTACGGCAAGATACCGTTCATTGCTTCGTACGCGGCCTTTTCTCCAGGTAGAAATAACGAACAAATTCGAACGACGATAAGCATAAATGAGGTACCTGTAAAGATTTGCGGCATGCACGCGGGTGTCTCTGTGGGCCCTGACGGGGCAACGCACCAGGCGCTTGAGGATATGGCTCTGATGCGCTCACAGCCGAACATGGTGGTGGTGTATCCGTGCGATGCGGAAGAGGCGAGAAAAGCAACGTACGCCGCGGCATTTAATGACAAGCCCACCTATCTCCGTTTTGCTCGAGAAAAGACTCCCGTTTTCACTACCAAGGACACACCTTTTGAAATAGGACGGGCGGAGTATTTTTGGACGACCGAGAGGCCATACGCCACAATCATGACAACGGGCGCACTTACGCACAATGCGCTTCTTGCTGCAAAAGAACTGGAAGATGAGGGGATTTCCGTTGACGTACTAAACCACCACACCATTAAGCCTATTGACCGAGCAGCGATTATCGAAGCGGCAAAAAAGACCGGAGCTGTGGTCACTGTCGAAGAACACCAAATTGCGACGGGATTTGGCTCTGCTGTTGCTGAAGTCCTTGCGGAAGAGTGCCCCGTGCCGATAGAGTTTATTGGTGTCCGCGACCAATTTGGACAGTCAGGAGAGCCGGCGGAATTAATTGAACACTATGGTATGGGGGTCTCGCACATTAAGGAAGCTGTAAATAGGGTGGTGAGCCGTAAGCAGTAATCTATCGACTCTAGAGGGGTCGTATGTTACGCTTCGGAAAGAAATATTTGGGAAGGGAATAACCAATGGCGGTAGACGCCCATCCCCACAACAGCGACAAAGTCCCCGACGTAAGAGATGTTTCCCCATTTGCTATCGGTTGCGAAAAATTAGTCGTCGATGAGTCGTGTGGTATCGTCCACTTCGTACATCCGGAGAATCGGAACGTGTATGCGATGTATATCGATAATGCGTCTGGTTTGAGTTGCATTTGGTGCCTTAAGCCAGAGACCGAAGATGGAGGGACCAATATTCTTGCTGCTCACAAAGCGACAGAAGAGGAAGCGCGGCAATGGCACGAAGTACTCGATGTGCTTACCACTGATTTCGATGTTCCTACTACAGATACCGGTGAAAGGGTGTTGCAATGACCTCCGAGAGAGGGTACCCTCAAACAAGTTACTCCTGAGGTAGAAAAATGAATAACGATGAAGACTCGTTCGCCTTTACCATGGAAGTTCCGGAAAGCTCGAATATCCCACCCGTTGTTCTCTTTGTAGTCCTTGTTCTTTGGGTCGGCATCTCCTTCTGGACTTTTACTCCCTTTTATTAAGCCAAACCAGGCGTGCCCCATCATTTTGAAGGGGCTTTTTTCGTATATTCCTTCGTGTATAATGAAGGACATGCGATCAGAAGAAATACGCAAGCGCTACCTCACTTTTTTTGAGAAAAGGGGACACACCATACTCCCGTCCGCTTCCCTCGTGCCAGAGAATGACCCAACAACGCTTTTTACTGGGTCTGGGATGCAGCCGCTCATCCCGTATCTTCTTGGTGAAAAACACCCCCAAGGGAAGCGCTTGGCGAACTCACAGAAATGTTTTCGTTCACAGGATATTGAGGAGGTGGGGGATAATCGCCACACCACCTTTTTTGAGATGCTTGGGAATTGGTCCTTGGGCGACTACTGGAAAGAAGAGCAGTTGTCTTTATTTTTTGAATTCCTGACTAAAGAAGCAGGCATAGATAAAAATCGGCTATGGGTAACCTGCTTTGAGGGCGATGCATCATTAGGCCTCTCGCGCGATGACGAATCTGCAGAGATTTGGAAGAGATTAGGTATTCCAGACGGTCAGATAAGATTCTACAGCTCAAAGAAAAACTGGTGGAGTCGTTCAGGGATACCAGAGAATATGCCAGTCGGCGAGCCGGGTGGGCCCGACTCGGAGGTATTTTTTGATTTTGGAGAACACGCAAAGCTCCATGAACAATCGCCCTGGAAAAATGAACAGTGTCACCCAAACTGTGACTGCGGACGATTCATGGAAATCGGGAATTCGGTCTTCATGCAATATATAAAGAAGGAAGATGGTTCATTTGGGCTTTTGCCGACTCGAAACGTGGACTTTGGTGGGGGATTAGAGCGGATTACCGCCGCGTCACAGGGGGAGAGCGACATTTTTGTCGCCAACAGTGACTACATTATTGGGAGAATTGAACAAGTGACGGGAGCCGCCTATGCGGAGAACCGTATCGCCTTCCGCATCATTGCAGACCACATTAAAGCCGCAGTCTTTCTCATTGGAGATGGTATTCTGCCCTCAAACAAGGACCAGGGGTACTTTGTAAGAAGATTGTTGCGGAGAGCAATGGTGCATTTAAGCAAATTGTCACCCAATATCCCGCTTACGTCTTTTATCCAAGGGATTGTAGAGGCATACAAAACGCAGTACCCAGTGCTCGCAGAAAAACAAACAGCAATAGAGGAGGCTATCGCGCTTGAAGAAGCACGGTTCACGACGACACTCGGTCGTGGCATGAAGGAGTTTGAGCGTCTTGCCAAGGATGGGGCAATAACAGCGCAAGATGCTTTTCAGTTGTTCACCACATACGGCTTTCCGGTGGAACTTATTGTTGAGGAAGCCCGTGCGCGAGGTATTAAACAACTTGACCTGAACGGACTGCAAGAGTTATTGCGACAACATCAGGAACTTTCCCGCGCTGGGGCAGAACAGAAGTTTAAAGGAGGCCTGGCAGACACAAAGCCCGAAACAGTTAAGCTTCACACCACACACCATCTCCTTCTCGCAGCGTTGCAAAGGGTACTTGGCCCGCACGTGAAGCAACGGGGGAGCAACATCACCTCCGAGCGTCTTCGAATCGACTTCTCACATCCTCAAAAAATGACTAAAGAGGAAATCGCTCAGGTTGAAACCCTTGTGAATGAACAGATAAAGAAGGGACTCAAGATGGTACGTCGCGACATGCCTAAGGAAGAGGCGGAAAAGATCGGAGCAGAGATGGAGTTCGGTGCGAACTATGCTGATATCGTCTCTGTGTACTTTTGTGAGGATGAAGAGGGAAATGTCTTCAGTAAAGAGTTTTGTGGGGGCCCCCATGTTAAAAATACAGCTGACATTCAAGGGACCTTTAAAATCATGAAGGAGGAAGCTGTTTCCGCGGGGGTGAGGCGCATAAAAGCAGTTATTGAATAGCCGCACAGCGCAAGGTGTGGGGGTTGCAAAAATAAGCCCTTACTGGTATATTGTCTTCTCATGGAATCCCAATCTGATAACGCAACACTTGTCGAACGACTCTTTAAGGCCGGGGCGCATTTTGGATTTTCAAAATCACGTCGCCACCCATCGTTCGTACGACATATTTTTGGTTCAAAAAACAGCAACGACATCATTGATCTCGAGAAAACAGCGGTAGCTCTCTCAGCCGCCAAGACATTCGTAGAGAAGATGGGTCGCGATGGCAAAAACATTCTTATCGCTGGCACCAAACCCGAGGTGCGCAGTTTTGTAGAAGAGCAAGCAAAAAAAGCCGGCATTGCGTATGTGACCGAACGCTGGGTTGGGGGATTGCTCACAAACTTTCATCAGATGCGAAAACGAGTAGAGCGCCTAGAGAAACTCGAGGACGAAAAGGCAAAAGGTGCTCTCGATGTCTACACTAAGAAAGAACGCTTGGGTATTGATGAGGAAATTCGCGCCCTTGAACACATGTTCAACGGCATCCGTACTCTGAAACAGCTTCCTGACCTCGTTTTCATCGTTGATTCTAGGCACGAAGAAACAGCGCTTTTGGAAGCGCGAAAGCTCGGCATTCCGGTTGTAGCGCTTTCGGGTAGTGACTGTGATGTAAGTAAGATTGCATACCCAATTCCCGCCAACGACTCGGTGCTCCAAAGTATCACCTTCTTTGTGGAAGAGATTCTCTCGGCGTTTAAGCGCGGAAGGGAAGAGTTTCAACTAAAAGGAAAGACAGAGGTGCAAGCAGCTCCTAAGGAGACAAAATAATTCAAATACAATAAAAACACTTATTTTGTGTCTTGTTTTGGTTTTTCGTAAAGAATCCATCACTCGGCACGCAGTACAAACTTATGGTGACACTCGATGATGTAAAAGTATTACGCGAAGAGACCGGCATCTCCATCATGGAATGCAAAAAGGCACTTGAAGAGGCTGGTGGTGATTTTGATAAAGCACGCGCACTTCTTCGAAAACAGGGTGCTAAGATTGCAGCTAAAAAGGCGGAGCGCAAGCTCGGATCTGGCGTTGTCGCTTCCTACATACACTCCGACAACAAACTCGGCGTCTTGGTTGAGGTGCTTTCTGAAACAGACTTTGTGGCGCGGAACGACGATTTTCGCGAACTTGCAAACGATATTGCTATGCATATCGCAGCCCTCTCTCCTGAGTATGTGAAGGACGCAGATGTGAACCCGGAAGAACGCGCCCGAGTACGCGCGGAATTTGCAGAACAAGATGAGGTAAAACAAAAACCAGAAAACATCCGAGAAAAAATAATCGAAGGTAAGACAGACGCTTACTTTAAAGAGAAAGTGCTTCTTCGCCAACCTTTTGTTAAAAACGGAGATATAACAGTAGAAGAGCGCATTCAGCAGGCGACACAAAAAACCGGGGAGAAAATCGAGGTTGTCCGCTTTGTGCGCATGGGTCTCCTTGGGCGATAGTTATACAAACCACATGACCCTATACGTTTTTCTTGGACTTGGAGTACTTGCATTGGTTGAACTTTTGGCGATTGCTCTTTTTCGTACGTGGGAGTTCAGAACTGGTCGGGTCGCCTACCCAAGTGAAGAGGGGGTAATCTTTGATCTACGAAAGGGGATTCGCACCCTCCTCGCCTTGGAACATTGGGCAAAAGAAGCCACACATGTGTATGGTGAGGCCTCCATGAACCACGGATGGAAACACCTCAACAAAGTTCTCAATCACTATCAGATTATTGAGAAGCTTTCTCGCCCCCGCGAGCTTCTCAAGGGAAGGCGCCAAATGATAGAAAACGCCAACCCCTCGGCAATTTGGAGCGCACTCAATAGTCGAAAAGAACAGTCAAAAGACGAGGAAAAATAGAAGCTATACTCTCCCTCCCCAATTTCCTGTCTGTGCTCGACAAAATAGTGTATTGTTTGTAGTATTAATGCGGAAGTACTACCATGTGCCAAACATAGCTGTTTTGGTAAGTATCGATTGACTCTTCGCTTAGTATAGCTGTCTTGGTAGGTATCAACAGTTCTCTCCGCCAGACACAGCTGTCTTGGTAGGTATCAATAGTCTTTTCGCCAGCATAGCTCAGTTGGTAGAGCAACGGTTTTGTAAACCGTAGGTCGTCGGTTCGAATCCGACTGCTGGCTCCACCCTTCCCGGGAACGGCCTCTACGCCGTTTCTTTTTTTGTTTCTTTTGCTACAATTGGCGGTATGGCAAGAGAAGAAACTAGGGGCCACATACACCCCATTTCATCGCTAATGCGTGAGGCAAACGGTATTTTTAATTCGTTAGGATTCACCCTTGCAGAAGGCCCACTCCTCGAAACACAGTGGCACAACTTCGATGCGTTGAATGTACCAAGGAACCACCCGGCACGCGACATGCAGGACACCTTTTTTATAAAAGATGAACCAGAGAATGTCTTGCGCACTCACACCACATCAGTCCACGCCCACTATATAAAACGACAACTTGAGAAAGGCATTCAGCCACCTTACCGCGCTATCGCAATGGGAAAAGTGTTTCGAAACGAAGCGACGGATATGACTCATGAGGCAGAGTTTTTTCAGATAGACGGCTTTGCCATTGGAGAAGATATTACGCTTGCGCACCTACGAAGCACGCTTACAGAATTTTTTAGCAGGCTCATGCATGGAACAGCGGAGGTTCGCTTCCGTCCGAGCTTTTTCCCATTTACCGAACCAAGTGTTGAAATTGATATGCGGGCTACAGGGACAAATGTTCCCGAAAAACTCAAGGGGCGCTGGATTGAGATTATGGGTGCGGGAATGTTCCATCCAAACGTAATAAAGAATTACGGTCTTGATCCAGAAAAATACCGAGGGTTCGCATTTGGGGGAGGCATTGACCGTCTCGCGGTTCTTCGATGGGGTATTCCTGATGTTCGGCTCGTGCACTCTGCTGATTTACGTTTCATTAATCAATTTTAATCCATGCTCCCTATTGATTTTAGTCTCATAGTGGTAGTTGGCGTGGCTGTCACGGTCATGACTATTGTAAGTAAGGTCATTGGGCTTCCTCACCAGATCAAAAAGAACTTTGACCGTAAATCAACCGAGGGGGTTTCTTTGGTTGTGTACGTCCTTTCTTTTTCTACATACGCCCTGTGGACACTTTACGGGTTTCTAAGAGGGGATTTGGTTGTTTTTCTTGCCCACGGTGCCTTGGGGTGTTTGGTTACTGGAATTATTCTCTATCAATTCTTCCTGTATAGAAAGAAGATCCAATAACCATGAATGAACAAAAGAAACAAGTTTTAGACTTTTTACGTCGTCACAAAGCGGGTGTGCTTGCAACGGTGTCGCCTGAGGGCCATCCTGAGGCCGCTGCGGTAGAATATGGTTCTACAGATACTCTAGAGCTTGTTTTTGATACATTTGTTATGTACCGAAAATATACAAATCTTCAAGCCAATCCGCGGATAGCTTTTGTGGTGTGGGACGGAGACAAAACAGTGCAATACGAAGGAACCGCCGCGATGGTTTCGGACAAAGAGACTCTCCAGGAGCTAAAAGGGTTATTCTTCTCTCAAGTACCTGAGGCAAAAAAGTTTGAGGCGCTAGAGGCAACTCGTTTTTTCAAGGTTTCTCCTACATGGATACGATATAAAGACTATGCAATCAGTCCAGACCCGCTTTTTGAACTAACTTTTTAATATGAAGATCAACTACCCGTGGCTTCAAACATACTTTGAGGAGAAACTTCCTCCACCCACAGAGCTTGCAGAAGCCCTTACTTTTCATGCATTTGAGATAGAGAGTGTTGACGGCGATGTCCTCGATGTGAAGGTGACCCCAAACCGCGGACACGACGCGCTTTCTCACCGTGGCATAGCCAAGGAGTTGTCGGCAATTCTCAATATTCCGCTCAAGCACGACCCACTGAGGGAGTCTGTCTCTTTGCTTCCACAAACAGACGCGGTTGCTGTTTCTCTACCAGAAACAGGGTTATGTGGCCGCTATATTGCCGGATATCTCCGCGGAGTTAAGGTGGGGCCCTCTCCGCAATGGCTGAAAGAACGCATTGAATCTATTGGCCAGAGGAGTATCAATAATGTGGTTGATGCCGCAAACTTCGTCATGTTTGACCTTGGGGAGCCACTCCACGCCTTTGACGCGGGGAAGTTCACTAAGAAGGGGAACCAGATTACAGTGGGCGTTCGGAACGCGAAACAATCTGAACGAATCACAACACTCGAGGGTAAGGAGTATGAACTCACCACCGCACACCTCGTGATCACCGATGACGGCTCTGACACGCCCATCGCAATTGCCGGAGTTAAGGGTGGTAAACTTCTCGAGGTTACCCCTGGAACGACAGAGCTCATTCTTGAGGCGGCTGCCTTCGATGGTGTTTCGGTACGCAGAGGAGCCGCGGCCCTTAAACTACGAACAGAGGCAAGTAGCAGATTTGAACAAGTTCTTTCCAAGGAATTGCCGCTCTATGCGATGAATGCTTTTGCAAAATTAGTGCTAGAAGTAGCGGGGGGTGAGGTAGTCGGTTTTGTAGATGCGTATCCGGAACCACAGACAGTAGCACCCGTTACTGTGAGCGTGAGCCAGATCAATGGCCTGTTGGGCACACACTTTTCTCCAAAAGACGTCGAGGGTGTGTTCACGCGTCTCGACTTGCCCTACATCGCAAAGGGCGAAACATTTACAGTACACCCACCGCACGAGCGTCTGGACCTCACAATACCCGAAGACCTTGTCGAAGAAGTGGGGCGCATTAAGGGCTACGAGAACGTCCCAGCCTCTAATCTCCCCGCGGCCTCACGACAACCTGAGGTCTCTAGAGTGTTTGCGCTAGAAGATGCTATCCGCGAAAACTTCCTCGGAAGAGGTTACACCGAAGTACTTACCTCAGTCTTTACAGAAAAGGGCGAGCGCGCTGTCTTAAACAAGGTTGATAGCGTTAAACCATACCTGCGGGAGAGTCTTCTGCCTGGCCTCACGTATGCTCTAGAAAAAAATGTCCCCAACAAAGGACTTCTTGGCCTCACAAGTATCAAACTTTTTGAGATTGGAACCGTTTGGAGGAATGGTAAAGAAGAAACACTTGTTGGCACAGCCGATGAGAAGAGTGCAACCGAACAATCTTTGGAGGAAGCGGGAAAACTCCTCGATGTTTCTGTGTACAAAAACTATCCCCTATCAACAACCGTCGCATACCAACCATTTTCACAATACCCAGCTGTACTCCGTGATGTTTCCCTCTTTGTTCCGTCTGGAGTTTCTGCCACCGACGTAGAACAGGTAATTAGAGGGGTGGGGACAGACCTGCTCGTGAAGGTGGAGAATTTTGATGTATTCGAGAAGGGCAACCAAACATCGTACGCACTACACTTGGTGTTTCAGGCAGATGACAGGACACTTACTGACAGTGAGGTAAGCACAATCATGGAGAACGTTACCCGCGCCCTTGAGGGACGCGAAGGTTGGAAGGTTCGGTAGGGGATTTTCGACAGTAGCAACCCGCACTCTCGCGGCCTTTTCCACAGTTATTGGTTAAGAAAAAGATTTGTAATTACGGGCTCTTTTTGATAAAATAGAGGGTAATTATGGCTAAGAAGAATGAGGCAAAAAAGCCTGCAAAACAAGGCTCTGGGCAAGGTGAGTATCGGGCCTCTGCTATTACTGTTTTAAAGGGCCTAGAACCGGTCAGGAAACGACCGGGAATGTATATAGGCACAACTGGTCTTGAGGGGCTCCACCACCTCATCTGGGAGGTTTTCGACAACTCGCGAGACGAGGCAATGGCGGGGCATGCCAACCGGATTGAAGTCGTACTTCTGTCTGGAAATCGAATCAGGGTGACCGATAACGGTCGCGGCATTCCTGTTGATATGCACAAAGAAGCAAAGACCTCTGCGCTCGAGGTCATCATGACAACCCTGCACGCGGGAGGTAAGTTTGGCGGTGAGGGATACAAGATCTCTGGAGGTCTCCATGGTGTCGGTGTCTCTGTCGTCAACGCGCTCTCGGTTAATACAAAGGTAGAGGTGCATCGTGAGGGCGGTGTATTCATGCAGGAGTATCTGCGCGGTAAACCTAAGCAGAAGGTGAAAAAAATCGGCTCTTCAGACCTCCACGGTACCATTGTCACCTTTGAGGCTGACCCGGAGATTTTCGAAAAAATCGAATTCAACTGGAACACTGTCGTTGATCATCTCCGCCAACAGGCGTATCTCGTCAAGAAACTGCATATCTCTGTTCTTGATGCGCGCACGAGCCCCGATGCGATTCCTGATAAAGACGTCTTTTACTTGAGTGACGCGGGGCTAAACGTCCCTTCAATGTCCTTCTACTTCGAGGGGGGGTTGTTGTCGATGGTAAAGTTCTACAACGAAGAAGCAAAACCAGTCCACAAAGATATATTCTATGTTGAGAAGGAAGCCGACAACGTTTTTGTTGAGGTAGCATTCCAATATATTGACGATATTTCGTCACGCGAGATGGCGTTTGCAAACAACACCTATAACTCCGAAGGTGGTACGCACCTAACTGGTTTCCGAACAGCTCTCACAAGGACTCTTAATGACTATGCTAAGAAAAATAATCTACTGAAAGCAGGTGATGATACTCTCTCTGGAGATGATGTTCGTGAGGGTATTACAGCGGTGGTCTCCGTCAAACTACGAGAGATACAGTTTGAGGGACAAACTAAAGCAAAACTAGGAAGTGTGGAGGCGCGTGGCGCAGTAGAAAAGGTCTTTGGAGATGCGCTTGCGACGTTTTTTGAAGAACGCCCCGATGATGCTCGAGCTATTGTCGGCAAGGTTATTATCGCGCTTAAGGCTCGCAAGGCGGCAAAAGCGGCCAAAGATAGCGTGCTTCGCAAGGGAGCACTTGAGGGATTCACCCTTCCGGGCAAACTCGCCGACTGCCAGTCCCACGACAGAGACGAAACAGAGCTTTTTATTGTGGAGGGTGACAGCGCAGGTGGTTCTGCAAAAACAGGCCGCGACAGAAGGACGCAGGCTATTCTGCCACTTCGTGGAAAGATATTAAACGTCGAGCGTGCCCGCTTAGACAAAATGCTTGCCTCAAATGAGATCAAAGCCCTTGTCATTGCGCTTGGTACGGCCATTGGCGACACCTTTGATGCAGAGAAGCTTCGTTACGGCAAGATTATTATCGCAACCGATGCCGACGTCGATGGTGCGCACATCCGGACTCTCCTCCTGACTCTTTTCTATAGATACTTCAATCCTTTGGTAGAAACGGGACATATTTATATCGCCATGCCACCGCTCTACAAACTCACTAAGGGTAAGGAGGCGTTTTATGCGTACAATGATGCTGAAAAAGATAAGATCGTCGCCCGAGAAGGTGGTTTATCTGAGGAACCACTAGAGGTGGTAGATGAAGAAGCAGAAGAGGCCATTCCAGAAGATGAAGTTTCAGGAAAGGGGAAGACAAAAAAGGCGGCTCGCATTTCTATACAACGCTACAAGGGTCTTGGAGAAATGAACCCCGAAGAGCTTTGGGAAACCACAATGAACCCAAAAACTCGTACGCTGAAGCAAGTTACTGTTGAGGATGCTCGCGAAGCAGATCGTGTCTTCGATGTGCTCATGGGTACTGATGTACCATCACGTAAATCGTTTATTCAAACACACGCCAAAGAGGCAGAGTTAGACATTTAATTTATAGGTAAACCAAAATTTTCTTTACACGTAAAAAAACCTATAGTCAAAATTACGTGTATATTACAACTTTAAAACTCCCCCAATTAAAATCGGGGGAGTTTGCAACCTGCCATGTCTTTTCCGCACATGAACTCGGTAATATCTTTCTCCGAGGCGCGGGCGTCAATAACGACGAATCTACTGCCCGTGATAACGCTCGACGCTGTTGAAGCTGGGAACACGTACACTCCCGTTAGCCGAGCATACTCAATGGCTTGCATGATGAGCGGGGAGCGCTTAGCACGAGCGAAGAATCGCTCGAAATCAGGAAAAGAGATGTGTAAATATGAGTAGATAATCCCCAACGGAGCCGCTTCTTTCACAAGGAGGGCTTTCTGTATGGATTCTCCTGCTGTGGCCGGGTCCAAGAACTTCCGGATCTCGTTTAGAGAAGCTTCAGCATCGATATTTACCCATCCTGTGCCGATGAGGAAGTTGTCGCTAACATACACAATCGTGCCACGTGGCAAAATAGACCCCGTCGTGAGGAGCTTAAAGACAGTGAAGACGAGTTCAAGCTGGGGATCTTCTGCGACTCGGTCTAGAAATGCCGAAAATCCACCGTCTTTCCCCGTGAAGGAGGGGATATAGAGATTAAAGTTTCGTGCCGCAAATTCTTTACGAGCATCATCCCTGGTCTCGACTCTCGTCGCCTCTTCAATCGCGACAGCTCCGTAGACGTCTTTTGAAAAAACAATGGGCCCCAAGAGAACAAGGGCAATAAACAAAATACTTTGCTTTGACACGGCCCCGTCCTCCTTAGGTATCTTCTGCTATTTAAACACAAAAAAACCAACTCCGCAACTTCTGGAAGGACTTAGGCACGGCGCTCCTCAATTTCAAGCACAAGCTTTTGAGTTAATTCCTCAAGAGAAATTTTTTGTTTTGGAGTTCCATCGGTCCGACTCTCTAGCGTCACGTTATTCGCGCCAACTTCTTCATCACCCAAAACAAGGAAATAAGGGACTTTTTCCACGCGCACCTTTCTAATGCGCTTTCCAAGTGTCTCGTCTTCTCCAGAAAGTTCGGCTCTAATACCCGCCTCTCTAAGTGTTTGAGTTACTTTCTCTCCATACTCTCTATGTGTCGCGCCCACAGGCAAAACTGCAATCTGGACAGGGGAGAGCCAGAGGGGGAAGGCTCCCTGGAGATGTTCGATGAGAACCGACAGAAAGCGTTCAATTGATCCCATGATGGCGGCGTGGATCATTACGATTCGTTCTTTTTCACCCGCTTCATTTATGCATGTGAGGTCAAATCGTTCGGGCATGTTCATGTCCAACTGAATTGTGGCCACCTGCCAGAGACGTCCGCGAGCATCTTCGGCCATAAAATCAAGTTTTGGTCCGTAGAATGCCGCTTCGCCAGGGCCTTCAATTGTTTCTGCATTCTTGCTTTCAGCAATCTCGCGTAAGATGCTTTCTGCGGTTTCCCAACGACTCTGTTCGCCAAGGAATTTTTCAGGATGGAGAGGGTCGCGGAAGGACAAACGAATCTTCTTCGGAGTAAACCCAAAAGTTCTATAGAACTTTTCAATAATGTCCCAAATTTTTATGAATTCCTCCTTTACCTGTGATTCACGACAGAAGGTGTGTGCGTCATCTTGGGTAATCGAACGAGTGCGAGAGAGGCCATTAAGCTCCCCTGACTGTTCGTCGCGATATACCATCGTCGTGTTTGCATACCGCTGAGGAAGCTCCCGATAACTCCATGGACGCCGCGCATAGATCTGTGTGTGGTGAGGACAGTTCATGGGCTTTAAGGCAAACTCGTCCTCTTCGCGTGTTTTGATTTTGAAAAGATCTTCCTTGAACTTCTCCCAGTGCCCGCTCGTCTCGTAGAGTGCCCGCTTAGTAATGTGGGGGATTTCCACTTTTTGGAATCCGTGTACGGAGCGCAGCTGAAAGACGTAGTCATCAAGGAGATTGCGCAAAATGGTGCCTTTTGGGGTCCATAAAGGAAGCCCTGAACCTACAAGGTCCGAAAACGTGAACAAGTCGAGCTCTTTGCCGAGCTGTTTGTGGTCTTTCTCTTGCGGCTCCTCCTTGGGTTGTTTTTCTTGCGCCATAATCATCAATTGTATACTCAAATCTGAAATCTGCAATCTTAAATTAAAGCTCTTTTATGCTTTCGACGACCAAGCTCGGCTCGCCATTTCGACGCGATACGCGCCCCTTCATCAGCACTTGTTTGTCAGCCTCAAGAAGCGACTTATATTTACTAAACGCAGAGGGAAACACGACCACCTCTATCGAATCATTAAAATCAGCTACCTTGAGAAAGGCCATCTGTTCACCCTTCTTTGTCATTATGGGCTTTGCCTCGAGAATGATGCCGCCGATAAGTGTCGTGACACCATCACGGTAATTTTTGACTTTAGTAATGTTTATTTGCAGCTCTTTTAGTCGTTTCTCGTGTTTCTTGAGCGGATTCCCAGAGATATAGAGACCGAGTAGTTCTTTCTCCCACGCGAGCTTCTGTTCTTCACTGAGTGGTTCAGTCTCGGGCAACCGCAGTTGCGGAACCGATGTTTTGTTTTCCATAAGACCAAAGAGAGAGCTTTGAGCCTTTTCGTTTCTTGCGTGTTCGCGGTTGTACGCAAGAGCGGTTTCCAAACTACCAAGTGCCGTGCCGCGTTCGACCAATTCATCAAGAGCCCCGGCTTTAATGAGGGATTCCAGGGATTTCTTATTCATGTTTTTATGGTTCATCCGCTCCAGAAAATCAGCATACGATTGGAATGACCCCTTTGATTCGCGCTCGAGAATGACTGCTTCTGCGATATCCTGACCGAAGTTCTTTATCGAAAGCAGGCCGAAACGAATTTTGTCTCCTTCTTCTCCTACTCCCTTAATAACAGTGAAGTCGGTAAAGCTTTCGTTAACGTTTGGCGGCAGAACAGAGATTCCCATGCGCGTACAATCTGCGATGATTCCGGCAACTTTCTCAATGTCTCCCGCTTCTGCAGTCAAAACCGCAGTCATATATTCCGCCGGGTAGTTTGCCTTCATAAAAGCAGTTTGATAGGCAACCACACCGTAACTAGCGGCGTGCGCCTTGTTGAACCCGTATCCCTGGAAGGGTTCAAAGAGCCTCCAGAGAGCTTCTGCTTCCTCTTTTTTCATTCCGCTATGCTTTTCGCACCCTAGAACGAATATCTTGTGCTGTTTTGCCATTTCCTCCGGGATCTTTTTACCAACCGCCTTACGAAATTTATCGA
This sequence comes from Parcubacteria group bacterium, assembly GCA_016204045.1. NCBI lineage: Bacteria > Parcubacteria group bacterium. The sequence continues at coordinate 18,136 of JACQLQ010000004.1, forward strand.
CTTCACCCCACGAATATCCTGCGACCTCGATTGCGGTCATCAAAAGGTCATCTTGATACACAAGCACCCCATAGGTGCGTTCGAGGAAACTCTTCATCTTCGGGTGCGGGTATGTTATTGTCGTCCTCCCGTGTTTGCGGGCAATGTATTCGTTGATGTTATCCATCGGACCTGGACGATACAGGGCCACCATAAGGTTAATGTCGTGGACTGTGGTTGGTTTCAGATCGACAAGAGAGCGAGTCATTCCATCACCGTTCAGCTGAAATACACCCGCCGTCTCACCGCGCGAAAGCATCTCAAATGTTTTTTTGTCATCAAGGGGAATTGTGTGGACGTCCCATCTCTGCCCACGATACTTCTCCACAAGGTTAATCGCGTCCGCCAAAATAGCAAGGTTCCGAATACCCAAGAAGTCGAGTTTGAGGAGACCCACGTCTTCGACTGCGTACATATCGTACTGGGTAATCATGTTCGAACCACCGGGGTCGAGCTGGACCGGTGTGTAATCCGTGACCGGCCCAGGAGCAATCACAACACCCGCCGCATGCACCGAAACGTGCCGCACGGTGCCTTCGAGGCGTTTTGCAAGGTCGAGTATTTCACGCGCGGCCTCTTCTTTGTCGTGCATCATCTTCAGATCGGGAGAAATCTCGAAAGCATGTTCAATCGTCATTGGAAATCCTTGCGAACCAAAAGGGATTTGTTTTGCAATTCTATCTCCGAGGTCGTATGGATGCCCGAGCGCGCGCGCAACATCACGAACAGCGCCACGAGCCATCATGGTGCCGAAGGTGCCGATTTGCGCTACGTGATTCTCTCCATACTTCTTTCGCGCGTAGGCAATCACCTCATCACGACGGTTGTCCGCGAAGTCCATATCAATATCCGGGGCCGACGGTCGATCTGGGTTCAAAAAACGCTCGAATGGTAGGTCAAAACGCAGGGGGTCAACACTTGTGATACCGAGAAGGTACGAGACAAGCGAACCCGCGGCGGATCCTCTGGTATTGGTCAAAATGCCGTTCTCTCGAGCGAAGCGGAGGAGGTCACCCACGACGAGAAAATAAGGGGAATACCCCTTCCCTTGAATGACGGAGAGCTCATAGTCAATCCTCTCCTTGATTTCGGGAGTCTCTGCAATACCACGAAAGGAGAGGCCTTCATACGCCAATCGCCGCAATTCCATATCGTGCGTAACCCCCTGTGGAACTTTGTAATCAGGAAAGACCCAGCTACCAAGTTTGAGATCGATAGTGCAACGCTCCGCTATTTCAGAAGTCCTCTCTACCGCCTCTGGCACATCCGCAAAATATTTGTAAGCCGTTTCCGTGTCGATGAAAGAAAAGTCATCATTCGCGAACGAAAGACGGTTTGTATTCTCAACATCCGTCCCTTGCTGTACCGCCAAAAGCGTCTCATGCGCGCGTGCGTCATCTTTGTGTAGATAATGGGAGTCTTGTGTGGCGACAAGCGGAACGCCAGTTTGTCTCGAAAGCTCAATTGTGGCGGCACGAATCTCTGCATACCCCTCGACTCCTGGGTGGTACATAATCTCCAAAAAGTAATTGTCTTTACCAAAAATGTCTTGATACTCGGCAATAATAGCGCGGGTTGCGGCCGTATTTTTGCCCGCGATAGTGCGCGAGAGTTCGCCGGCCATACACCCCGAGAGGGCGATGAGCCCTTCTTTGTGTTCGCGGAGGAGCTCTTTATCAACGCGCGGTTTGTAGTAGAAACCCTCTAAGTGCGCTTTTGATACAAGCTGAATCAAATTCCTATAGCCAGTTACGTTTTGGGCAAGAAGTGTCAGGTGAAAGCGACGATTATCAACACCCGAACGCTTGTCATGACGGCTCCCGTTTGCAACATAGGCCTCTAGTCCAATGATGGGCTTAATGCCTTCTTTTTGGCACGCTTTGTAAAACTCGATTGCGCCATACATCGCACCGTGGTCTGTGATAGCGAGTGCAGGCATCCCATACTTTTTTGCCAATTTCACCATCTCTTGCACATTGGAAAGGCCATCAAGAAGAGAGTAATGCGAGTGTGTATGGAGATGCACAAAAGGCTTCATGGTAGTATGAGTATAACATACCAAAAAACAGAGAATTTCTAATACGTTGCGAGATTGAAGATGAGGATTTTATGAGCAAGTTTACCCACATCATTGGTATTGATGAATCAGGGAGGGGACCTCTTGCGGGCCCAGTTTTTCTGGGGGCCGTATGCATGAGACGTGCCAACCTTCACTATTTGGAACATCACTTTGTTGGATTGAAAGATCCAAAACGAATGACCGCAAAGCAACGTGAAGAATGGTTTGTTGTGTTAAAAGAAGCAGAGGAGCGGAGGATATTCCAGGTTTCCGTCACATTCTCAAGTCATGCGACCATAGACGCGCACGGCATTGTTCCTGCGATTCGTTTTGCGCTTCACCGTGCGTCACGACGCATCAAAGCCCCGCGGGACACAACACGAGTCCTTCTTGACGGTGGGTTGAGGGCACAACGTACCTTTTTGAACCAAACAACCATTGTGAGGGGCGACTCAAAAGAGCCACTCATTATGTTGGCTGCCCTTGCCGCTAAGGTAACTCGCGATAGATACATGCGTCGTCTCCATGTGGAATACCCGCAATACGCCTTCGACCAACACAAAGGGTACGGCACCGCGCTTCACTACACGGCCCTACAAAAATACGGCCCATCCCCGGTACATCGGCGATCTTTCCTTGGGGGACTCCAATAGGTATTGCTTTTTAGAGGAAACTAGGGTATGCTCCAAAAATGGTTGTACACATGCGACACACGCGGAGCCATACGGGAAACCGACGCTCTCACCATGCCTTAAAGAGGCCGCCTCTTGCGGTGTGTTCAAACTGTAACGCCAAGCGCCTGCAACACCACGCATGTCTCAATTGCGGAATGTACCGCGGGAGAAAAGTTATCGATGTTGCCAAGAAATTGGCCAAAAAAGAGCGCAAACAAAAAGAACTCGCAAACGCCGGTCGCTAGCTAGTAGCTTTTAACTTAGTAGGATTTTCCCTAGTAAGCTATAAGCTGAAAGCTAAAAGCGTTTATGGCAAATAGGCACCTTGCAAGAAGTATTGTCATGCAGACGCTCTTTGAGTGGGATTTTGGTAGCAAGACAGAAACGGAAGCAATAGAGATACTCAAACGAAATGTCGCAGAATTCGCTCCCGGAGCCGGAGATTTTTCTTTTATGGAAAATCTCTTGAAGGGTATCTTTAAGAAGCGAAAAACACTCGACGATATTATCGAGAAGGCTGCCCCTGAATGGCCAATAGCAAAAATAGCGATTATTGACCGTAACGTACTCCGCATTGGGCTTTACGAACTTCTTTTCGCAGACCACCAAGAGGTCCCCACAAAGGTAGCCATCAACGAGGCCATCGAACTCGCAAAATCTTTCAGCGGGGAGACAAGCGGACGTTTTGTAAACGGTGTTTTGGGAGCTGTCTACCGAGAGCTCGGAGAACCGGGGAAAGACGATGTGGCGAAGAAAAAGAAAGGAAAGACCCCCATCGACCCATCAAAGCTCCCCCTGGAACAGCTCGGTGGTTCTGTCGTCTATGCGCAGAACGGCAAGACGGTGTACCTTGCTTTCGTACACGACATATTTGGCCGATGGACGCTCTCCAAGGGTAAGCTCGAAAAAGATGAAAAAGTCGAGGATGGAACTACGCGAGAAATTAAAGAAGAAATCGGCGTTGATATCGTTATCAAAGAGAAAATAGGGGACAATGAATACATAGCCAACGATCCTGAGCGCGGTAAGATTAGAAAGCGGGTTACCTATTTTCTCGGAGAAGCACCGTATAAAGAATTAACACTTGGTCCGTCGGGTGGCCTCGACGACGCCAAGTGGTTTGAATTAAAAGAAATACCCCAGCTAACAATGTACGAAGATATTATTCCCATTGTTACAAAAGGTATAACATTACTAAAAAAATATCAGCAATAATATAGGCACTGGGCTTTAGACAGTAGACGTCGCGTTTGAAACGCTCTAGGGTCTAAAGCCTAGTCCCTTAATTACTCATGAAGCATTTTTCGGAGTTTGAAGGGAAGATAGGGGTTTCGTTTGCTGACAAAAATCTTCTTAAACAAGCCTTTACGCACCGCTCATTCCTTAATGAGCACCCCGGGGAAGATATTCAACACAATGAACGTCTCGAATTTTTAGGAGACGCTGTTTTAGAGCTCGTCTCAACCGAGTATCTTTATGCCACCTTCCCCAATAAGCCGGAAGGAGAGTTAACTGCTTACCGAGCGGCACTCGTTAACACCGTGAGTATTTCTTCAGTCGCCAAGACCTTGGAAATGGACAACTATCTTTTGCTGTCCAAGGGTGAGGCGCGCGATGTAGGCAAGGCACGCCAATTTATACTCGCAAACACCTACGAAGCCTTTATCGGGGCGTTATATCTTGATCAAGGATATGAGGCCGCAAGGACTTTTATCACAACAACGCTTCTCTATCGGCTCAAGACAATACTTGAGGAGCGTTCTTGGCAAGACGCAAAAAGCCATTTCCAAGAAGAAGCACAGGAAAAGACAGGGGTCACTCCTTCGTATTCAGTTCTCAAAGAGGAGGGGCCTGACCATGCTAAAATATTCACTGTTGGTGTTTATTTGGGCGACGAGGAAGTTGCGGTAGGACAGGGGCAGTCAAAACAGGAAGCAGAGCAAGGCGCTGCCGCAGAAGCTCTGAAAAGAAAGGGGTGGGGGCAACAATAATGGCAGCACCGTGTGTTTTAGAAAATCATGCTTTTAAAGAAACTCGAACTATCTGGTTTTAAATCTTTCGCTCGGAAGACGGAATTCGAGTTTGCAACTCGCACAACTGCGATTGTGGGACCCAATGGGTCCGGCAAATCAAACATCGCTGAATCCATCCGGTTTGTCCTTGGTGAACAATCGATGAAGTCCCTCCGTTCAAAAAGGGGGGAGGATTTGATTTGGAATGGCACTCCGGGAACTCCCAAACTTAACCGTGCGGATGTCGCAATTACGTTTGACAATACAAAGCGCCTGCTCAATGTCGACTATGATGAGGTTGAGATTAGACGTACTATTTATCGTGACTCCGCAAGTCAGTATCTAATCAACGGATCCCCAGTGCGACTCAAAGACGTTTTCGAACTTCTTTCGGGGATCCACATTGGAGCATCTTCGCACCACATTATTTCACAAGGTCAGGCTGATCATATCCTTTCGGCGTCTATAAAGGAGCGACGCGGGATGGTGGAGGATGCCTTGGGGCTCAAGGTCTACCAATACAAGCGCCTAGAAAGTGAGCGTAAACTCGCGAAGACGCGCGAAAATATAGGGCAAGTCGAGGCGTTGCGGAAAGAAATCGCCCCTCATCTCAAATTCCTTCAAAAACAGATGGAGAAGGTTGAGCAGGCAGAAAAACTTCGCGAAGAACTAAAGATGCTCTACCGCGAGTATCTTGCCCGCGAAGAGATGTACCTGGAACATCACAACAAAAGACTCCAAGAAAAAAGAGGGGAGCCCCAGCAAGAACTGCACGACCTTGAGAAAAGAATTAAAAATAACGAGATAAAGCTACAGGAGCTGACGAAGGGAAGGGGCGCACATGCGGATCTTGAGGTTCTCGACACAACACTTCGCAAACTTCGGGAAGAAAAAGACACGCACTCGCGACGCATAGGGCGTCTTGAGGGTATGCTTTCGTACGCCAAGAAGGAGCAAGGTGGGAAAAAGATTGGTGACACTGTATCCTTCAACAGGAATGCTGTCGACGCTTTTATCCAAAAGCTCGAAAGTGCCGTGGAAACGGCGCTTGCACTCAACGAAGTGGACGGGTTAAAGGAGGCGCTCCGTTCATTGCGTACATCCATCTCGCACTTCTGGCAAAAAGAAGTAAAAGGCAAGGAGGAACTCCAAGATTACAAGACACTCGAGAAGGAGTTGAAAACAACAGAAGAAGCCTTTAAGGAACTCTCTTCGGAGGAGGCTAAGATTCAAGAAGAGCGTGCTCGTAAAGCTCGAACGCTTGAGGAGGAGCGTGGGGACGAGAGGAAATTTGAACACGAGCTGTTTGCATTGCGAAGCCGCAGGAGTGAACTACTCACTCGTCTTGAACTACTACGCGTTGACGAGGAAAAACTCAGAGGAGAAGCCGCCTCACTCAAGGAGACACTTCGTGAGGTTGGGCTTTGGTTGGGCCGTGATGCAATCTCTTTTGATAAGACAGCGTATGCGTTTACCCCTGACGAGCCGCGCGCGAAACAAGAAGAACGCAAATGGAAGATAGAGCGGATAAAGATCAAAATTGAAGATATTGGGGGAGGGGATGATATCAAAAAGGAGTACGAGGAGGTTGCCTCTCGAGAAGAGTATTTGAGTCGCGAACTCCTTGACCTTGAAAAAAGTGCTGACGCCCTCGCTGGTCTTATTGAAGAGCTGAGCAAGAAGATCGATGCCGAGTTTAAAGATGGTATACAAAAAATCAACAAGGAGTTCCAGAGACTTTTTGTTTTGATGTTCGGGGGTGGTACCGCGGCACTCAAAATCGTTGCCCCCCCTCCAAAAAAGAAAAAGCGACTTCTTGACGAGTTAGAAAGTGCCGATGTTCAATCTGAGGAAATTCCAGGTGACGAAGTAGAGGAGGAAGAGGGGGTTGAGATTACAATAAACCTACCGTCCAAAAAGATTCGCGGGCTCCAGGCCCTTTCAGGGGGGGAGCGTTCGCTGACCTCAATTGCGCTTATTTTTGCCATAACCAACGTCAATCCGCCCCCATTTCTCTTGCTTGATGAGACAGACGCCGCTCTTGATGAATCAAACTCACGAAAGTTTGGCAATATGATCCATGAACTCTCTGAGAAGACACAGTTCATTATCATTACTCACAACCGAGAAACAATGACGCGAGCGGGGGTTTTATACGGTATTACCTCGGGCTCCGAAGGAGTATCGCGAGTGCTGTCCGTCAAGCTTGAAGAGGCTGTGGGGATTGCCCAATAAACAAGCTCTAGTGGCGATTTTCTAGGGCGCTTTTTATTGTATCCTCGTCGGAATATTCGAGCTCTGTCCCCGTCGAGAGGCCACGTCCGAGAGTTGAGAAGAATATGTTATTTTTTTGGACAAGGGGGGCGAGGGCTTTTTTGAGCTCAAGCACTGTGTAATCTCCCTCGGGATTGGCTGAAAGTGCAAATACAATCTCCTTAAGGCCTCGCGAGGCCTCTTTTTCGAGGCGAAGACGCAATTCGGGAAGTCGTACTAATGTCTTTCCTTCACCACTCAAGGGTAGCCGTCCGTTGAGTACAAAATATCCGCCATTATATACCCCGCTTTTGTGCACCACCTCAAGGTCAGCGTCTTTTTCGACAACAAGTAAAATCGAGCAGTCTCGACTCTCATCTCCACATAGAACGCAAAGCTGATGTTTGGCATTCTGCATTTCAAAGTACCGAAAGCATACCGAGCACTGGGCAACCTCCTCGCGTGCTCTCTTTATATTTCGCACCAGATCATCTGCAAACGCCTGATCTGCTGAGAGCAGGAAATACACAAACCGCCGCGCTTGCCGCGCCCCTATACCGGGAAACCTGCTGAACTGCTGAGATAACCTATCGATCAAAGACATGGTAGTTAGAAGGCATCATCACCAGCGTCGCCTGGCGGAGGTTGGGTTCTTACTGACATACCACCTTCTTTCTCAAGGGATACAAAGGTTGCCCTCTTCTCATCGAAGAAAAGCTCGATTTTGCCAGTTGGTCCATTTCGGTGTTTTTCTATTAAAATCTCGGCTATGTTTGTTTTTTCAGTATCTTCTTTATACTTGTCAGCTCTGTGAATAAACATCACCACGTCCGAGTCTTGCTCCAATGAGCCTGAGTCACGTAGGTCAGAAAGCCTCGGTTTGTCACGACGTTGTTCGACTGCGCGAGAAAGCTGCGATAGCGCAAGTATTGGGACATCAAGCTCACGCGCGAGTCCCTTGAGCGAGCGCGAGATCTCCGTCACCTGCTGAACCATTGACTCGTATGGCCGCGAGGTATGGATAAGCTGTAGGTAGTCGATAACAAGGAGACCCAACCCATGCTCACGGACAAGGCGCCTCGCGACAGAGCGCATTTGAAGCACGGTGTTGCCCGGAGTGTCATCAATGAAGATGGGGGCGGCAGAGAGACGTCCAAGTGCTTCTTGGATCTTCACAAAATCGTCATCACTTGTAATTTTCCCCGTACGCAACTTCCACGCATCAACACGCGATTCTGCTGCAAGCATGCGGTCCACAAGTTGCTGTGAAGACATTTCAAGGGAGAAGATACCGACGGGGGTCCCGTGCCGACACGCGCTCTGTCGAGCAATATCAAGGGCGAGCGATGTCTTACCCATACTTGGCCGCGCCGCAAGGAGGATGAGATCCGACTTTTGAAGCCCCGCGAGTAGAGTGTCTAGTTCTCGATAACCAGTCGGGACTCCACGGAGCTTGTTTTCCGATTTGTGAAGTTTATCAAGTCGTTCCCATGCTTCGCTCAAGCTGTCTTTGAGCATGGTAAATTTCCGGGAACCAGAGAGTCCTGTTATACCAAAAATCTTTTTTTCTGCACGATCAAGTAATTCTTCGGGTTCAGTCGCCTCATCGTATCCGAGGTCACCTATGAAGTCCGAAGCGCCGATAAGTTCTCGCAGAATAAATTTGCGCTGAACAATATCTGCATAATGTTTGACGTTGGTTGCAGTGGGAACCACTTCAACGAGTTCTGCTAGATACGTGCGACCGCCCACATGCTCAAGTTGTTTTTTCTCTAAGAGACGAGAGGAGAGTGACAGCAGATCAACGGGTTCCCGCTTCGCATGGAGATCTAGCATCGCCTGAAAGACAATCCTATGTTTTGTCGAATAGAAGGAGTCGGGGGAGACAACGTCAATCACATCAAAGAGTGCCTCTGGACGAAGCATAATCGAACCCAAGAGCGCCCGCTCGCTTTCAATGTTTTGCGGAGGAACCCTAACGGATGGGTTTTTTGAGGAGGTAGTTTGTTCGGCCATTGTTAGATTCTAGCACAGTGTCGGAAAGACGACATATCGACAAATGCTAGATTTTTGTGGGAAAGGTGTGCATAACCGCTCCATGACTAGCATCATCTGCGGTATCCATCTACCTAGCAACAAGACGATACTAGCCTGTTAAGTTTCAGCAGGTTGATGGGTAAATTTTGCTTCCGCAAAACAGGAGCTTAGCCAACAAGAGGTGTTTTACCGGGCACTTGAGTATTCTCTTAATTTCCTGTTATCCACAGTTGTGTCGTCAAAACGATATAAGAAAAATATAGTTCTTGCTAGAATAAAAGCAATTGGTGCCTATGGGAGACGAGCTTCTTTTTGAGGGTAAAAAATATGTGTCGGCAAGACGACTTGCTGAGGGAAGCAAATATTCAAGCGATCACTTGAGTCGACTTGCTCGTGCTAAAAAAATTGACGGTAGGCTTATCGGCCGCAATTGGTTTATCAACCCAGATTCAATAGAAGTCTACCAGCAACAATTAAACGGGGATCATCTTTTCAAGGGCGGTGAAAAAAGTTTTGAAAATGAGCAAAGCCGGGAAGCCGACACTACTCAAACCAATAGCCCTAGCACAATAGAGCCTACTCCAAACCCGTCCGAGCATGTACAAGTGGACACTCTGCAAAATCCAGTTATTGGAGAGAACGCCGCAGTTACAATCCCAATTACAACTGGTGTTGAGTTACTATCAGAAATTCCTGAACCATTAAGGACGGAAAGCGCTATAGAACTGACACCGCCTAGCATTGAAACAGATTCATGGGACAATCTCCTCCTCGGGTCATTAAAAGAGGAAGAAAACAAAAAAGATGTCGTCACAACAGCATCACCACTACCGACGCCAGCTTCGGTAGAACAACCTCTTACAAAGCGGGTAGCTGATGTTGAAGTCTCGAAAGAAACCGAAACTCCATCAGCATTCGAAAAGTTTCGGGGAACGGGAATGCAGATACTGCGACATGCCAGCAACCTACCTGTTCAGGCCTGGCAGGCGAGCATGCCATTTATTGAGCTAGGAAAACTGGCGAAAGGGGTTGTGACAGGGTTCCTCATGGTTTCCGCCTTGGGGGGTGGGGTATATCTGCTTAGAGATACTCCTTACACGACGTACACGACCCTGTTCTCGAACGTCCTAGTGGCAACTCAAGGTGGGGGAGAAAGAATAGCTTCGGTACTTGCTTCTGGGATGGAAAACGCGACACATCGCATTACGACAGTGGGCAAGGGAAGTATGGAAATCGCCACCCACCCCAACCACTTCTTTTCACGTACACAGGAAGTTCTAGCCCAAATCATCGATGTTGTCGGGGCAAGTGCTACATATGCATCTGATAGTATCCTGCGACAATACCACCAAATACACACTCGCATATCTGATACGAAACAACTAACCGCCGCTCTGCTTGATATCCCGGGAGGTGTGGCTCGTAACCTGTATGACACGATAACGTCACTTTTTGATGGCAATGATGCCACGCCGACGACGCAAGACAAAAAAGGTACGCCTGTTACAATCACCGAGAAAGATATCGAAGAGGCGCGCCGGAAACTTCTTGGAGAAGAATCGGGCTCGACACGGGCTAACCCCGCTATTGCGGAACCAACTACAAACACGCCGTTGAGGCAAGTCCAATCTGAAATTACACGGCTACAAAATGAGGTGAACCAACTTAAGCGTTCCGGGATAACGATTGAGTCACCTGTGGCACCCAAACTCGTGGAACGTATTGTCGAGCGCGTCATACCCGGTGTCACACAAACCAACCTCGATGATCAACTGAATATCTTGCGAGGGGATATTGCATCTCTACGAAACTCCACCACACAACAAACAAACACAATATACCGTACAGTGGCTCTTTCTCAGAAAATCGACCAACTGAACGATGTCACCCTAACTTCTATTACTGTCTCGGGAGTGTCAGGACTCACCAATGCAGACATCCCCGATGACATCACTGTATCGAACTACCTACTCCTCACTGGAGGTACGATAAGTGGAAACTTACAAACGACAGGGACCCTCACTGCTTTTGAAGCGGCAACCATTCCGTCGTTCTCTGCCACATCAACAACGAATGCTTCAACCATCAACTATCGTCTAGGTATTGGGACATCTTCTCCGTATGCCGCACTTGCTGTAGTGGGAGAAACAGTTTCCACCTACTTTACCGCAACCTCAACTACAGCAACCTCTACTTTCTCTGGCCAAGCAGTCTTTAACAATACTCCTGGAGCTCCCCATACATTTGCTTCGTGGGCGACAGGAGTTGCTGGTGCACAACCGCTTGTTGCTCCACTTGTTGTGAACCCTGCCTCTGCGGGTTCTGATACCAACCTTATTTCCGCTTCTGTAAACGGTGCTGTACGGTTCTTGATTGACGCCGAAGGAGATATCTATGCGAACGGTATCTTCTCTACGGGAGGCACCACGCTCTCCACAACAACAGCGTCAACCTTTAGTGTGGAAAACAGTGCAACCCTTGGTGATGCTACGACGACCGACAGCACCTACTTCAACTCACGTATTGGATCTTCACTTATCCCCACCGTGAACAACCTTCTTGATATCGGAGACACCACAAATGGGCTTGCGTGGAGGACGGGTATCTTTGCTACATCGCTCGGTATAGGAACGACCTCACCGTGGGGAGTACTCTCTGTAGACGCACCCTCTACTGCAAACAACATTACTCCCATCTTTGTCGTGGCTGATAAGGGCACCTCAACACCTTTTATCTACGTGTCTGGGATACAGGGAGATGTGGGAATCCGCACTAATACTCCTACGTATGCCTTGGATGTGGCCGGTTCAATCCGCGCCACCTCGGTCATTGACGCTTCCTACTTTAGTGCTACCTCAACGACTGCAACCTCTACCATCGCAGGCTTCCTCGACATTACAGGGACGAACTCGACGTCTACCATATCGGGAGGACTCGACGTCCTTGGCGCTCTTCGTCTTGGCTCTTCACTCTCGCTCACGTCGACGACGGCAACCACCACACTCGCAGGAGGTCTCGCTCTAGAGACCACCGGCTTCGTCTATGATTTTTCGTCAAACAACGTAGGTATCGGTACTGCTGCTCCCGGAGCACAACTCCACCTTAACACCGCCTCAGGACAGAATGCCTTCCGCATTGGTTCAACGACCGATCAGTTCATTGTGAACAATGTAGGGAATGTGGGGGTTGGGACCACATCACCTGGTTCTCTCTTCTCTGTCGACGGTGGGGGAGCCCTCATCACCAACACCAGCTCAAGCCACTCCTTCTATGTTGAAGATGTTGCGGATGATACGACACCGTTTGTGATTGCAAGTAATGGACAAGTCGGAGTAGGAACGACGACAATGACATCTAATATGGAGCTTGTCATCCACGGAGATGGTCAAGACGCGAACATCCAACTAGGAAGAAGCAGCGGTGCCCTGTTTGATATTAGGGCAGGACAAGTGACCGAAGGAGTACTTTTCGCGCTGACCGGGGGCACGGGCAATATGGACTTTTATCACGGAAGTACGATGAATGTACGGTTTGCCAACAGTGGTAATGTTTTCTTCGGCGATTCTTCAAATGCCAACATGACGCAGGGGCTTACGATTAACCAAGCTGGAGCCGATAACCAGGCACTTGCCTTTAAATCTTCTGACGTCTCTCACGGCATAACGTCTCTTGTCGAGCTAGATACCTATGGCGCTCTTGATAAGGCAAGTGGAGACGACGGGGGTATCGAAATCACCGGTTATTCAGAGGATACAGCCGCCTATGCTATCTACCTTACGGGGTATGCAGGTACAGCGAACACTGCAAAATCTACGTCTGCTGTAGCACCCACTGTCGTGTATTCTGGAAAAAGAAGCGGCACCTCTGTTGCTTCCGTAGGTACTGATGGAAACCTGCTGGTAATTCAGGATGTTGGTAGTACCGAATGGCTCGTTGATGCTGAAGGCGATACTTGGCAGAGCGGGGGAGCCGGGTTTGCCACCTCAACTGCGTGGGGACTTGTCTCAATCGAAAACACCGGATCCGGACCCTCGTTCGTTGTTTCTGACCAGGCGAATGATACGAGTTCATTTGTGATTAATACGGATGGAAAAGTCGGAATTGGAACAAACAACCCGTCGTATCCTCTTCACGCAAGCTCGTCTGCCACTGTCGCTGCGCAATTTAACGTTACCGACGGTACTACGCCTCAAACGGGGACAATTCTCCTCACAACTACTGAAGCGAGAACCGCTGGCCAAGGGGTCTCTATTTCCTTTAATACGCCGACAACGGCACCTTCCTTTGAGGACTCTTCAGCAATAGGCGGCCTTGCAGAGGACTCCGTTACTGGGAATCGAGGGGGTTATCTCTCATTTTGGACAAGACCAAGTGGCGACACACTTCAAGAGCGGCTTCGTATCACAAGCGCAGGCGACGTTTGTGACGTTGGAGGAGTTGATGCCGACTTTACTGACTGCGCCTCTGATAGTGCTTTCAAGGAAGATATCGTCGGGTACGAATACGGATTGGAAGAACTCCTTGAGCTACGTCCCGTTGAGTTTAGTTGGAATGCGTTAGCACAAAGCAAGGGATATAAGGGCGGTGTGCGCGTCAACGGTTTTATCGCTCAGGAAGTGGAGACGGTCTTGCCATCCTGGATTAGCACTAACATAGAAGACGGTGGGTACAAAAAGATTGACGGTGCGGGGGATCTTCCACTTCTGCTCACCAAATCAGTTCAGGAAATTGCCGCCCGTATTAGTCTCACCTCCGCCCCCACCACAACCCCCTCCCTCTACATCGACTCGGAAGGTCGCCTCGGGGTGGGCACCACAACCCCCGCCTATACCCTCCATGTCATAGGAGATGTGGCGGCAGAAAGTTTTGTAAACATTTCAACCAAAGAGGCGAAAAAGGACATTTCGTACCTGGGGCATCTCCAGAAAGAATCGCTCTATGAAAAACTCAAAGACTTGGGGGTTGCAACATACTACTACGAACACGAAGATGCAAGCGATGACCCCGAACGTCTTGGGTTGATTGCTGAAGAAGCGCCTGAAGAGGTACTCGCAAAAGGGGGCAAGGGTGTAGACCTCTATAAACTTGTTACCGCTCTTCTAGCGGCATTCCAGACGCTTGCAGAGAAGGTGGAGAAGCTTGAAGATGCGGCCGTCACCGGTGTTGCGGCAGTAACTAATTCCTTTAGCGAATTATTCGCGAGCAAGTTGACCATAACCAACCTCTTGTGCTTGGGAGACACCTGTATCGGCGAATCGGAACTGCAGTCACTCCTCACTAATGCGGGGTTAATCGCGACATCAACAACTCCAGTAGTTGAAACCCCAGACGATGAAGAAGCGCCCGATACTGAAGCGCCGACGATAACTATTACCGGAGCGAACCCCGCGGAAATTGAGCTTAATGCCGCATATTCCGACAATGGTGCGACAGTCGCAGACAACGTAAACGGCAATCTCGGATATACAACATACGTTAATGGCATCCTAATGACGCCAGTCCAACTTGATACAGCAACAACAACCACACATCTTATCGATTACGTGGCTACTGACAGCGCGGGAAACACTGCCACATCAACACGAACAGTGAATATTGTCGCGCCGCAAAATTAGGGCGTTAGGACTTGAGAATTTTTGGTCCGTTTGGAGTATCGTCTATCCTATAGCCCATCTCCTCAACTTCCTTACGGAGCATGTCTGCTTTGGCAAAATCGTTCTGGGCACGTGCTTCTTCGCGCTCTTCTGCAAGATTCTTCACTTCTGATGGAATGTCTTCTTTTTTGAGTGTGTCAAAACCTAGTCCAAGAACCCGGTCAAAATCGAGCAGTATCGCCCGCTTTTCTCCGCCACTTAGAGCACGATCACGTACAACATCCCAGAGCTCAGCGAGGGCGAGGGGAGTATTCAAATCATCATTGAGCGCCTTGAGAAAATGTTCTTTTGGCTCTTCTCCTGCTTCTGGCCCATCGTTGGCGAGAGCAAGAAACTGATCGTGCAGTTTGTTGAGTGCGTTTTGCGACGCCTCAAGTGCTTCCCAGGTGAAGTTGATCTGCGTACGGTAATGCGCCTGGAGAAGGAAGTAGCGATACGCAAGAGGGGAGAAGCCACGCTTCACGACGTCCTCAAGAGTAAAAAAGTTGCCTTTTGACTTTGACATCTTCTCGCTATTAACCAGGACATGCTCGTTGTGGAGCCAGTAGTGCGCCAAGGGCCTGCCTGTTGCGGCTTCTGACTGCGCGATTTCGTTGTTGTGGTGAACTGTTATGTGGTCGACGCCTCCGGTGTGAATGTCGAACTCTTCTCCCAAATACTTCATCGACATCGCTGAGCACTCTATATGCCATCCTGGGAAACCCTTGCCCCACGGGCTTTCCCAACCGAGGTTTTTGTTAAATTTCCACAGAGCAAAGTCTCGCGGGTTCTTCTTTTCGGCATTCATTCCGATGCGCGAGTGGTCCTGGTCCGCCACCCCG
Organism: Parcubacteria group bacterium; assembly: GCA_016204045.1. NCBI lineage: Bacteria > Parcubacteria group bacterium. The sequence goes on from JACQLQ010000004.1 coordinate 33,685, forward strand.
CCAAGCTTGCCGTAGTCAGGGTATTTCCCTGTATCAAAGTAGACTCCGTCGGAGGTGATATAGGCGAGACCCTTGGCTTCTAAACGTTGGATGAGTTCGATCTGTTGTGGGACAAACTCACTCGCTCTCGGCAAGGCATCTGGCTTCTTGATATTGAGGGAAGCGGTATCTGCTTCAAAAATACGGATGTAGCGATCTGCCAAGGAGTGCATATTCTCAAGCGTTGGAGCCATGCCCTCGCGTTTAAGACCAGCTGTCATCTTGTCTTCTCCTTCATCGGCGTCGGAAGTCAGATGTCCAACATCGGTGATGTTCATAACCTGCACTACCTTGAAATCGTTGTATTCAAAAACACGACGAGTGATATCTGCAAAGAGAAAGGAGCGCAGGTTCCCAATATGCGCCTTGTCGTATACTGTCGGCCCACAGTGGTACATTGAAACCTCCCCCTGTCTAAGTGGCTTAAACTCTTCTGTTTCTCGAGTGAGAGTATTATGGAGATGAATCATGCAAAAGTCAGATACTGTATACTAAATTAGTATAACGCGGCGTGGAATTGACCACAACAGATGTGTTTGCGATAATGTAACTACATGCAACTCCCCAATAAGACGCTTTCATTTGCCTTTTTCTCACTCCTCATTATAGGAGCTTCGTTTCTTGCTGGGACATATGTCGGCTACGAGAACAGGGCCGCAATTCTAAAAGTAAGCGGGCTTATTAACAAAGAGACGCCGGTCACAAGCGACGAGATGGTTGTTGACTTTTCTCCGTTTTGGGAAACGTGGAACGCAGTAAACGAAAAGTATGTCCCGGCAACAAATAGCACGACATCCCCGGGAGAGGTGACGGCACAAGATAAGGTATGGGGGGCTATACAGGGGCTTGTAGGGTCACTCAATGACCCATATTCAGTCTTTCTGCCCCCGGCCGATTCAGAGGTCTTTGAGGAGAATATTCAAGGTAATTTTGGTGGTGTGGGGATGGAAATCGGAATGCGCGACAACACCCTGACCGTCATCGCCCCGATCAAAGACACGCCTGCGGCACGGGCAGGCATTGAGGCGGGGGATCAAATCTTAAAAATAGGCGACGAGGTCACTGCGGATATTTCTCTCGAAGAAGCCGTGCGGCTCATTCGCGGAGAGATTGGCACCGAGGTAACCCTCACCATCCTTCGTGAAGGCCGCAAGGGATCATTTGAGGTTGCTGTAAAACGGGCAGTCATTACCATTCCCACCATAGATACGGAACTGCGCAAAGACGGCATTTTTGTAATCCAGCTGTATAACTTCTCGGGGCAATCGCCGAGGGTCTTTCGCGAATCGCTCCGCGAGTTCGTATTGTCGGGGAGTAATAAGCTAATTCTTGATCTGCGAGGAAATCCGGGGGGCTTCTTGGAGGCGGCCGTTGATATATCAAGCTGGTTTTTGCCCGCGGGCAAAGTCATTGTCACGGAAGATTTTGGTCCGGGCAAGGAAGACTTAGACATCATTTACCGAAGCAGGGGATACGATGTCTTCAACGACAACCTCAAGATGATTATTCTTGTAGACAAGGGCTCCGCATCCGCTTCAGAAATTGTTGCTGGGGCTTTGGCAGAACATGAAATCGCTGATTTGGTAGGGAGCCAAACTTTTGGTAAGGGTTCTGTCCAAGAACTTATAAAGATTACGGCTGACACCTCGCTCAAGTTGACGGTTGCGCACTGGCGAACACCCAAAGGAACGCTTATTTCAAAGGATGGTATCGTGCCTATGTATGTGGTAGAAATGACAGACGAGGACAGAGAAAAGAAAAAGGACCCGCAACTTAATAAAGCAGTGGATTTACTCCTTTCAAGATAACGAAGTTTACTACGATGAAAATAATATTACTGCAGGACGTGCCAAAGGTCGGTCGGAAATACGAGGTCAAAGACATTGCGGATGGCTTCGCACGCAATTTGCTCATACCTCAAGGGAAGGCAGAGGTGGCAACTCAAGGGGCCCTACTTCGTGTAAAGAAACATGGAGAAGAGCGCGCACGCAAAGGAAAGGAGTGGGAAGCAACTCTGGCCAAGGCCCTTACCAAAATTGACGGACAGATTGTGACGCTCGTACTCAAAGCCAATAGTAAGGGAAGTTTATTTGAAGGGATTGACGGAGAACGTGTTCGCCTCGCCTTGCAAGAGAAAACCGGAACAAGTGTTCCGGTTGAATCTCTAATCTTTGATGCCCCCATTAAGAAAGTAGGGGAGTATGAGATTAAAGTGGAGGGAGGTAAAAAGGAAGCCCGCTTTACGCTCAAGATAGAAGCGAGTCAGTAGGGAGAGTGTTAGACAACAGAGACTCGCTTTCGCCTCCACGTCTTTCCTGTGTAATGAGTCTTCCGAATCTCTTCGAACTTGACAATACCATCTTTGAGCGCAAAGAGGGTGTGGTCCTTACCAACGCCAATGTTTTTCCCCGGAAGGATTTTGGTACCTCGCTGTCGTACCACGACAAAACCCACTTTGGTTTTTTGACCATCGTGCACCTTGGTTCCGAGATATTTCGGGTTTGAATCCGTTAGGTTTTTTGCCGAGCCACCTGCTTTCTTATGTGCCATAAAATAACGAGTATTTTAGCGAGTATATTTTATGAGCACCGAGCACATAATGCTTTATGTGCTCCGGTGCCAAAGTCGTAATCTACTATGCTACCTGATATCCTAGAAAAAGTCAAAGTAGCGTTCCGCACACTCGATAGGCAAGAGGACTGGTTTATTATTGCCCTAATTATATTGGTTGGTTTCGGGGGATTCGGGCTAGGACGGCTTTCGACTGACAAAGAAGCTAGGGAGTCTATACAGATCGAGCAGAACACGTCCCTGGGCGCTCTAGGATCCGTCAACGACCTTGGTGGGGCAATCCTGGGGCAGGTTGTTGCCTCTCGAAACGGCGGAAAATATCATTTCCCATGGTGTTCTGGGGCAGCGCGTATTACTGAAACAAATAAGGTTTGGTTTCAGAACGAGGAAGATGCGCAAAAAGCGGGATATACTCCAGCAAGTAATTGCCCTGGACTTAAATAAAACACAGTATGGAAAAAAATCTTAAAAAAAGTGCGATAACTGTCCTGGGCGGAGCATTTATTGTTATTGGCTTAGGGGGGCTGGTCTTGCCTTTTGTCCAAGGTATCCTTTTTATCTTCCTCGGCATCTATTTACTCTCAATGGAGTATCAGTGGCTTAAGACAAAACTGAGCCACCTTGAGGCAAAAAACCCAACGCTAGATCGATACGCTAAGCGGTTTCGTGCTTTTTTTGATAAGATATAACCATAATTTGGCATGGTGTATTTTACCCACAAACTGAATAGGGGATTCGTTTCGCTTTTTTCCTCACAAGCCATACGGAAGATGGCCTTGTCCCTCCTCACTGTTTTCTTGCCTATTTTCCTATTCGAGCTTTTTGACGAAAATATTTTCCTGGTCCTGGCCTTCTTTGGTGTAGCATCTTTTATGTACGCTTTTTTGCTACCACTTGGCATGCAATTCATGAATCGGTTTGGATTCAAGCGCGCCTTAATCCTTGGATCTATTTTTGGGATGCTCTATTTTGCAATCCTGGCGTTTACCGACGCGGAGAATGTGCTTCTCCTTATTCCACTCGCACTCGTCGTGACAACGCTCTTCAAACTTTTTTTCTGGATTCCATACCATGTAGACTTTGCTAAGTTTGCGGATCCGAAAGATCGCGGGAAGGGAGTTTCTGCTATGTATGCCATGGTCTCTATTACAGGTGTTGTGGGACCCATCGTCGCCGGGTATATTTTGGATCAAACAGGTTTTGGTGTGCTCTTCTCGGTTGTCATTGCATTATATGCTCTCTCGCTCATCCCGCTCTTCAACTTGCCACAAGTAAACGAGTCGTATAGCTGGGGATATGGCGAGACGTGGAATAAGCTTCTTTCGCGTGAATACCGACACCCGCTCATCGCTATTACCGCGTTGGGTGTCGAGAACATCATCGCAATCGCGGTGTGGCCCCTCTTTGTTTACCTCCTTCTCAAGGGGGACCTCTTTAATGTCGGGGTTGTCTCGACCGTCATCTTCGGAGCTGTCGTCATCCTCCAGCTTGGGATGGGTAAGTTTCTGGACACTTCGGAGGGAAAACGCTACCAAACGCTCCACATTGGAAGTATCCTCTCCGCCGTCGGCTGGATTGGAAAAATGTTTGTCGTGACCGCATTTCACATCTTCATTGCCGGTTTTTATCATGGAATTACGAAAATTTTCACCGAGACGCCCTTTGACACGCTTGTATATGAAATTGCCGCAGACCAAGGGCACTACGTTGACGAGTTCACTGTATTAAAAGAGATGGCCCTCCAAATTGGCCACGTTGTCGGTATCGCAGGAACCATGCTTGCCCTTTTCTTCTTCTCTATTGAATGGACATTCCTCATTGCCGCCGGAGCAACTTTGCTCTTCAATATTCTCTACTACAGAAAGCGAGACATGCACATGCTCGTAGGGCGCCACACTGTGCCACACATGGCATTGCATAGGTAGAAAAAGCTGGCTACCCAAGGTAGCCAGCTTTGATTTAGTGAGAATGCCCGTGCTCGGAGCCAAACGCGAGCTTTAACGCTTGATAAAAAATCCAAAGTGCAATCACAAGTGAGAGAAGGGGGTCGACGAGGAACCATCCAAATGCCCACATGGTAACGCCACCGACAACCACGGCCATACTCAACACCAAATCAGAGAAGATGTGCTGCAATAACGCCTCGTGGTTCTCTGTCGAGGCCTTCAGCATCTTGTGCTGGAAAAAATTTCCGATGCCACCGATGGAGGCAATGACGACGATGACGACAGGGCTTACGACCGGAACTGGATTTGTGAGACGCTCGAACGTCTCAAAAGCAACGGTACCAGCCAAGAGAAACAGTAGCCCGATATTAATCCTCGAAGCTACCTCTCGCGCCTTGTTCTGTTTCCACAAGCGCATAAGCACGAGAGCACCGATCGTCACTACAATTCCTGCACTGTCGGTAAACACATGCCCAGCATCGGCCCAAAGAGCCAAGCTTCCTGAATACCATCCGCCGAAAATCTCGAGAATTAAGATCGCTATGGTGAGCCCAAGTACCAACGAGAGCCGTCTGACCTCACACCAACACGTGGCGGGGCCAGGGCAGTCAGGGTAGTGTCCTGCCATGGGAAACTTCCGCCACTTGAAATTCTAAGATTTTTATAGCATACTGCTAGCACATTGTCATTGTATGGCACCAAAGCACATAACGCGTTATATGCTCGGTGCTCATAAAATACACTCGTTAAAACACTCGTTATTTTATGGCACTCTACACCGGAAAAGGGGATGCGGGGACAACAAAAGTGATCGACTCAAAGGAGCGTTTTTCAAAGGCCTCAAGACTCGCTGAGGCGCTGGGGTCATTAGACGAGCTCAACTCGTTTATTGGGCTTTGCAAAATAAAGGCGTCCTCGGGGCAAGCCGCGCGGCATTCGCCTATGTTTCGTCTTCGCTCGGACGAAATGAGAACACGCTCTCATTTCGCATCTTCGCTCGACGAAATAAAATCAGAAGACATTGACTCTGAATCTGTTCGTGTAAATGGAAAAGAGGTGAGTGTGTCCTATATACTCCACGAGGTACAAGAAAACCTATTTATCGTGCAAGCTCAAGTGGCGGGGTCTGATAAGAAAATCGTTAAGAAAAAAGTAACGCAAGCAGAACGATATATAAACACTATAGAGAACATTATTCCGCCTATCAAAGGATTTACTATTGCGGGGGCAACCGAGCTCTCGGCGCTTCTCGATGTAGTCCGTACCATAGCTCGGAGGACTGAGAGGAGAGTGGTCTTACTGCACGATACAAAAGAGCGGAAACTCACCAAAGATACTTTGGCGTACATGAACCGTCTTTCATCGCTCCTATTTGCATTGGCGCGCCTTGCCTCGCACCAAGCGGGTGTAAAAGAGAGAACTCCTACATATCGCTAACATCTTTTAGGTGAGTTTGACAAAAGTGTAATAGTATTGTATTTTCATTTTAGAGGGTTGCCTTGATAGGAGAGGTGATGACAGAGAAGACACGAGACGCGAACTGGGCAGGGTCTTTTTTTGGTGGTCCGCGTGATTTCTATGGCACGACGTACACTCGCTTTGGCAGACTGCCGAAAGATCCCGAAAAAGAAATTGATGGCGTTCTTGCGTTGCTCAAACCAGAACCCGGTAGTCATATTCTCGACTGGTGTGGTGGCTGGGGTAGGCACGCAATCCCGCTTGCCAAGAGGGGCTTTCGGGTCACTATTCTTGATTTCTCAGCCAAATATCTCGAACGAGCACGCGAACACGCAGAGCGTGAAGGAGTAGAAATAACCACTGTGTGCGCTGATTTTCGAGACACACCGCCTCACATTCAAGCGGATTACGCCGTGAACCTGTTTACGGCCGGACTTGGTTACTTTGGTGAAGAGGACGATATCGTGGCACTAAAACGTTTATTTGCCGCGCTTAAGCCGGACGCCAAAGTGTTAATAGATACAATAAGTTTGTTCTGGATCGTAAAAAACTTCAGGGGCCATAACTGGGAGGAGACGGCTGATGGTAGGGGACGGTTCCTGCATAAAAGGACCTTCGATTTTGGAACTAACACGGAACGAGCGATAAATACACACCAGGATCTCGACAAAGGAACAGAGGAAACGGCAAATGTTGAACTTAAGCTATATTGTCCTGCTGATTTGGCTAGAATCCTGAAGAGTGCTGGTTTCGTTCCACAAGAGTTGTATGGTGGTTTTGATGGTTCGGGGTTCAACTTTGATGCCAAGAGAGTTGTGATGCTGGCTGGAAGACCTTAACTTGATGTACGGGCGGCTTGAGAAGCCGCTTTTTGATTTCTGCTGAATAGTGGGGTCGCCAGACAAAGAAGGGGTAGGCTGGTTCAAGCTTGATGTAGCGTCCTACAATATACATTTTGAGACACTAAAGCCCTCCAAGGGCGGTTAGTGTCTTAAAATGTGGCGATATTGCGGGACATTACGGGCAATGTCCCGCAATATCTTTTAGGACGTTACTATCAATTAACGAGCTGCTGGCGGCTCAATTCTTGCCACCTCTTCAAAATTCCCAATTACTTCTATGTCTCCAAATTCTTTGTGTCGGTCTAAGGTGTTCTGAATCTCTGCGCTCTCCGAATGCAATTTTTTCATTGCAATATCTCGTGCTTCTTTTGATTCCCATTCTGCAATTGCAATAAGTGTCCCTGGTTCATCAAGATTTCTATATAACACAGTGCCTTTTGCACCTGCTGATTTTTGAATAGCCGCGCTTCCCTTCCTCCAGGCATCAACATACTCTTGTTCGGTGTGTTCTGTCCTAATTTGCACTCTAAAGATGAATTTCATGGGTCCAGAACTTTTCCTATACCTTTGGAATCTCTAGGCTACCCCACACATCATCTTTCTCACACCAAAAAACGGTGCGGTCGTATTGTTTGCCATTACGCGAGTTTGAGCTGGTGTCTTCCACCTTTGCAACCATTTCTTCGCTACATTTTGGGCATTTCATAGAATACTTAAGGGACTATATACTTAATACTGCGGCTGCGCACCCTGCGGCGCCCCACTCTCAAGATCATTTGGTTCACCACGCTTAATTTTCTCCATATTCTCGACAAAGGATGACCAAATGAGCTTTAAAAAGATTTCATCCCAAAAATACCTCACGGGCTCGCCCAAATATTCAGCCCAGACAAAGACAACCCAACCCCACACATATTGGAAATTGCTCTGTGACTGCTCCGACTCGACTATGCTCCTGATATCAATACTGAAATAACTCAACACCAAAATACCGATAATGATCAAAATAACAAACTTTATTAGGCCCCTTTGGTTGTTTGAGGAGTATCTATACATTGCTTGTACTATACCACAGCAGAAAACCCATTGTCTAACGTATTCCCGGTAAGTACGACAGCGGGTTTAAATACCCATTTCTTGGCGAAAGTGGGAGCTTGAGGTAGGTCCCGCATACCTTACTTCGGTATTCGTCGGTGACCCGCACCGCGGAGGCGGCATAGACTGTAAAGTGCAGGTGCGGCCCCGTTGAATACCCCGTATTACCACTGTAGCCAATGACATCCCCAATCTTAACTTCTTGCCCAGGTTCGGCCCGAATGAGTGAGAGGTGCGCGTACAGCGTTGAGAGATTGTTGTAGTGCCGTATAAGCACCCATTTGCCGTATGAAGCCCCGTCGCAAGCCCTGTCTGTGTCTCCGGTGTCAGTGACCACTCCGTTGGCCGCCGCGCGTATAATAGTGCCGTTAGGAGCCCTGAGATCAATGCCGTTATGCCCACCACCGTTGTACACTTGCGGGTTCTGACTTGCGAACGGGGTGTTTCCGAAGTATTGCGTTATAGAAACGTTGTCCACCGGCCAGCGGAGAAGCGCGCCTATCTGCGGCAAGGAGTTAGGGTCAATCTCGAGCTGAATCTGAGATTCAAAATCTCGAATTTCTCTTTCGAGCGCCTCTTTAAGCGCCTGCTTTTCTGAGAGTATCTTCTTGTAGTTGGACTCTTGGTTCTTGGTCTCTTTCAGCAACGCGAGTTTCGATTTGCGGTTTGCTGTTTCCAATTCTTTTTGATCGACAAGACGCTCAGCCAAAGAAACATGCTCCTCTTTTTCTTTTGTCCGCAATGTTCGTTTCTCTTCGAGCGAAACCTTGAGTGTTTGTAGCTCTTTTACAGTTTTGTGCACGTTGGCCTGGAGTTGGCCGAGACTCTCAACGGTATCCCAAAACACAGAAAAACTATCTTCCCTAAGCAATATTTCGACCAAGGTCTCGGACTCAAGTTCATGAACACGGCGGACAATCTCGCTGATGGCGGCGCTGTTCTTCTCGATGCCGGCATTCTTGTCCTCGATCTCCCCCGTTAGGGTCGTAATGTTTCGAGATGCCGCCGCTATACGCTGCTCCGTCAAACGGATATCCGTTTGTAATTTTTTTTCCGTCAACTCTATTTGGCCCACCGTATTCTGAAGTGTCTTGGCCTCTTTATCAAGTGCATTCAAACGCGACTCGTATCCCTTGATTTCCTTTTCGAGTTCGAGAATAAGAGAGTTCCGTTTTTCTATTTCGGAACGTAACGTCTCTGTCGTTTGGCCAAAGACAGTGCCACTCAAAGAAATTACCCCGCCGACGAGAAGCAAGAGAAATGCGGCTCGTTGTAAAAACACGGATATCTTCATATTGATTGCCCTCATCACGACCTGAGCATTACAAGTGCGGTATTAAGTCGTTTGAGCGTTTCGTCTTTTCCAAATACATGCGCGAGCACAAATGGGTCTGGTGATTTGGCGAGCCCAGAGAGAGCATAGCGCATGGGCCACAAAACAGAACCTCTACCCTTTTCTGTTGCATAATCCCACACATTCCCCTTCACATACTCTGCATTCCAGCTTGCTGGCGGTATTTCTGTAAGGATGTTGACAATATCTTTTAGATATTGTGTTGTGTTTTCTTGTGTCTCTCCTTTCCAAAACAAAACTTCTTTATTTGGGTATTCTGGAGCCTCAAAGAAATACCGGAGCTCTCCCCCGCTTACAAGTGTTTCGATGTCCCCAAACTTGAAGATGCGCTCCCGTAACACTGGCGCCATTTTTTGCAGACGATCATCGCTATATTGAGGAAGTGAGGTAATTTCTTTTGGGAAAAACGCTTGTGCATAATCCCAAAATGCCACGTCAGAAAGTTTTCGTATGTGCTCGGCGTTTATCCAATCGAGTTTCTGAACATCAAAAACAGCTCCACTTTTATGAATTCGTTCGAGCGAAAATTGCTCTACGAGTTGTTCGAGAGTAAACACTTCTTGCCCTTCCTTCTCTGGAGACCAGCCGAGGAGTGCTAGAAAGTTGAGGAGCGCTTCTGGTAAATACCCAAGTTTCCCGTATTCACTAACGGGCATAGCACCATGACGTTTAGAGAGCTTACTTCGATCGGGCGCAAGGACGAGAGGTATGTGAACATAGATAGGTCGCGGGGCGCCGAGTGCTTCTTGGATCAAGATTTGTCGCGGAGTATTTGAGATGTGGTCCTCTCCGCGTATCACGTGCGTTACACCTGACTCAAAGTCATCGATGACCACGGCGAGATGGTAAAGCGGTTCTGTGCTACTCCGAGCAATGACAAAGTCGCCAAGCTCTGTGGTATCAAATGATATCTCGCCACGAACAAGGTCGGTGAACGTTACCTGTGTGCCCGGATTTCGAAATCGAATGACTTTCCCGCTCCCCTTTTCTTTTTCTTCTTCTGACTCATACGCCGCTCCGCTTACCAATAGCTTCTCCACGTGCTTTTTATATATATCCCCACGCTCACTCTGCCGGTACATCTCATCATGCGAAAGATTGAGCCACTTGAGACCGTCCAAAATATCCTCTTCAAACGCTTTGGTCGAACGCTCCCGATCAGTATCTTCAATGCGCAAAATCATCTTCCCACCATACTTCCGCGCAGCAAGATAATTAAAGAGGGCCGTCCGGGCACTGCCGACATGTAAAGAGCCCGTCGGTGACGGAGCAAATCGGGTAATCATTTTTGGAGCATCTGATGCCATGCTTTACACTACCATTACTCATGCGAAAGGGCGATCCGGATCGCTTCGCGCGCTATCTTCTCCTCTGCCCCCGCCAGGAAAAAGGCCTTTGCCGCATCCCCCATCCTCTTCCGTTCGACTTCGTTTTGCATGAGTCGCTTAATCTCTGATACGAGGACGTGCGGCGTAAGGTTTTTCTCCTCAATAACAACGCAAGCGCCAGAACGTGCATAGTTAAAGGCATTCCGTCGTTGGTGGTCGCCGTTTGACTCCGTTATGGGAATAATGATGCTGGGCAATCCCCAGGCTGCAATCTCAAAGAGACCTGAACCCGCTCGCGAAATGACGAGGGATGCCGCCCCAGCACTCATGCGAAGCGCCAGAGTATTTAAATACCCAAATGGTTTGTACCGCACTCGAAGTGTGTCGTCTTTTACAATTACATTTGCAAGATTTTTAACTTCCTCAAAATTGGCATCTCCCACTTGGTGAATGATCTGATACTCTGCCAAAATTTCAGGGAGTGTATCTAGAATGGTTTTATTGATGATTTGCGCCCCCTGTGAGCCCCCCCAAATGAGAACAACCGGTCTCCCCTCTTCCAAATGCAAATACTCGTGAGCTCCCTCTTTTGCTGGGGTTTGAATTGCACGGCGCACGGGTTGGCCTGTGAGAGCAACATTATCTCCCTTGAAGTACTGGGCCGCCTCTGGCCAGGAAATAGCAATGCGATCTGCAAATGTGCCTGTCCAAAGATTGGTTCTGCCCGGCACAGAATCCGACTCATGGACAATGACGGGGATGCGCAAAATGCGTGCGGCCAAGACCGGGGGAAAGCTTACATACCCACCCTTTGAAATAACAACATCTGGGTAGATAAGGAACATCTTCCAAATCGCAACAAGAATACCCAATGCTGTTTTAAAAAGGTCAGTGATATTCAAAAGCGAAAAATAAGTCCTCAATTTACCTGCGGAGATACGCTTAAATGCAATACTGTTATCAAACAAGAGCGCCTCGTCAAAGGGGTTGTTTGACATGTAATACAGCCGGGGTGGGACCAGCTTCTCTTCTTTTGCAATAGTGTTGAGCGATTCTGCGACCGCAATAAGCGGATAAAAATGCCCTGCGGTGCCACCACCTGTAAAAACGATCTTCATGTGTGTATGTATTATGTCTTACTGTACCGTGAGATATTGAGGACGATACCCACACCGGCAAGCACGACAATCAATGCCGACCCCCCATGAGAAACAAACGGGAGTGGCAAGCCAGAGAGTGGCAGTATTGCGAGCATTGCGCCGATATTTGCAAAGGCCTGCCACCCTATGAGTATAACAATTCCGACAACCGTTAGTCGAGAAAAATAATCGGGGGCGTGTTTTGCAATAGAAAGGCCCCGAAATACAAAGAGCATAAACAACGCTACCAAAACAACTCCCCCGATAAAACCAAACTCTTCGGCAAAGACGGCAAAAATGGAGTCTGCGATCGGCTCCGGCAAGAAACCAAACTTCTGGACGCTCTCGCCAAAACCCCGTCCCAATACACCACCGGAGCCGATGGCTATGAGCGATTGCTGAATTTGATACCCAATACCGAGAGGGTCGTGCGCTGGATTAAAAAAAGTGATAAGCCGCTCTTTAACGTACGGCTTAAAATACGCGAGAGCGAGGAGGCCACCTAGCGCCACCCCCCCGAGCGCAAAGATGTCTCGCCAACGGGCCCCACTGGCGACAAGGAGGGCGATCCCAGAACCAAAGATTAGTCCAAAAGTTCCCGTATCCGGCTGGAGGAGCAACAGCACTCCCACGAGAGAAATAAGAACTAAAAAGGGTAGGATACTAAACGTAAAGGAATATACCCTTTCGCGCATAGCCGCAAGCCACGTCGCGAAATACAAAATGAATCCAAGCTTTAGGATTTCTGATGGCTGGAACGAAAAAGGTCCGAGGGAGAGCCATCGAGAAGCACCGCCGTGTGAAAAACCGATTTCAGGAACAAAGACGAGCGCTGTCGTAATGAGTGACAGGATGAAAAACGGGAGCGCGTACCGTTTTATAAAACGGTAGTGAATCCTCGAAAACACAAACATCAAAAAGAGGCCGATACAAACCCCAACCGCCTGATTTGTGACCACGCTCTTGAACAGGGCGCCATCTCGAGCGAGAAGACTCAAGGCCGCAGAGAAAAATATAAAAAAGCCCCCAAAGAGAAGCGTGAGAACAATCCCTAGAAACCATTTATCAACGGGTTTGCGCATAGAACCAACAACTCACAACCTGCAACTAACCAACGAGTGCGAGTATCACACCCAAAAGGGCGAAGATCGCTCCCAAGACCCAAAAACGCATTACCACCTTATACGGGGGCCATCCAAGCGCTTCAAAATGATGATGGATGGGGGCCACGCGAAAGATTTTCTTGCCGAAATATTTTTTCGAAATGAGCTGGAGAATATTTGAGCCGGAGGCGAGAAAGAGCGGAAACGCAATGAGAAAGAGCGGCAACACTGCATCTGTTAAAAACGCGATGACGGTGAGCGTGGTCGTCAGTCCGAGCATTCCCGTTTCTGACATATAGAAGCGCGCTGGCGGAATATTGAACCAGAGAAATGCGAGGAGGCCTCCCGCAACAACAGTTGAGAACGCAGCAATATCGATTTGGTTTTGGAAAAAGGCGATCCCTGCAAAAGCTGCAAACATGATTGCAAGCACTCCCCCAGCAAGGCCATCAATGCCGTCAATGATGCTCCCCGAGAAAAGTGCGAGCATTACTATCATAAAGAGCGGTATGAAAAGAAGTCCTAAATACACCTCGCCCAGAAAAGGCACCGCGAGACTTGCAACTCCGAGTTTTGCGAAAAACCACCAACCGCCCAAGGCACCGAGAGTCAGGACAACGGCAATACGTGTGCGAAGTGGCAATCCCCCACCCATGTGCTTCCCCTTACCTGTCACGACGAGAATGTCATCAACTAAACCAACGAGTGAAGCCGCAATCAAAGTAAAAAAGGGCAGCCATGTCTGATTACGAGAAAGGAAGTTTAACTTCTCCGCCTCTTCACTAGGAAACACTTCTTTGAGAGACCAGAAGAGAAGTGTGGTTATAGCGACAGATGCCCAAATCACGATACCCCCCATGCGTGGCACTTTTGTTTCCTGTTGCTGACTCGGGAGTGTGGGTATAATGCGCGCATCTTCCCCGCTTATAGTCTTGGTCTTTTGATCTTTCCGCCACAGCTTATATTTGTAGAGATAATGTGTAAGGAGTGGTGTTGCGGCAATACCTATAAAAAAAGCCACCGCTCCGGGGACCATGACTTTGACAACGTCGAGAGCCTCTATCATTCACAAACTATAGCATTGACCGTATAAACAAAAAAGAGCCCCCGCAGCCTCCGTGTCGAAGCTTTCGCTCGACACGGAGGCTTTGGGAAGCCCTGCGCACCAGGTTAAGGTGCCAATCTACGCGGTTACTAAAGTGCTACTAGGGTGCGGTTAGGCGCTGGCGGAGCGAGTCTGCTCGCCGACGTCGTCACCTTCGGTCTCGGTCGCCGCGGCCGCCGCCTGCTGCTGCTTCTCGGTCGCTCCGAGGTTGCAGCGGAGGAAGAAGCGCGCGGGGTTGTTCACCCCCGAGTACCGCTTGCCGGTCTTGTCGTCCGGATCAAGCTCGTAGAAGGACGACCCGGCGGGGATCTCCGCGAGGAGCACGGCGTGACACGCTGCCACACCGTGGATGATGATGCGAGGCTTGTTGTCCTCGCCCACCACACGTTCCACCGCCATCGGGACCGTACCCAGCTTGGCGACCGTGGTCTTCGTCCGCGTACCGTCGCGAACGATCTCACCGTCCTTGTAGACGGGAAGCGTCGGCTCGAACTCCGAGACGACGAGGACCGCGACGCCAGTGGCACCACCGTGGAAGTCGGCTGCGGAGATGAGCTTCTTGCCCTTCCCTGCGGCCTTCTTCGCGATGGTGGTCACCTCGGTCAGGGCATGCTCGGCGGCTTCCCGCTCCGCATTGGCGCGCTCGATCAGGACGCGCTCGTGCTTGAAGGCCCGAGACGCGATCATGAACGCGGCGAACGCCGTGCCCTTGTACGTGGTGCTCGCCTGCTTCGGCGTCAAGCCGAGGTCGGCGATCGCGACGGTGATGCCCGCTTCCGCGATCTGCGTGATCTTGTTGCGGAAGTAGGAGTTGCCGTGGCCGGCGACGAAGGTGACCTTGCCGTCGGCTGCGGTGACACGCACCTTGCCGCCGTCGTATTGATCGTCACCAGGGTCGGTGACGACGAGGTCACCTTCCCCACCCTTGTCCGCGACGCCGATGGCGTTGAGGTTCGGGGTGAGACCCTCGTTCAGGGCATCCAGGCTATCGCGCCAACGCTGGCTCGCTTCGCGAGCAAGCGCCGAGGCGAGATCGCCCAAGACCTCGAACGGGTTCTTGTACGCCGGCACCGCGACACCCTTGACGACGAGGTCCTTGGGCCACGTCGTCCGCATGTCGGCTGCCGTCGCCTTGAACTCCGGCGACATCTCGATCCAGCGGTCGCGCCCGACCTTGACGACACCAACCTTGCGGGTGTTGCCGTCGGTGACCGGACGCGCGACGCCGAGCGCAATGGCACGATCGGCGACGTGGCCGAGGTCGAACCAGTTGCTGGGGCACAGGAGGGCGATCGCCGTCACGTACGCGAACTTCGCGTGCCGCGAGATGACCGGCGCCTCATCGGGAGTGAACTGCCCGAAGGAGGCGTTGAAGCGCCGCTGGAGCGCCGAGTCGGCGTCGAGCTTGTCGCGACGAGCGCGCAGCATGTCCTTCTCCGTCGCCGTGCCACGAGTCGCGAGCTGGCTCGCGATCGCGAGACGGTCCGAACGCTGGCTCCAGACGATCTGGGCAACGCTGCCCGGAAGGGCATAGAGGACGGAGTTGAACGTGCTGCTCCGCTCGTCCATCTGCTGACGGCGCGCTTCCTCCGCACCGGTGTCCGGTGCGTCGGTATGCGTGCCGCCGAGGTCGGCGTCGAGATCGAACACGAGCTTGTCGGTCGCCGCGGGGGCGCCGGCCTTCTTGGTCTGCTTCACGGACTGCTCCTTGGTGGGGTTGGTCTTGGCATGCTCCAACGCCTCCGCAAAGGAGGTCGTCGATTGACGGCGAGGAGTGCTCTTACCCATCTTGGGTTTCCTTCTTCAGTGCTCCTTCGGAACATCCCACAATGGGATGTCTCGTGGAGCGATAAACATACTCAAGGTTACACGAGACCCTGCCTTCTTAGGGGCAAGGTATCTGTAGTATAGTATAGCAAATTAAAAGAGCCCTGTCAAGTGCTACCTTGACAGGGCTCGGGGGGTGCCGATATGGCCTTATTTCGTCAAGCGAGGACGGCAAGTGGAGACGCTTTAGGCGGCTCCACTTGCTCCGAGCGAAGACGAAATATAAGACGAAGTGCTTTTACACCCCAAGGATAAATAAAGAACCGTTTCGATCCCGCGTGGGTGGGAAATGTATTTTTGTCTTCCCATCCGCCGCAAATGACGAGGCATCGGCACCCGAAATATAGCGTTGCACACCACGCTTGTCACCATGGACAAAGACCAAATGTTGCGGGTTCATGCCCCGCGCAAACTGCTCCAGTTGGTCCGTCTCAGCGTGACCAGACATGCGTTCATCGATAACAGTGGCGTTGATCGGATACCACTGCTTCCGACGGCTTTTTCTGCCATCGGGTAGCTGGATCGCCTTACTCTCGAGGAATCTGTCCGCCATGGCTTCGCGGAGCAAACCTGCTGGTGTGTCCTCACAGGCGTAGCCTGACAAGAAAACACCATGTCCCCTTATGGGCAAGAGTAGCTTCATCCACTCAACCGCGGCCCCTTGCCCCATGCCGCCAGTTGCGATGACAACACCCGACCAACCGGACTTGAGCAGCTTTTCGCGGTCCGCTTGACCTTGTACACCTTGCACGGTGTGCAGATGCGCGCTGGGGAGGAACCCCCTCGTCATCTCGGCGACCTTGATGCCGACTCCGTCCAGGAGGATCTTCTCGGGTGGCATTCCGTTTCTCACCAAATCTTCCACAAACCACTGAACGCGATCGCGGAATGAAAGGATGAGCGCTATGCCACCATGGTCGACGATGTTTTCTACTCCGGAGAAAAACTCCTCTTTTGCCTCCTCGCGGCTTTTCCGCGATTTGGCATTAAGATTTGTCGCCTCAGAGATGAGCATCGTTGTCCGACGCATCTGCAAGAAGAGTGCTGGAGACAAGTGCGGGTTCGGGGTAAATGAAATGTCCCCGGTGTGGAAGATCGTCTCACCCCAGGCTTCGATGCCCGGCGAAACAGATCCCAATGTGTGCCCGGCGTCTGCCGGCAGCAACTTGATGCCTTCCGCGAGTTGGATTTCCCGACGCGGCTTAATGAAATTGATACCGCTTTTGATGCGGGCGATGTGCGCACGGGTGAAGCGTGGCGTATGGTCTGCCCACCCCCTCCCCTGCATATCTCGCGCATCTTCTTCCCATAGCATCGCCGCAAATGCGGCTGTTTCTCGTGTCATCAAGATGCGAATGGGCAATCCCGGAAATTCCTGCTCCACTCCGAGCACAATGAGGATCAGTGCACCGCTGTGGTCAAAGTGTTCGTGTGTGAGCACAATGACAAGTTCAGTCACACCTGAACGCAAGAGCTCATAGAGCCCCTGCATGTCGGGCAAACTCTTGTCATAGTGCTCGGGGTCACGCGACGTTCGAGGGTCGCGCCCCGCATCAATCATGACGGCTATCTTTTGCCGTCCACTTTGGAGCAAAATCACGTGGCAGCTTGCGCCAATTTTCTGCGCGCCACCAAGGAAAGCAACACTAATACTTCGAGACATCCGTAATGCCTTTCGTCGCTTCGTGTGAAAGACCAAGAGTCTTACTCAAGTATACTACTATAAAATAAAGAAAAAGTCAAATCGACTACGTTTTGGGCTGTATATGCAAAAACCCTCCGCTGCGCGTGGAACGCACAGCAGAGGGTGTGGCACAAAGTGCCTAGACAGAAGTTGGGGCCTGACAGGCCGTGAGGAAAGGGCCATCCGTAAGGACGATCGTGTGACGCGGCGGCTTCTTCTTTGCCGCATCGCTGTAGCCGCGCGTGTCGATGAGCTCGACGGTGTCAGCGCGCGGCGGCGGGTTGTCATACACGTGGCAGAACTGCCAGGTGCTTGCCGCCCGCTCAGCGAAGCTTCGCTTTGCGAGCTCAATGTTGGCGAGCATCTCCGCATGCTCCTTCGGTGTCGCCTGAGCCAACCTGTGGTCGAGCGCGGCTTGCCGCTCGAATGCGAAGTTGGCGACGTACTGCGTGCCCGACGCACGGTCGAGCGACAGACCATGGACACCTGCCAGCACGAAGTCGAGGGACGCCAGTTGGCCGAGGATCTCCGGCGACACGGCGACAGACGGCAGGTTGTCGATGACCTTCACCCCCGGACGAACACCCTGCTGCGCTTGGCGCGCTTGCATGGCACCGTTCAGAGGACGCTCGACCAACGGCGCCCCAACGGGTATGACCGACGCGTTCGGGCTGTTGAACTTGAACAGGATGACCCGCGAAACGGACCCCCCACTAAGCTCGACTCCACCAATGGTCTTTGTGGCCATCGGGTTTCTCCTTCCGTAAAACAAGGTTCAGATACAAGTGAATTTTATCATATTATAGACAAAAGTCAAGCCCCCGGTCGCACGAAGCGGCCGGGGGCATAATTATGAAAATATAATCAGTTTTCTACAGTGTCTGTGCGAGCTGTCCCGAAGAATCTGTCGGGGAACTCCCAAATATCTGCATGCGTTTCTTCGCCTCGTACGTCACGACGGGGAGGCCGTCGAGGAATGTCACTTCCGAGTGTTTCTTCCATTGGGCACTAAGTGCAGTTTCCCAGGAGAGAATCCATGGACGTACTCGGATGTTGATCAACCCAGCGAGTTCCTTTACGCGGTTAATTGCGTGAAGAAAATCAATATCACCGGTGATGAGTGCGAGTATAAGCTCTTCGCCCTCCACCATCTCACCCATCTGTCTTACGGAGTGGTATACAATGTCCGCGGCCATCAAGGGGTCGGTGTCAGACTTTTCGTGGAAAATGATCTGGAAACTCCCCCGCGCGGCACTACCCCGCATATTCTTCTGCGCCGCAAAATTCTTCACGAGGCGCGGACTCGAATATACATACGCCCAACCACCAGCAAGAGAGAGCGGCTCATTCCCCGAAGGTCCGAGACAAACACGATGCATGAGCCCCGCCCAATCTACATCACGCAATTCAACAAGGCGCTCTTTGGCGGCCGGGCCCGTAATTGGTTCGACGCGCTCACCGCTAAACTTGCGATTCTTTGCGATAAGCGCCTCGCTTTCTCCGCCCCTTCTCCGACCAGTCAGATTTGCCGCGTCGACAAAGACGAGTACGCGAGGACGCATCTTCCTCACTGGCGGAGTTTTGTCAGCTGGCGACACTCCCGCGCCGTGAGCGACAATCTTGCCCCACTCTGCCGCATGCTTCGCGCGCGCGGTAGCCGGTACGACTGCTGCCGGTGCCGATTTGGTTGCACGAGGCAGAAGCGGTGTTGCTGGCGAACTTGCCCCAGTCTCACTCTCGCCACCCTCTTTCGGAAGCGGTTTCCCATCCCTGCGAAAGATTCGAAACTTCCGCTCCGCTCTGACTCCTGCACCACTTGGTGGCGTGGGGGTAGGAGGAGAAGCTACGGCGGTAAGCGGAGTTACGATCTCCTCTGGCCGCTTGATGAAGTGTATTGACTCAATCGACTTCCCTCTGCCACGGAATTCGAATACGGGCTTTAGCCACTGACATGCGGCTGCCTTATCAATATAGTGACGCCAATTGTTGGGCACATGAAGATATGCCCGGAAGAGCGTACGACCATCCCCAGCGGCCGTCGCTTTCTCATAAAGATGGCGGTAGACGATCGCGAGATTCTCTTCTGCGGCGCCTGCTCCCCGCTTCAAAACGGGCCTTGCTGACATTGGGCGGCCTCACTTTCTTGTTTAGGTTCGGCTAGGGTTCTTTCGCGATTATGACAGATTTAGCTTATTAGTCAACCTCGTTATTTGATGCCCCTTATTGAGCGCTGATTTCTTCTAGTGTCGCCCAGACGAGTTTCTCCACATCAGAAAAGCGTCCCTCTTCGGTCCCCCCTAAGACAACGACGGCGATTGGACGCGTTGGCCCCGCCTCAAACACCACAGCAAGATTACCTCCCGCAAGATCGGTGAACCCTGTTTTGGATGCAATGATCGCGGGGAGTGTTTCTATCGTCTTGTGGGTATTTTCCACATTATGCACTTTGTTATCGAGCGAGATGAATGTCCGTCTCGCGTACGGAGTCGCTTCGAAAATACTTGGGTGCTCCCGAAGTGCATACGAAAGGAGGAGCGCGAAGTCGCGCGCAGAGCCATACGCGCCGCTCAACCCCGCCGATACATCAAGTCCGGAAGGATTTATGAAAAATGTTTGCGTCATACGGAGCGCTCGCGCCTTTTCATTCATAAGGGTACGCATACTGCCCCCTTCTCCTTCTAATTCTCCTGGCGGAAGAGCCCCGAAGGTCGCCGCGGCCCCGAGTGCAGCCGCCCCATCATTGGAAGAAGTTACAAGCGTGAGGCCGATCAAATCTTTTGCCCGCCAACGCTCGCCTACCAGAAGCCCGCTATCGCCTTCTTCCGCCACGGCGTCTTTGCCAACAACAATCTCTGCATCTTTCTGCAGAGCCTCTTCTGCCAAGAGCGCCGTCATCACCTTTGTGAGCGATGCAAGCGACAACTGTGCTTCGGGATTCTTTTCGAAAAGTGGTTTCTCTAGAGCAATGTCCCACACCATAGCTGACCGAGCAGAGAGTTGAAGTCCTTCGTATGGAGAACCAAGGACGTCCGTCTCTGTACCTTTGCTCACTTCTCGAGGAGCTCCCAAAAACAACGCAGACACGAGAAAGACGAATAGCAGAGCCGCTGCTACCCATACTAGGTTGTGAATTGTGTATCGAGCTTCCATACTAGTTAGGATTCTTTTTCTGCTACTTCCCCCTCTCTCGAGCCCGCCTGTGTTCCTTGTACTTTTTCAAACGCCTCCATTTCTGCCCGCACCGTCGCGTACTCTGAAAGCTCGCTTACGTGGGTAACTCCGAGGTGCGCAAGCAAATCAAACGTTGGTCGATACAGGAAACTGCGTGTATCTTCGGGATTGGAAACCCGCTCGATCAATCCCCTCACTAGCAAATTTCTTAGGATAAAACTCGAATTAACGCCTCGTATGTAGTCGATATTACTCCGAGAAAGCGGTCCGCGATAGAGAATAATAGTGAGCGTTTCGAGTGAAGCCTTACCCAGGTCTTTTGACAGTTCTTCCTTGTTAATTTTTTCGATTAAGGCGCTCACCTCCGGGGCGGTCCCGAGCATAACCTCATCATCTTTCCTTAGAAGAGCAACACCCCGGTCCTTGAGGGCTACCCCGAGCGTCACGAGCGCCTCTTCGACCTC
This sequence comes from Parcubacteria group bacterium, assembly GCA_016204045.1. Taxonomy (NCBI): domain Bacteria; species Parcubacteria group bacterium. The sequence goes on from JACQLQ010000004.1 coordinate 54,811, forward strand.
CTTTTCGCTTGCACCCAAAAGTCGCCCGAGCTCTTTACCGGTAAGCGGCTCTGCTTTGTGAAAAAGTATGGATTCAATTTGTTTGTCTAATGACATGAGTCTTTCAGAGGTATTTGGGAGTTGCCACATCTCCACTTTCCATTGCTATATCTTCAAAATGCTTATCCTGTCGCACTGTAATAATACCACGCTTCACAAGCTCTAACATTGCGAGAAAGCTCACGACGATACCAATTGTATCTTTTTTATCACGCGCGAACTCCTTGAAACTGATAGCAAGCGCTCCTCGAATGCGCCCCGCCAAATCGTCCATCATCTCCTCGAGCGAAATGACCTTGCGTACCATGATTTGGGGAATATCACTAATCTTTGGCAATCGCTTAAGTACATTCATTACGGTGGACAACAGGTTCGGCGCCGTAAGTTCGCCCGTTGGCGCAAAGACCGGAATTATATCCTTCGAGGGTTCACGATAATAGACGATTGCCGCACCATATCGTTCGCGCACTATGGGGACAAGGTCACGCATTCGCTTGAGAAGGCGTAGGCGTTCTTCAAGGTTCTCGATGTTCTCCTCCTCTTCTTCTGTGAGAGTAAGCGCCGGAAGCAGTGCCCGCGACTTGATGAGAACCAGCGTCGAGGCGACAAGAATGAAATCGGCCGCTTCTCGTGTTGGAAATTCGGGAAGTGATTCAATGTACGAGATATAGTCGTCGGTAATCTCGGCAAGCGACACATCGCTTATGTGGAGTTTCCGCTCTTGGATAAGTGTCAAAAGAAGGTCCAGTGGGCCTTCAAATGTACGCGTCTTTACCTTGTATCCTTGCCCTTCCTGACTACTCATGGAATCAATCACTTCTTCTTTTTAATGGAGATACCAAGCTCATCTAACTGCTTTTGAGCAACGTCGGAAGGGGCGCTCATCATAAGATCCCTCCCCTCTCCTGTCTTCGGGAATGCGATTACTTCGCGAATGTTGGGTTCGTTTTGGAGCACCATAATAAAGCGATCGATACCTGGGGCTATGCCACCATGGGGCGGCACTCCACGCCGAAATGCCTCGAGCATGTGCGCAAACTCTTTTTGTTGTCGTTCGTCAAAGCCAATGAGCTTAAAGATCTTTTGCTGAAGATCGGAATTGTGAATGCGGATACTGCCACCCCCGACTTCGTAGCCGTTCAGAACCATGTCGTGTTGGTAAGAGCGCACAGAGCCCGGGTCCGTATCGAGTTTTCCTAAGTCTTCCTCCTTTGGGGCTGTGAACATGTGATGGCTTGGCGCAAAGTGACCATTCTCAAGGGTGGGCTCGAAAAGCGGAAAATCAAGTACCCACACAAAAGCCAGAAGATCGGGGTCTTCTTTGTTCTCGCGAATATCCGGTCGGTCGGTTCCGTACTTCTTCATTGCCTCCTCATAGCTCATGCGCGGCCACGGGGTTTGCTGCATGCGTTTCTTCGGGTAGAGCTCCTGCACAATTGAGGTGTAAAGCTCCTCTGTTAGATTCAAAATCTCCTCCTGTGTTGGAAATGCCATCTCAATATCAAGCTGGGTGAATTCGGCTTGCCTGTCGCCACGCATGTCTTCATCGCGAAATACGCGGGCAACCTGAAAGTACCGCTCAAAGCCGGAGGCCATGAGAAGTTGTTTGTATTGCTGGGGTGATTGCGGCAAGGCGTAGAACTTACCTTGGTCCAACCGCGAGGGCACGATGTAGTCTCTCGCTCCTTCGGGGGTCGACTTCGTCAAAATAGGAGTCTCAATCTCCACAAAACCTCGTTGCCCTAAAAAGGCGCGCATGTACTGTATGACCTTGTCACGCATGCGCATGTTTTTCTGGAGACGCGCTCGGCGCAAATCGAGATAACGATATTTGAGACGAGTCTCTTCGCTCACCTCATACCCTGGAGTTCCAAGGTCAAAGAGTGGTGTTTCGGCGCTGTTCAATACCTCGAGGGCTGTGAACTCGAGCTCTATGTCGCCGTTGTCTTGCTCGGCGTTCACCATCTTTTCGGGGCGTTTGTTGACCATCGCCTTTCCTTTGATGACCCATTCCTGCCGTAGTGTGTCTGCTATGTGGTGCGCGGTTTCGTGTGTGGGTTTCGCAACGGTTTGCACCAGTCCTGTCTCATCACGAAGATCGAGGAAGATGAGCTTCCCGTGGTCGCGGCGACCTGAAATCCACCCCGCAACAGTAACCTCTTTGCCGACGTGTGAGTGTAAATCCTTAATGTAAGTACGAGATACCATATGTTTGTTTATCGAACGCCAACTTTAGCACGAACATCGCGCATCTTGGTAGACGCAATCGCTCTCGCCCTCTCCCCTCCTTCTCGCAGAAGCGCGTCAACATCGTACTCTTTCTCGAGCTTCTCGCGCTTTTCTCGCATCGGCGCAATAAATGCATCCAAATCTTCGACAAGCGCCTCCTTGAGCGCTTTGTAATTCCCCACATGTGCGTCGTACAAGGGCTCCAATACTTGGGCATCTCGAAGGAGTCGGTGGATTGCAAATACATTTTCTGGACGGCCTCCTTTAGAATCCGTGACAATGGCCATGACCTTTTCTACGATGACTTCGCGTGATGCAAAAAGTGGAATGTAGTTATTGTAACTCTTTGACATCTTGCGCCCATCAAGCCCTGGCACCGTCGCAACTTCCTTCATAATGCGCTCTTCTGGAAGTTTGAAGGTCTCACCAAAAAGTCGATTGAATTTCTCTGCCGTATCTCGCGCAAACTCGACATGCTGTTTTTGATCTTGCCCGACAGGAACAACGTCCGTATCATAGAGCAAAATGTCCGCCGCCATAAGCATTGGGTAATCAAAAGTACCGACAGACACCTCCTCACCCTTAGCTTCTGCATCCTTGTACGCGTGTCCACGCGAGAGATAGGAGACGGTCGTGATGCAGTTAAAAATCCAAGCAAGTTCAGTGTGTTCGGGAACGTCGGATTGGCGAAAAAGAAGTACTTTCTTGGGATCGAGCCCGACCGAGAGATAGCCGAGAATAACTTCTCTGACAAAACTCTTAAGTAGTTTTGGATCGTGGAGTGTCGTCAGCGCGTGATAGTCTGGGATGAAAAAAGTGCTCTCGTATTCACTCTGAAGCTCCACTGACTGCTTCATCATGCCGAAATAGTTGCCGATATGGAGAAGCCCCGTCGGCTTGATGCCGGAGAGCATTTTCTTCCTCTCTTTCATCCCCATATCCTAACAGCAAAAAACGGAACAAGCAACGTAAACATTGGTTATATTGCCGGCCGAGACATGCGAATACGGGAATGATTTACAACCGCCATGGAAGTGTAGTATTGTGAGCCTAGTGTCCTTGACGTAGGAGCAAAGTTGTGACACACACAGGGACTTCAGTTCCGCCGCTCGTGACCCGATTGGCTCGAGAGCTCGGACTTTCTCTCGCGTTCGTAGAAGCTGCGCAGAGACGTGAGGATGAGCAAAGTGAGTGGGGCACTTTGTGGGCAATTGCCAGAAACGAAGATACTCCCGTCACTGTGTTAAGCAAGCTCGCAACACACGACGGTGCTGATGTGCGCCTTGCTATCGTAATGAATCGTAAGACGCCCGAGGAGCTTCTGGTCCGTTTTGTGAACGACGAGGGTCCAATTATCCGGCGCGAGACAGCGACGAGGTTGTCGACCCAGACCGAAGCATTGCGCACTCTGGCAAAAGACGCAGACTCGAGCGTGCGGGTAGCTGTTGGGGCAAATCAAAACACACCCATTGATGTCCTTGAGGAGATGACTTCAGACTCTGAGGAGAGCGTACGTCTTGCCGTAGCGACGAACAAAGCTTCGCCTGACCACGTTAAGACAAAAGCGCGCGCACCAAGAGTGGTGTCAAAACCAAAAGCCTAGGCTTTTGGTTTTTTTGTTTTATCGAGCGAAGAAACCTCTATTTCCCCGTCGGCAACTCAATATAGAACGTCGATCCCTTACCCTTACCCTCTGATTCAACCCAAATCCTTCCATGATGCGCATCGACTATCTGTTTTGCGATATAGAGTCCGAGCCCAGTACCTCCTGTATTTACCTTAAAGGCGCCGTCAGCTCGAGAAAACTTCTGGAAGAGTTTTTCGGCATCCTCCTTCCCAACACCAACGCCCGTGTCAGCAACCGCAAGTCGCACAAGGTTCTTGCCGGGAACAAGTGCGGTCGAAATAGTAATCCCCCCTTCTTTGGTATATTTGACGGCATTATCAATAATGTTTTCGATAACTTGGCTTAGCTTACCGGAGTCGCCGATGATACTGCATGCGTCTTCTTCTCCGACACGCATTTTGAGAACAAGCCCCTTCTTCTCTATCGTCGGACGAAACTCCTTCACAATATCGCGCACACGCTCGCAAAGGTCTATTGTCTGAAATTCATATTTGAGCCGGTTCTGCTCGATACGGGAAATGGTGAGGAAGTCTTCCACCACCTTGACGAGCCGATCGCTGGAGACAAACACTCGGTCCAGGGCCTCTCGCGCCTTGGGGGGGAATTCTCCAAACGATCCCTCGATAAGCATGGAAACGTAGCCCTTGATAGCGGTGAGGGGGCTCCGAAGCTGATGCGAAGCAAGCGAGAGAAACTCGGACTTCCGCTGGTCAAGCTCTTTCAACTTCTCGTTAGCCGCGGCAAGCTCTCCCGCCAGACGCTCAACCTCCTCGCGCGCCTTCACCTCCTGGAGCACGCTTCGAATGAGGAGGATGCCGAAAACAATAGTAACAAGGAGAAGGACGACGTTGATGATGCGATCCCCTGTGTCACTCGAGGCAATCGTCCGGGCAAGCAAAATAACCCAAATACCCACGGTAAGCACCTCCGCGAAGATAACCTTGAGGTTAAAGAAGTTGTATCTCATGAGGTTGTAGAGCCCAATGCCGGTGAGAGCGGTCGTGACCAAAATAGGATTGATATAGAACAAAGAAAAGTTCCCGAAGAGTGGGAAGACGAGGTTAAAAACAATACCAAGTGTGCCTGCGGCAAAATTTGCGAGAAGTGCAAAGCGTATTTGTTGCCTCGCACTTACGAGAGCCTTCTCTGGCGAACGGAGTTTTGCCCAAAAAACAGCGATACCCGCCAAGAACACTGCTGTTAGCATTGCGATAAAAGCAATGTACCCAGGCAGATTAAAAATGATCCGGTCACCTACACTTTCTCCTCCAAGAATTGCTTTGAGCACTAAGTCGGTGGTCGGTATAGAAAGAAGAAGCCCAATGGTGACGACAGAAACCAGAGATGGGATAAAGAACGGAACCCGTGATGGAACTGGGTAATACAGCGCAAACCAAAAGAAGGAGAGATAGGCGATGTAGCCGAAGATGTAATGGAGGTTTGCCGCCGCCGCAAAGACTTCGAAGGGGAAGACATCGACGAGCGTGAGCAGGGTCGCAATCGACCACAAGCTTGCAAAGACTGATATGAGCACATAAAAGAGGACGCTTCTTGTGCGCGTACTATGAAAATACACCAAGCCAGCAAAGGCGAGGTTAATAACGGCGAAGATGATGAGAAATACTCCTAAGACGTTGCCGTAGAGCATAGTGTGATCTTTCAATCTTTATACTACCACAGGGCAATATACCTATGTGGAGAGAAACATATAAAAAGCCGCTCGAGAGCGGCTCAAAAACATTACGTAATATCTAGCGCATCAACACGTGCCCGCTCGAGTACCTCTTCGGCCGCTTGGCTAAAAAGCAACTCGACTGCCTTAGTCTCACGCTTCATGTCTTCTGCAACGACGATAGAATCCTCAGACGGATGCACTGCGCGAGCCAGATCTTCATCGATCTCGAGGTGTGATGGCCCATCGTGGTGCGCAATGTGCAACTCCCCCCAGGCAAACTGACCGTCGAGCTGTTCCGTGAATGGACGCGAACCACAGAGAAAGGCGGAGAGCTCTTCCGCGATGTATTCGGTTGCGGCAAGCGCACAGAAGAACTTGAAAGGATCGTCTGTATACGCCTTATCGATAAGCGCCTGAATGCAATGCACTCTCTCTCGAGCCACCCCGAGTGTGGTCAGATTGAGCCCCATCTTGGAAGCATCGTCATGCCATGTGCGAGCGTGCTCACCCTCTTCTTCGTGCATCTGACGAAGGACGTGAGCGGCGGAAACAAAGTACTGTTGTGCAATCTCGGTGCTAAAGCGGCCCTTGAGAAGCCTACGGAGGGGCAGCCTCTTCGACTGCGCATCAATTGCTTTCTCAAATTCGTACACAAACGGCCAGAAGCCAACGAGGAGCGCCCGCATGGCTGTCGGGCTGCCTCTGCCACAATTCGCGATGAGTGTCGAACCCTCGACAAGACCGCGAGCAAAGCCACGAAGAAATCCTCGATCAACAATAGGATTGGGATAGAGCAACCAATGCTTTCCCGCCGGTTTCGTCATCAGAGTTCCTCCACGTACCAGAACTGATCCTAGAGTAATATATGAAAAGGTCTGTGTCAAACTCAAAGGTTGGTCTGTACAATTAAAAAATGAAGCCGCCGGTTTCCCAGCGGCTTCGATACAACGCAACGTCTCGACTGTCAGCTTGCCGCCGAGGTGGTCTGCCCCTTGAATGCGGCGGCCTCGTCCTGGACTTGCATCTGCTCATACTCGCTCGCAAGCCCGCCAGCACCGAGGTCGTGCACAACGCGGTTGACGATCCGCTCCCAGTTCGAGTCGAGCGGAATGTCGTACAACCATGCGCGATACTGCCGCACCTCATTGCCTTGGAGACCAGTGACCACGCTCGGATCAAGGTAACTCGCCTCACCCTTCCTGAAGAGCTTCAATTCCCCCAACTCGGGAATCGTCGCCTCGATGGTGTTGCCGTCTAAGAAGGGTTGACCTTCGAAGAAGGTGATCACAATCGGATCTGGGGTCTGTCGAACCCATTCGCTCTGCGGGGTCTTTTTCTCCGCCACCCAGATGACTTCGATGATGTTCTCCCTGCCCTCGCGACGAACCCCCTTCACAGGTCCACGGAGGACACTGCCGTCCCTACGCATGACTTGGACGTCACCGAATTTCATCTGGGGGTTATTCCCACGCGAGACGACGTCAAACCACGTTATTTGTGCCCTCATCCTGTTCCTCCAACAAGGTACTTTTCTGCGGCAGGATGCCACAGAAGGTATCGGCCCTTAAGCCGATTATGACTGGATTATATCATAAATAGACAAAAAGTCAATAATTAACACAGCCGCCCTTAGGCGGCTGTGTTGGAAACAACAATATTAAAAATTTGGAAGTTGCTTTAGATCCCCTCTTTTCTAAGCTTCTCGATGAGCTCTTTGGTGCGCTCGGAAAGATTTGACGGGAGATTGACGTTTAACTTTACAAGGAGGTCACCCTTGCGCCCCCCTTCCAAAGGCACACCCTTTCCTTTTACTCGAAGTTTTTCGTTTAAGCCGACTCCGGCAGGAATCTTTACCTTGAGTACAGAGCCATCAAGCGCGTGCACTGGGTATGTGGCGCCGAGGAGCGCGTCAGTTAACTTGATGTTCAAATTCATAACGAGGTCATTGCCATCTCTACGGAAATACGGATGCCGCGCAACATGAACCCGAACATACAAGTCGCCTGGTGTCCCTTTGAGCACAGCTTCACCTGTTCCGGGTTCGCGAATCACGCTACCGTCCTCAATACCAGCAGGAATACGGATAGTGATTTCTTCTTGTCTTCGGAGTACGCCCATACCGCGACACTCGTGACATGTTTCGTTAGGTACTTTGCCTTCTCCTTTGCATTCATCACATTCCCGAACGCTCGTAATGGTGCCGAGCACCGTCGAGCGTGTTTCGTGGAACCGTCCTTGTCCGTTACATGGTACGCAAGTCTTGGTTCCCGTACCCGGTTCCCCACCAGTGCCACTGCATACGGTGCACTTTGTCGTCTTGGCGAGCAATACTGTGCGCTCTACACCATACGCTCCTTCGGCAAAAGAGACGTCGATATCTATTGAAATGTCTCTCCCTCGAGGTGTCCCGCTTCGAAAACCGCCTCGCCAGTTTCCGGATCCGGCAACACCGCCAAAAAAATCTTCGAAGATATCTCCCAAGTCGAATCCCGCGCTACCGAATCCTCCCGAACCAAAGGGGAATCCGCCTCGGTTGGCGCCCCCCCCTTGGGCTCCACTGAAAACACTTCCGTACGCGTCGTACTCCGCGCGGCGCTTGTCATCCGAAAGTGTGTAATATGCTTCGCTAATTTCTTTGAACTTACTTTCATCCCCTGTCTCTTTGTTGTCAGGATGAAACTTGCGCGCAAGTTGGTGGTACGCTTTTTTGATATTCTCCTTTGTGGCGCCCTTCGAAACACCGAGAACTTGGTAATAGTCTTTTGGCATAGAGGTAGTATAGTATCACTTTTGATTGTAGCAAGCCTCTAAAAGAGTGCAACGGGTTTGACACATTACTCTTTTTTGTTCGTGTCGCCCCCTTCACTGCCACCTTCACCTCCTTCGCCAGCGTCGTACTCTGCGTCGCGAGTGCCATCTTCGGGAGCAGCCTGGGGACCCTTGGTAGAGCCATTACCCGCCATAGATTCGCCGATTTTCTGGAGTGAGGTGTTCAGATCTTCGACGGCCTTCTTGAGCGTCTCGGTGTTGTCCCCTTCAAGGGCCTTTTTCACGTCACCGATCTTGCTCTCGACATCCGTCTTAACCTCCGCTGGAACTTTGTCGCCATAATCCCTGATTGCTTTTTCGGCAGTGTATACCAATGTTTCCGCGGCATTTCGCACTTCTGCAAGCAAGCGCTTCTTCTCATCTTCAGAAGCATGAGCCTCCGCCTCTTTCTTCATCCGCTCCACATCTTCATCTTTAATATTGGCGCTCGCCTCAATACGAATCGATTGTTCCTTGCCGCTTGCTTTGTCGCGGGCCTTCACCGTCAAAATCCCGTTCGCATTGATATCAAAGATTACCTCGACTTGGGGGATACCGCGCGGAGATGGCGGAATGCCGTCCAGAATAAACTTACCGAGGGTCTTGTTATCAGCAGCCATCGGACGCTCACCCTGCACCACATGCACCTCTACTGATGTCTGGTTGTCAGCGGCTGTTGAGAATGTTTGCTTCCGCTCCGTTGGAATAGTGGTGTTGCGCTCTATAACCTTAGTTGCAACACCTCCAAGCGTCTCAATCCCAAGTGAGAGCGGGGTCACATCCAAAAGCAGGATGTCTTTTACGTCGCCCTGGAGAATGCCAGCCTGAATTGCGGCACCGGCGGCAACCACTTCGTCCGGGTTAATGCTCTTGTTTGGCTCTTTTCCAAATAACTCCTTAACCGCACGAACAATCGCCGGCATGCGGGTTTGACCACCCACCAAAATCACTTCCTCGATTTCGGCGTACGTAAACTTTGATACCTCCATGGCACGCTTCGTTATCTCAATAGACTTTGAGATGTAGGATTCGGCAAGCGCTTCGAGCTTGGCCCGTGATAGCTTGGTCACGAGGTGCTTAGGTCCATTCTGGTCCGAGGTGATAAACGGAAGGTTGATCTCAGCTTCCATCACTTCTGAAAGCTCGTGTTTCGCCTTCTCTGCCGCTTCTTTAAGGCGCTGGAGTGCCAATGGGTCCTTTGAGATATCAATACCGTTTTCCTTTTTAAACTCCCCTGCGAGATGGCGTACTATCTCACGGTCAATATCTTCTCCACCCATGTGACTATCCCCATCAGTCGCCTTAACCTCTATGACTTCGTCCCCCACCTCAAGGACGGTAATATCAAAGGTTCCTCCACCAAAATCATACACTGCGATCTTTTCGTTTTTCTTTTTTTGAAAACCATAAGCAAGGGCCGCCGCTGTTGGCTCGTTTAAGATACGCCGCACATTGAAACCAGCGATCTCTCCGGCAACTTTAGTCGCCTTGCGCTGTGAGTCATCGAAATAGGCGGGCACGGTGATGACCACCTCGGTTATCTTCTCGCCGAGTTTTGCTTCCGCGTCACGCTTAAGCTTCTGCAAGATGACCGCAGAGATTTCTTCCGGGGTGTGACGCTTGTCACCCATTGTAACTTTGACGCCTTCCGCATCCCCTTTGATTACCTCAAAGGAGACTTCCCCTTTTTCTTTTTGGATAGTAGGGTCTAGGAAGCGGTGCCCCATAAACCGCTTAATACCCGTAACTGTGTTTTGCGGGTTTGTTACTGATTGCCTTTTTGCGACAAGGCCGACAAGCCGCTCACCGTTCTTTGCGACAGCAACAACAGACGGGGTTGTCCGCCCGCCTTCAGCATTCTCTATAATTTTTGGTGTACCACCCTCGACGATAGCCATCGCTGAGTTTGTGGTACCGAGATCAATTCCGAGTATTTTTGGCATATAGATTAGAATTTTGAAATTTAGCTTGCTTTGTATTTTGCTACCTTGACCCGTGCGGGGCGGAGGACGCGACCATGGAGTGTATACCCTCTTTGCGTCACTTCCACTATCTTTCCATCATCCTCTTCGTTGTTGGTTTGAACGGTCTCAATCGACTCGTGTCTCGTGGGATCAAAGTGTGCACCTTCGGGATGTATCTCTAGTATACTATTACTCTTCAAAACACCGATGAGTTGCGTATAAATGTATTCGACGCCCGCTCGCCAGCCCTTATCTGCCTTTTCCCAAGCCTCTTTGTTCCGAAAAGCAAGTTCAAAACTGTCTACAACTGGGAGTATTTGCGAGAGGATGTCTTCTTTTACAAACTCCCGGAGTGTCTTGCGCGATTCCTCTTCAGCTTTGCGTGCATTGATGAAGTCGGCTTTTGCCCTCTGCCAGCCGTCGAGGTACTCTTGTCGTTCCTTTTCGCACTCGAGAAGCTTTTCACGAAGCTTCTTTTCTTTATCACGAAAAGAACTCTCACCTTCGTCGTTGGTTTCTTCAAGCTGGATATCATCGGCGTTTGTGTCTCTGTTGTCAGGCATAGATGAGTCCCGTACGAAATAGGACACGGACACGTGCTGACTTCAATCCACAATTGTTATCTCTATTAACAATAGATGGCGATGCCGTGTCGGTGTTTTTTGAAAGTGTCCGTGATTTCGTACGGGATGAGAATATTATATGATAAGTTTAAAAAACGTCAAACCCCGATACCAAAAACCCCCGCGGGGGTTTTGAGAAATGAGGGTTGGTGTGCCACTTCCGATTACGGCGGACTGTTTCAAGACATTGATTAGGTTACGTCTTCCTCTTTCCCGTCTTTTTCCACAATTCTCACCTTAGCGGGTCCCCCTCCCTCCGCGTCGTCTAATTCAAATCTAAGTTTTGTGCCGTCACTTGTGGTAATTTTCATACTACCGAAAATATCGACAGCGGTAATTGTTTGACCCACCAGCGGAGACAGTTTTTTCTCAATTTGATCACCTTGCGTCAACAGCTCTGCTTGTCCGCCTTTTTCTGCAAACTGCATCCCAGTCCCATATTCGATGTCATTGAGGTCAATTTTGAATTTTCTGCCATCGCCTGTAGTAATGACTAGCTCATCTCCTAGTCCTTCAAGTTTGATATCTGAAATCGTTTGGCCCACAAACAGGTCTAATTTGTTTTCTGGGCTTTCGTGTGCGTCTGATCCCTCTTCCTCTCCCGGCGAAGCTGATTCAAATGACATATTTTTGCTTCTACAATTTAATAAGCGGAGTTGACTTATCTAGTGCTCATAAATGATTAACGCTTGCTCCACTGCGGCGCCTTTCTTGCTTTCTTCAAACCAAACTTCCTGCGCTCTTTCTCGCGCTGATCGCGAGAAAGGAATTTTGACTTCTTGAGCTTGCCGCGCCATTCGCTGTCATATTCCACAAGAGCGCGAGATAATCCGTGACGAAGCGCTTCCGCCTGGGCATGAATACCACCGCCCGAAACGTGAGCGCTGACATCAAATTTGCCTACTACCTTAACCTTCTGAAATGCTTCGTTGATGATCTGCTGCATTTCTTCTGTCTGAAAGTAAGCAACAGCGTCTTTGTTATTAACACTGAAAACGCGCTTTGCGCCAACACCTTCAAAGATACGCACACGAGCAGTGGCAGTCTTGCGACGGCCTACTGTCTCAATGTATCGCCCCTTAGGCAATTTTGGGATCGAGGCGACTTCGGTATTCTGTTGTTCGGTCGTAACCATAATATAAATGTGATTCCAAATAGTGTACTTCTTTTGGGATTATTCTACCACCTTGAGCCTTTTCATCCGTTCGTTGCGAAGACGGTTTGCTGGCAACATACCATATACCGCGTGCCTAATCGGCTCTTCGATACCATGACGCTCAATGACCTTCTCAAGCGGCCGTTCCTTCAAGCCTCCGTGGTAACCCGTGTAGTGTTTATAGATTTTTCCTTTCTGCTTTGTAAGAGGGATAAAGAGGGCATTTGCATTGATGATCTCAACTTCCACATCAAGAACGCGGTTTTTGACAAAGTCGACTCGCGACTTCCCAATGAGCAAAGCCGCTGCCGCCGAAGCGACACGACCGATTTTCTTTCCTTTTGCATCTATGGTGTATTTCATAGCGTTTAGGGTATACAAGTACCGCTTAGATGAACTCAATTACCGCCATTGCACTCCCGTCTCCGAGACGACGAGGCAGTTTGGTAATCCTTGTGTAACCACCTTTGCGATCAGTGTATTTGGGGGCAATTTCTTTAAAAAGCTTCCCACCGCTCACCTTGTCGCCTCCAAGGCGTGAAATGATGAGGCGGCTTTGAGCGAGCGTACCATGTTTCCCTTGCGTAACCAACTTCTCTACAAAAGGCCTTAATTCTTTTGCGCGCGCTTCAGTTGTGCGAATCTTGCCCTTTTTGATAAGGGAAGAAGCGAGCGAGCGCAAAAGAGCGCGCCTTTGGTTTCTTTCTCTTCCGAATTTTCTGTTTTTGTTGTGGTGTCTCACGGTTACAATCGCTTCTCGACTATTTTAAAGTAATTCCAAAATTAGACAAGGTTCGCTTCACTTCTTGCACCCCCTTCTCACCAAGCCCATCGAGTTCCAGGAGATCCTTTTCGGTCTTTCTCGCGAGACCTCCCACTGTGCGAATATTTGCCTTAGTGAGTGCGTTTACCGTCCGAGTACCGAAACCAAGCGTGTCGATGCGTGTTTTCAAAAACTCTTTTTCCTCCTCCGCCCGCTTCACCTCAACCCCCCCCTCGCCTTCCTCGCCATCTTCTTTTGCCACCTCCGCCTTGGACTCTTCTTCCTGGAAACCGACGATGGCCTTCAACTGCTTAATCATGATGGAAATCGATGCCTCTAAGGCCTCGCGCGGAGAAATACTCCCGTCTGTTTCAATCGAAATACGAAGACGATTATAGTCTGTTCGTTCACCGACACGCATGTTTTCTACTTCATAGTTAACGCGACGTATCGGAGAGAACACGGCATCAAGTGCGATAGTGCCGCGCTCTACTTTTTCTTTTTGATGTACTTCTTTGGGAACGTAGCCCAATCCTTTTTCGAGGCGGATAGTAACTTCAAGTGTAGTGCTCTTGTTGGTAATCTCGGCAATATACGCTTCTGGGTTTAGAACCTCTACCTGGCCGGGCGCCTCAATATCGGCGGCAGTTACCACCTTAGCGCCCTTCACCTTAATCCGCACCTCTTGCGATTCATCGGTCGCCATTCTGAAGTTCACTTTGCGTATGTTTAAGAGTAGCGCAATGACGTCCTCCTTTACTCCTGATATCGTTGAAAACTCGTGCGCAACACCCTCAATCTTCAGAGAAGTAATTGCTGTGCCGACGAGTGACGACAATACTATGCGACGGAGTGAGTTCCCGAGGGTGTGCCCATAACCAGGGTAAAGCCCCTCAATCTCATAAACACCGTGCGCGCCCTCTTCTTTCACTACCTTTGGTTTTGTTGGGAGGATGATCTCCATAAGCGTTTAGCGTTAAGCGTTTAGCTCTTAGGACCTGTTGTTCATGCCTAATTGCTAGACGCTAACCGCTTAAATTAAAATTAACGACTATAAAATTCGATAATCGAAGTTATATTAAATACCATTTCTTGCTGTTTGTCAATTGCTGGTGCTCCCTTAACGACCGCCCCGAATGTTTCTGTACGGGAAAGCCATTGAGGTGGGGTGTGATCCTTGATTCGTTCAGCAAGGGTCAAAAAGAGGCTCTTGTCACGACTTTGAAGCCGGATAGCAATCCTGTCTCCCGGCCGCACGCTGTACGAAGGGATCGAAACCTTTCGATCGTTAACCATAATGTGCCCATGCGACACAAGCTGTCGCCCAAGAGCACGACTCTGTGCAAATCCGAGTCGGAAGACCGTATTATCCAAACGGCTTTCGAGCAAGCGATACAATTCTTGCGCTGGGTTTGACCCTTTCTTGGCTGACGCCTTCTTTACATAATTCCCAAACTGTCGCTCTCGAACACCATAATAATAGCGCGCCTTTTGTTTTTCCAAAAGTTGCGTACCAAACTCTGTGAGCGGCTGGGTGCGGTGCTTCCTGGTCCTCATCTTTGGAGTAATAACAAACTTCGGATTTTCCGTTTTTGGGAAGACGCGAGCACCGAGCCTCCTTGCGATTTTGAATTGTTTGAGTTTAGGCATGATGTAAATGACTATACCCTTCTTGGTTTAGGTGCACGAGGGCCATTAAAGGGCCGCGGTGTTTCGTCGCGAATTGAGTGGAGTTCAATGCCCTTACCCGAAAAGGCGCGCAACGCCGCTTCGCGGCCGGCACCAACACCGCGCACAACCACATCCGCGCTTTGCATACCCAACAATTGCGCTTGCTCCCCGACGAGCTCACCAACCTTTGCCGCGGCGTAGGGTGTCCCCTTCCTGGTTCCACCGAAGCCAAGGCTTCCACTCGATGACCACAGAACAGCGCGCCCGTCCTTGTCTGTAACAAGAAGCTTCGTGTTGTTATACGTTGCCTGAATATGGAGGATGCCGTGCGGAACCTTCCGTTTGCTCCCCCTAGCAAGAGAACGGGCCCGCATCTCTGCGTTGTATCCCGCTCCGCCTTTTTGTGCTGTACGCTTTTTTCCCATGCCAAAAATTAAGGAATGAATGTTGTAATGAATGACTAAAATTTTTGAGCACCCAGCACTTATTTTGCCTCCAACTATCCCGCGCGGTGCGGCTGCCGAATAGGCAGACCCCTCTTTGCGCGAAGCGCTGCGCCCCTTGAGGGATGCGGCTGTCCGCCGCTCGCGCTTCGCACAATGGTTCGGTGCAAAATAAGTGCTGGGTAAAGGTTTGGCAGTCGCCATTTCTACCTCCCAAAAGAGGGGCACAAATGGCGAGCCAATTCGCTTTATTTCTTCTCCAACTTGCGCTTACCAGAGCTCATGGTCTTGCGGACGTTCCCGCGCACAGTTCTCGAGTTCACTTTGGTACGTTGACCGTGGACAGGAAGGCGGCGCATGTGACGTATACCTCGGTAACTCTTGATATCCTTGAGCCGTTTTATATTTGCACCAACGAGACGCCGAAGTTCACCTTCGACGGTCATTCCTTCGATCAGCTGACGGATTTTGTTCTCCTGGTCCGCTGTTAACTCTGTTGGCTTCGCGTTTAGGGAAACTTTTGCCTCACCCAAAATGCGCCTTGCTTGAGCACGCCCAACTCCATAGACGGCGGTGAGTCCGATCTCAAGTTGTTTTTTTTCTGGGATGTTGATTCCTGCGATACGCATAGCTCAGTACTTCGATTATAAATGGATGCAATTGTATGCTGTATAAAAAATATTACCCTTGACGCTGTTTATGCTTCGGATTCTTGCAAATAACATACAGCCGGCGTTTCCGACGTACAATCTTGCAGTTTGAACAAATCGTTTTGATTGATGCTTTAACTTTCATTTTGTTTTCGGAAGTGTCCGTGATTTCGCACGGGATTCATGCGGTCTACAGCCGTCTCGTAATCCGTCCCTTCCCCCCGTATGGGTCGAGCTCTAACTCAACTCGGTCGCCAACAAGGACTTTAATCCGATACATTCGCATTTTGCCGGCAAGATACGCGAGTATTTCTCCGCCTTCTCCTCCTGGTGTGGCACCTGGTGAAGCATCCAAAGCAACGCGAAAAAACGCATTAGGAAGGGCTTCTGTGATTACCCCCATCGCCTTTGGGACATTCTTAGCTTTCATTTAATACGTACTACCCCACCCGGAGGGTAGGGTTTGTGCGACGTTTTATAATAACAAAGGGGGGGGCTAATAGTCAAGCGTGCTTTTAACATCTATGTCTTGGGGGTTTTCTGGAAACTCCCCCTTCCAGAAGGGCCTGACCATAACTTCGGCCTTTATAACGCCCGAAAACTGACCCATGGCGTTTTTCAGGCTGTCTTTTGAACGGCCAGTAAGCGCTTCCTTAATCTTCTCGCTATCGAATTTCCAGACAAATTCTGGTTCACCCTTAAGCGAGAACGTAAGATGTGTGTCTTCCGCAGGATTGAAAGTATCTTTGTTTGCTATGGCAAACGCAAGTGTCGCTACGTTCGCAATTTCAATATCCTCCTCTTCCGTTAATTGCGGGAGTAGTTTACCGCCGAGGTAGGAGAAAAATGCCTCCCGAGGGAAAAGGATGCCGTAGAGTTTTCCTTCTTCGCGCACAACAACAGTGCGTTCGCTTACTTCAGATTCTGCGCTCTTTAACGAGGGAGAAAATTTGATCAGTACTCCTTCGTCAAAAAGAATAAAGTCCGCGGGTTTCTCGGCAATCGCTTTTTCTACTAATTGCTTTTTGAGCGCACTGCGAAGCTCTTCTCGTATCTTTGTTTCTTCATCCTCCGCAATCGTCTTTACCGCGCCACTAAAGCCACCCTCAAGCGCAGTCGATGATCGCGCATAAAATGCGGTATACCTAGGCGTCCCCTTAAAGCCGGGAACGGTAAACTCGGTTTTCTCAATATTGTATCGTTCCCCCGGCAAATCCGCGTGCACTGTTACTTCCACGCTACCTGGCACCAATGTTCCATCGACCTTGCTTTGACCTGGCACGACGACGGATTCGTAAATCCGATACACAAGCCCGCCCGCGGCTTCAAAACGGGTGTTGCGTATCAGTCGCTGTTCAGCACTGCTGTAGTTGTTGAAAATGGTGATTTTCCCCGACGCGCGGCGCTCGATGTTTTTCATTTCTGTTGCATTGACCTGTCGTTCGAGTGCCAAAGAGAGCTGCATCACCTCAAACGCAAGCGCGCCTTTTTCTCCTGGCTTAAGACCGCGCTCTGCGGCAAAGACGGCATTGAGTGCCATACTCTTTGTGCGTGGGGTGATGATGACCGTTGCGCTCTCAAAAAGCGTCGCAACAGAAAGAATGAGAAAGAGGACCGAGAGAGATGCCGCCCCCCACAACACGCCTCTTGAGTACCGACGTGGCGCGCCAGGTACTTTCATGGAAAACCCGGGGTGGAGTCCCGCTTCCGCTACTTTTGGAGTTTCCTTTCGCGCCTCCGGAGCTTTTACCTCCGCAGAAGCTCGATGCTCTTCAGACTTTCCCAATACGGTAGTCGATTTCAGTTCCCCCTCTGTCGTGTTTTTGGGTGAACGTTCAAATCTTGCGAATAATTTTGACTTCTTTTTGGTTAGAAAGCTATCTCGGGCGGGTAGGCTCCCGGATGGTTCTTTGATGCGGATGTCATTTATCTTTTTTCGCGGCATACGTGAGGATAGAGATATCCTAAGTATACCATATTTTTCGTGTGTCAATCCCGTACGAAGTCGCGAACGCCCCCGTTCAAGTCAATGAAGTCCGCGGGTTTTTGTTAGGAACGCACCCCTTTTGCCAAGTATCTGCCTCCGTTCGCGTTCTACTTCGTACGGGATCAACCCCCGCTCTCAATTACACGAGGAAGACGGCTCGATCTGCAAAGATGGTTTCGGTGGTTAGGAAGGTGTCATCTTCACGGGGATTAGTAAGTTCAATGTGTGGTGCAAGTACTTCCCCGGAAAGAACATGGACAGGTACGCCACTATCAGCAAACACCGTCCCCAAAAGTGCCTCCTTAGCCAAGATTGTCTTGAGCCATCCAGCAAATGCTGGATCCGCAGAGACAAATATCCCCTGCAGGAGAAAGGGTACGGGTGAAATAGAGGCAAGCGCCTTCCGTATCGCACGTAACAGCACGTCCTCTCGGTTTTTGACCAACGTTAAGATCCCAGAAGAAACATCTCGAGAGCTTTTACCGGTGAGTACGAGGGAAAGCAGTGATCTTGCCTCAGTCGCAGAGATGTTCTTTGCTTTCATGACGTCGCGCACAAAGATATTGGTGCCCATCGGAAATGAAAGCACGTCACGGAGCGCCCCGTCTGCGACGAGTCCGATCTCCACCACCTCACCGCTCATGCGTACAAGGAGAGAATCGTCCACTTGGGGCCACAAATCGCGCACTCCCGCAAAGAGGGCAAACAGGTGGGAATGAAACGTTATCGGGGCGTTATGAAAAACGTGCGCGTACCCTTCGCGGATAATGCGGACGACATACTCTGGAGCGAGAGAAAGGTAGAGTGAGAGCGAAAGTTCTGTCCCGCGCTTTCCTTTTGGTGATACAACGGGATATCCGTTGACGGCTGCGCGCATAACATGTTTCTCGAGCAGCGTGACACTTTCCTTCCCAAAAGCTTTTTCACGAAAGCTCTCTGCCTCTTTGTCGAGAGATTGCTCCATTATTTCATCAGTAACAGTAAAGGGCTGGTCACGTTTTATCGTAATCGTCTTGGTGGCGATCGCATGCCAGGGCGCTCCGAGAACACAAACCACCTCGTCGGGTATGGTCCGCGCATATTCTCTGGGCACACGGAGCATCCCCTGTGTGGCAGTATCCTGCAGTACGGCCGTAAGCGTTGTCCCCATCCCGGCAAAAAATTTCTCAAAGTGGAGCGTGCTCTGAAACGGCATCTCCTTTCTTTTTGTGTAAAAGATGGTTGGTTTCCCGTCTTTGCGCAAGAGTGCAAGCGCGACTCCGATAGAAGCGCTCCCCACATCTATAATGACAGCGAGTCTTTCTGTCTTGCTACCCCAGGAGGAGAAGATTCCCATGTTGGTATTGTAGCATGGACAGACCTTGTTCGCGTTTTATATTTGTGGAAAATTGACTGGTTATTGAGGAGGTGCTATAGAGACTGGAGATGTGTGCTGCGGGGTTTCGCACGATGTCTGAAATCGAAGCGTATGATGGCGACGTATTTGAAGTCGGCGTACCGCCCCATGAAAAGACTGAGACCATCATTATTTACCTCGGAATGCTCTCGCGATTCAAAAAGCTTAAGCGGGTGCAGTCGTTGCCCCGAAGCGCAATAATGCGGGCAGCCGCAGAGTTCAGGAAGAAACTGCCGCTTGATAGCCAATTTTCAGAGGAGGCACTTCATCAAATGGGTTCGGAGGTGATGGGGACTGCCCTAGAGCTTTTGAGCCATGAAGACGACATCAAACCGGAAGAGGCGGTTGAGGCTAAGCCGGATCCCACCTATCTCATCAGGCTACTCGACAATGAAGAGGCTATCGCAGATGTGCTTCTCGCAGCCGTAGAGATGACTCAAGTAACTAAGATTAAAACGGAGAAGGGAGCAGAGTAGACAAAAACCGCCATGACAGCGGTTTTTTTAGAGTTCGTTTGTAGCCTCTTTCCCAAACGCATTCACAATGTCATCAATCTCACCCGCCATAATCCGCTCAATCCCGTGCCAGGACTCTTTGATGCGGTGGTCAGTGACACGATCCTGGGGGAAGTTGTACGTCCTGATCTTTTCCGAACGATCTGCGCGGCCGATCTGTTCTTTTCGAGTTTGTGCCATCGCTGTTGCCGCCTTTTCCTCTTCAGCTTCCGCTATTTTCGCCGCAAGAACACTCATGGCACGCTCACGGTTCTTCTGTTGGCTCCGCTCTGCGGTTGCGCGTACAACAACGCCGGAGGGTTTGTGGAGGACACGGACTGCGGTTTCTACCTTGTTCACATTCTGCCCCCCAGGGCCACCCGCCCGCGAAAAAGTCACCTCAATATCGGCTGGATTGATTTGAACATCGGACGTCTTTCGAATCGGGAGAACAGCAACCGAAGCAGTCGAGGTGTGGATACGCCCCTGTTTCTCGGTGTCCGGAATACGCTGTACGCGGTGTACGCCTGTCTCAAATTTAAGTGCGTCATATACTCCTAGCCCCTTTATTTCAAAAGACGCCTCTTTGTAACCCCCGAGTTCAGACTGTGATTCATCAATTTTCGTGAAGCTCCAACCTTTCTTCGTGGCATATCGTCCGTACATCTCTGCAAGCTCAAACGCAAAGAGCGACGCCTCGTCGCCTCCTGCGCCAGCACGCACTTCCAAAATGACCTCCCTTGGGGATGCCTCTTCTTCTTTGTCTGATGCGAGTATCTCTTCCATTTGCTTTGAGAGAGCGCTCTTCTGTCCGGCAATTCGTGTGCGTTCATCTTCGGCCAATTCCTTCATGGACGGATCGTCTTCCGCCATGTGGACGAGGTTTGCCTCTTCCTCATCGAGCTTTTCGTACATCTCTGCGAGATATCGGGTTTTTTGGTTTTTCTTGTATCCTTCAAGATCCATAATTAATAAGTAGATAGTATCTCCATTACTTCGTCAAACTCCTTACCGACACTTTGCGAATCAAGCTCCCCCTTTCTCGCGTGCGTCCAAAGTCCCCAGATGAGGTTCGAGACGGCGCGCTCTTTCATGCGCTCCCCAACAAGCGTCTCAAACTCTTCGCGCGGCATTTTTATTGGATATGCCTCAAGCATTTTTCCTTTTATGACTTCGAAATCGTTCCTACTCTTAATCGACGTGAGGAACACAGCGAGCATAAAAGCGGGGTCGCCGTATGAGACCTGCTCCCAATTAAGAAAACGGAAACCGTCAGAGGTTTTCAGGAGGTGTCCAATATGCGCGCTTTCAAAGATAAACGTCTCTCCATAATTGTTTATTGTTTTCTCCAGGCGTGGTTCAAACGCATCAAGCATTCTCTCTGCTTGCGGCAACAATTCATCCGCAATACGTGTACTCCACACCGCTGCCCGCGATTCCTCTGCGGCGACGAGAAGTCGCGCTTTCCACGTTTTGCGATTTCTCTCGTAGCTCTTCATCGGTTCCTCAAAAAATGCGGCGCCCTTTTTAACTGGGATGCGGGCAATGTTCGAGAAGAACCGCGCGATTGATGCCGCATCGTCATAGATATTGCCGATACTTTCCCCTTTCACATACTCCTCGAGAAGCGCGCTTTCTCCAAAGAAGTCACCGGTCGAGTAGAGCGGCCGAGGAGCGACGGTGTACGGCTCGACATACGTGAGCACTTCATATTCAGTCCTAGTACCACGTTTCTGGTCACCCCATTCCGGACCCTTGAAACGGAGCACCATCCGCTCCACCCCCACTTCAAGCAAAAAGTTGAAGTGTCCCGAATAGGGCTTGGGGTCGATGTCCGTAATACGAAACTCACCTTTTGCAAATGAACCCAGAGGGTCGTTTGAGCGGAGCCATTTGGATATCTCTTCAATACTAGGGGCCTTCTGCATTCTCTGATTGTACCAATCCCGTTAGAAGTAGGGAATCATGAACATCTTAATTGCAACCAACTTTTGATTCCCGCGACTTCTAATGGGATAACAAAAACCGCGAGGGTTGGTCCTACGCGGCTTTTGTCTTCTTTGCTTTTGGTTTGGTTGTCTGCTTCTTTTCCTCTGCAGAGCGTCTCTTTGCCCTGAACTTTTCTACACGGCCGGCGGTGTCGAGAATCTTCTCTTGGCCGGTATAAAACGGGTGACATTCCGAGCAAATTTCGACATCAATCTTTTCCTTGGTTGAGCCCACTGCGAAAGAGTTACCGCAAACGCAGGTTGCTTTGGCACCAGGATAATATTGGGGGTGAATTTCCTTCTTCATAGTAGATATTATGATATACCAGATGCTAGTTATTTTTTCAAGACCCCGCCAAAATATCTATTTGTTTTTGGTACTTCGTCGCGAGGCCCATAACGTCATCACCGTAAAACGCATAAGCGGCTTTCTTGGCGTTGTTCCATCCGGCAAAGTAGCGGAGTGCTGCCAATCGCTCTGCGTCATATGTCCCCTTTCCGGCACCGTTGTCCTTTAAGAGAAGAGCGGCAGCAAGGAATGCGTGTTTCGGATCCCACGGATTTGCGATTTCGACACCGGCAATAGAGGCAACTTGTTTTTCCACAAGGACCCATGTCGAAGGAATGAATTGCGCCGGACCCATTGCCCCGCCCCATCCATACCAGGGCTTCGCGGATACGGGCATCCTGTCTGGGTCAAAGCCAAGACGTCGAGTTATCTCCTCGAAGATCGGTCTGTCACGAGTCGGGTGCATATCGGTCTTCCAGTTTCCCGTGCCAACGTTTTCACCAAGATTAGACTCTTCGGCGATGACACCGAGAATGAGTGCTGTGCGAATGCCCGTCTTTTGAGATGCGAAGTTGGCAAGTTCGAGTGCCCGTTCAAAGGGAATTGCGTCCGAACCACGGAGTTGGAAGAGTTCGCTTCGGATTACGGCCGCATCCCTCTCTGTTGCCGCGACAACGCGGGCATATATCTCCTCATGCCCTTTAGTTATGTCGAGAAGGCGCTTCTTCTCCGCCTTACCCTCAACGATACGACGCTTCTGCAGTTCCTGGATTTGCCGGAGCTCTTGCTCTTCGGTGCGCTTTTCGGCGAGGGTATCGCGTTCGCGCTTGGTTGTTTGTTTGGTAGATTCTATTTCCTGAAAGGAGGCGTGGAGGGAGCGATTAATCGAAGCAAACGCGTCAAGGTCATGGAAAAAATCGGAAACATTTTGGTTTGCAAAGACCACTTCAACCACGGTCACCGAATCGAGTTCGTGAGTCTTCCTGATAAGTTCGGCGAGCGAGTCCTTTTCGCGTTCTAACTTGGCAGACAAATCCCCTATCGTTGCTTCCTTGCCATTGATGTCGCTCGAGAGACGGCGAATTACGAGATCTCGTTGCCGTATGGAAAGCTCGGCGGCCTCAATCTGCGCATCCAAAATGGCAACATCTCGTTCGAGAGAAACGGTCTTGCGTTGTTGTTCTCGCAAGATCTCGCGCTGGCGCTCAATCTCTGCTTCGAGCTTCACGAGCTCGCTCTCTAGTTCCGCTCTGCGCTCGAGGACGTCCGCCCCTGTTGCTTGCCCCAATACGGGCAAAGCCCACCCTGCGGTGAGCACAACAATAAATGACGAGACTATAAGTTTGGAGAAAGGAGACAATGTTACCATTGTACCACACCGTAACACTGCTATTATTTCTTCTCTTGCTTCTTTTCTTTAGGAGCTTCTTCGCCGGGGATTTCCTCCTCTTCTTTCTTGCCCTTCTCTTCTACTTCAATCTTCGATGCGTCGAACTCTGCCGGTGCTACCTCTTCTTCTTTCGCCACGGCAATTGCGGCAATAATCTCTTCAGGGCCTGTCACAAGCTCAATACCGGCCGGCAATGCGATATCTCTTGCGGCAATACGGCTTTCAAGTGTTGCGAGTGGAGCAATGTCGACGACAATTTCTTGCGGAAGATCTTTTGGAAGACCGCGAACTTCGAGTTCGTAGAGCACTTTAACAAGTGTGCCTCCCAACTCTTTAACGGCTACCGATTCTCCCGTAAATTCGATCGGGACCTTCACTTCAACAGCGCGGTCTGCCTCAATAGCATAAAAATCAACGTGCGTCGGCTGGCCACGTACAGGGTCGCGTGAAATATCTTGAATGAGAACATCCTTATTCCCTCCGTCATTGAATACGAGGCGGATAATCGAAGACTCGCCGTCCATGTTCAACACGCGCCCAAAGTCGGTTGCTTCTATAAAGACAGGGGTGGACTTCTCTTTGCGTCCGTAAAAAACAGCCGGGATTTTACCCGTTTTTCGAAGTTTATTGACCTTTCTGCCGAGAATATCGCGCTTTTCGGCCTTGAGTTCTAGCGTTTGCATGTTCTCTACTATACCTCCCTTCCGATAAAAAGCAACCCCTACAAGCTATTCTGTTCCCCTACCCCTTAATGGCGGTGGGTGCTTCTCCTCCTTCGAGTACCGCGATAATGTTCTTTGCGGCAAGTTCTGCCATTGCTGCGCGAGTTTCTTCCGTACCCGAAGCAATGTGCGGTGTGATGATGACATTGGCAAGCCCCGCGAGACCGGGTGCAAGCGCGGGTTCGTTCTCAAAGACATCGAGAGCGGCGCCACGAATGGTCTTGTTACGAAGCGCTTCGACGAGCGCTACCTCGTCCACAACTGGCCCGCGTGAGGTGTTCACGAGATATGCAGTGGACTTCATTTGCGAGAAACGCTCTGTGTTAATGAGATGTCGTGTGGATGGAAGAAGCGGCACATGAATGGAGACAAAATCCGCCTCTGCCAAAAGATCTTCGAGTTTCTCCCTGTACTCCGCCCCCGCCTCTTTCTCGATATCTGCGTTTGGTTTTACATCGGTATAGATGATTTTCATGTCAAAACCGCGTGCGCCATGATACGCAACCCGCGCGCCAATGCGCCCCGCACCGACAATACCCAATGTCTTTCCGAAGAGATCGTTCCCAAGGAGTAATTCCGGAGCCCACTCTTTGTATTTCCCCTCCCTGGTAAAGCCATCTGCCTCGACAATGCGGTGAGCAATGGCGAGCATGAGTGCGAAGGTGTGTTCCGCAACAGTATTCGTCAAAACACCCGGTGTGTTTGAGACGATAACGCTACGCTCCTTTACTGCGGCAAGGTCAATGTTATCAAAACCAACAGCATAGTTCGCAAAAATCTTTACCGTTGGTGCCGCGTCAAGCGCTTCTCCGTCTATACGGTCGAGCAGTGTGCATAGCACCGCATCATACTCTTTACCTCGGAGGACACCCAAAAACTCCTCTCTTGTGAGAGCGCCATTTTTGGGAGATACATCCACTTCATAGCCCTTTTCCTGAAGCATTCGCACCCCAGCGCCTGGAATTTTCCTTGTTATATAGATACGCGGCATAGAGAAGTCACAATTCTGATAATCGTAATACACGTATTCTATCACATGCGGATGCGCCTGTGATACAATGGAGGGACACATATGGCAAAAGAATTTGATTTCGTCGCAATTGGCGACATAACGACCGACGCATTTATCCGCCTCTCCGGAGATGACGCGACGGTCGAGACAAAAGACGGGAAGATGAAGAGGATTTGCCTTATCTTTGGTGACAAAATTGAATATGATGATCTCGTTGAAGTCGCAGCAGTTGGGAACAGTCCCAATGCGGCTGTCTCTGCAAAGAGGCTAGGTCTCTCTTCTGCAATCGCCACGAACATGGGCGACGACTACCATGGCGAAACCCAACTTGCTCAACTAAAAAAGGAGGGGGTTGCAACAGATTTTGTGCGGATACACAAAGGAACGGAGAGCAATTACCATTTCGTGCTCTGGTACGGAGCAGAGCGCACTATCTTGGTAAAGCACCACCAGTATCCTTATCTGCTACCAGACATCGGAACTCCACAATGGGTGTACCTCTCTTCCTTGGGAGAACACTCCCTCCCCTTTCACGAAGCAATCGCCGCATACATTAAGGACCACCCATCAACAAAACTCACCTTCCAGCCCGGCACATTCCAGATTCGCTTGGGCTACGAAGCGCTCAAAAATATTTACGCCGTTACCGAACTTTTTTTCTGCAATCTGGAAGAGTCGCAGCGTATTTTGAAGACGGAAGAGAAGGACATTAAGAAACTCCTCTCCAGGGTACGTGAACTTGGACCAAGGATCGTCGTCATAACCGACGGACCGAACGGTGCCTACACATACGACGGCGAAGAGGTGTGGTATATCCCGATGTACCCTGATCCAAAACCCCCGGTAAACAGAACTGGCGCTGGTGACGCATTCGCTTCTACCTTTACCTCCCTTCTCGCGCTCGGCAAATCTGTGCCCGACGCGCTCAAACTCGCTCCCATCAACTCAATGTCGGTCGTGCAATTCATCGGCGCGCAAAAAGGCCTCCTCTCCTTAGACGAGCTTGAAGCATGGTTTGCAAAAGCACCGGAAGGATACGCGCCAACTAAACTTTAGGATTGAGTTGGAAAAACCCGCTCCGACTATTGCCGGAGCGGGTTTTGTAGTAACCCATTCACACTTGTTGGACACACGCGAGAAGACGCAAATTGTCGCCAGCGGCCTGAAGTCCCTGGTCTGCCGCGAGTTGAAAATAGTGCGCCGCCTTATTGCAGTCTTTGGGAACACTCTCCCCACGGGCGTACATGACACCCAAGCTGTTTTGCGCACCGGCGTAGCCCTTATCTGCGGACTGTTTATACAATCGAAAGGCCTCTTCCAGACGGTTTGCCTGCTTATACGCACGCCCCAATTGAAACTGAAACCGTAATTCATTCGGGTAGAGTCGTACTGCTTCCTCGCATGCACGAATGGCTGGTTCGGTTCGCAATAATGCAGTGGCAACACCAACACCAACCTTTTGCGGATCAATCGGGTTACCAGCGAGCGTATCGCACGCATGAATCGGAGCTTTGGGGCTCGCCACAACCTGTCCTTGGGCTTGTGAAGCAACTGAGCAAAAACACATAATTGCTGTCGTGAACAACACAACGAAAAGGTGTCGTATCGGTCTCATCGGCTTCCTCTTAAAGCCCTGCAGCTAAAAATAGTGTACGCCAGTATGGCCCCACTGCCAATAGAGGCCACCCGTTAGTTGTTATCGCCTCCCCCACTCATCTTCTTGTCGAACGAGAAGCTCGCGAGCACGATTCGGTTCGGCCATAATGAGCTTCACTGCCCTTTCAAGGCGAATTCCACTCTGCGAACCCTTCACCAAAATAACATCCCCCTCCCTGAGAAACCCTCGCAGAAATTCCCCTGCTTCTGTCGCATTCCCAAAATGAAAGATGTCAGCCTTCTTCATTTTTTTCGCACGAGCCCCTTCCTCAAACCATGATGAGCGAACACCCACCGTGACTAAGACATTGCAGATTTCCTTTGCAAGCGCGCCTATCTTTTTATGCTCTGCCGCACTTTCCTTGCCGAGTTCAAGCATATCTCCCAAAAGCGCGATCTTTCTTCCTCCGCTAGCAGGATCCGTCTCACTTGTCTTTATTCCAATCTCCTGCAGTGTCTCAAGCGCCTCGCGTGCCGCCCCGGGCGAGGAGTTGTATGAGTCGTCGATGATGAGGGAACCCTGAACTCCCCTAATCGTCCTCATCCGCCCGGGGGCCGTAGAGAGAGATGCGGATGCCTTCGCAATGTTTTTGAGTGGAATACCCAAAGCAATCCCCACCGCGGAGGCGGCGAGTACAGAATACAAAACAGGACGACCCAAAACGTTTTTTATGCTTACTTCTTCCTTGCTTCCCCCCTGCTGTATTTCAACCGTCATGCCGTTTGGCATGCCAGTTTGGTCGTAAGCAAGACGCTCTGATGTCCCCCTGATGTCGGCACTTTCCCCAAAGCCAAAAGAAAACGACGTCCCTTGATGTCCTTGGCGAAGCGCTTGCACTTCTGCATCGTCAGCATTAACGATCAAAACTCCGTCTGCTTTGAGTGCACGCGCAAGTATTTTTTTCTCACCCACGAGGGCCTCGCGTGACGGAAAAAATTCGAGATGGACCGGGACTTCGCTAAAACGTGTGAGGACTACCACATCCGGGACGAGCCATTGTGTGACCCGACGCATGTCTCCTGGATGATCCACTCCAACTTCGAGTATAAGCCAGTCTGGGTAATGGTTCTTGAGAAGGATGAGCAGCAGCCCTTCGAAAAAAACTTTAAGCCACAAGAAAGGGCTTCCCCATGCATTTTCTGCTCCTAAGATTGTGAGCGGAACACCAATCTCTGAGTTGTAACTTTTTTTAGACCCTCGAATAAAAAAGCTTTGCTCAAGCACCGCGCGAATCGCATCTTTGGTTCCCGTCTTGCCGACGCTCCCGGTCACCGCGATAATCTTAGGCTTGTATTTCCCGAGCACCAAACGAGCCTCGAGGGTGAGGATAGAGACTACTGCTTTTTTAAGAATTTGCTTAAACATTTTGAGTGCTGGACCCTAAACCCTGGTGGCCAATGACTGTTAGCGGTCGGGGGGTATTTCGTAGTACTGTATCAGGAATTTAGCTGTTTCCAAAAACGGATGCGTTAATGTTTCGGAGGCATAGCGCACTCCTTTGGGGTTCACGATGTAGTAAAAAACAAGAAACTGGGGATCAAAGGCGGGAAAGTAGCCGAAAAAAGAGTGAAGGAAACGATCTTCATAATACCCCCCACTTGTTGCTTCCGCCATCTGTGCCGTTCCTGTTTTTGCGGCAATACTCCAGTGAGGAAGAAACACTTTCCCCCCCGCGAGCGCCTCGTCCACAACGCGAACAAGCATGCGGGTAATCTCTTCAGAGGTCTCTTCGCTAAGCACCCGCTCTTCCCCACCATAAGAAATGTTGTACGTCCCGAATTTGTGATTAATGCGTGAGGCCACATGAGGAGTTACCAGAACGCCTCCATTCGCAAGAGCAGAGAGCGCCCGCACCATAGCGACCGGCGAGATGGCGATACCTTGTCCGAACGATGCTGTGGCGTGTTCAATATCACGGGGACTATCTAGGTTATCGACAAGGCCATGTGTTTCATTGGGAAGATCAATGCCTGTCTCCTCCCCTAGCCCAAAAGACTTCATATACGTACTAAATCGTTCTCTGCCGAGCTGTTGCATTACATACACGGCACCAGTGTTAAGAGACTGGTTCAATACTTCTTGCATGGAGACCTCTCCGTGCGCCTTGCCATCGTGATTTTCGATACGGGCCTGGTTCATAACGACGTAGCCCTTGTCATTATATGTCTCCTTTGAAGAAACGACACCGGCATCAATGCCAGCCGCCATGGTAAGCGGCTTCATAATAGAACCGAGTTCGTAAACGTCCTCGACTAATGGATTTGAGAACACTGTGTACGAAGACACCTCACTGAAATTATTGGGGTCAAATGTCGGTCGGGCCGCCATGGCATATATTTCTCCATTTTTCGGATTGATAACGAGCGCACCACCCGAGTCAGCGTGCCATTCGTCCACGAGGGTACTGAGTGAGTGTTCGAGAAAACGTTCGACTTCTGGTTCGAGGGTGAGCACCAAATCTCCTTCGCGCGGAGCACTCTCATAGAAAAGAGTCTCCCTTAGTCCGGCAAAGGCGTCAGCAAAAAAGTTGATACGGACTTCCTCCTCTATCCTTGAGAGCGTATCTTCGTAGTATCGTTCGACGCCATATCTTCCGCGCAATCTCTCTCCCTCATATCCGACAAAGCCCAAGACGTGCGCCCCGAGTCCCGCGCTGGGGTAGAAGCGCCACTTTTCCTCGTACACACCCACGCCGGTGAGTTTAAGCTCACGCACACGTAGCGCCAACTCCTCCGATATGCGCGTCTTAATTTCTTCGTACGGGTCATTTTTCTTGGCGGCTTTGACGAGAAACACATCGAGATTAAGTCCGGGAATGACGGAGGAGAGTTCTTGGAATACCTGTACGGGTTCGCCTAACTCTTTGGGATTTATCGCGAGAGTGAATCCGCGCGCAAGGGTGGCCGCCGAGAACAGTGTGCCGTCTTTTCTTGTGAAGTAGATGGATCCGCGCGCAAAAGCATCGGCAACAGGAGAGACATATTGCGCATGGGCACGTTCAGTATATTCCTCGCCATAGATAATTTGAATTAAAAAAAGCTTCCCCAAAAGTAGGAATGCGAGCAGACAAGCAAAGATATAAATGAGATTAATTCGGGTCGCGGGTGCTGTTATCATATGAATCACCTTCCAAAACGACAAGAGTACACCCACCCTAGGAAGCTACTATTCCCCTCCCAAAGTAAGACCCACAAGCTGTCGTTCGGTGACGAAGACTTTAGTAGTTGGTTCTACGAAGCCGAGCGTGCGCGCTGTATCCTGATGTAAGGTATTTTTGAGCGTATTATACTCCTTTTCGAGCCCCGCCAACAGGGCTTGACGCTCATCAATCGTATCTTTGACTACCTTGTATTCCACCAGCGCAAACGTGCGCGCGTTGACCAAAAATGCATACGACACGACGACGAGTGCGCATGAAAAGAGAAGCACCCAGAAGAGCCGTTTCTCAAATGTATTTACTTGTCGTGTGAAATTAAGCATTGATCTTTTGTATAATCCGCAACTTTGCGCTTCGCGCACGCGGGTTCTTTCGCACCTCCTCAGGGGTCCCCTCAATCGGTTTTTTGGTTATGATTTGAAACTCTGATGTCGGTAAATCACGGAAAATGTGTTTAACGATTCGGTCTTCACCGCTGTGGAAACTGATAACGGCAATGCGTCCTCCGGGGGTGAGCATGCGAAGAGCCTTTTGAAGCCCCTCCTCAATCGCTCCAAACTCGTCGTTAACCGCAATGCGGAGCGCCTGGAAGGTCTTGGTCGCCGGGTGTATCTTCCCCTTCCGAAAGTGCGCGGGGATGCTGTCTTCGATGATCGAGACGAGCTCGTATGTGCCGAGGATATGCTTTTCTCTTCGACGCTCGACGATTCGACGTGCGATTCTCTTAGCAAATTTTTCGTCACCATATTCGGCAAGGATGTACGCAATCTCTTCTTCTGCCCATGTATTCACTATCGCGGCGGCTGTTTCCGCCTCTCTCGGCGGGTCTGCGTCATAGGTCATGAGGAGCGGCTCATCTTTCATGAAGGAAAATCCTCTGCCTGATTCTGTGAACTCTTCGAGGCGTATCCCGAGGTCGAAGAGAACCTTGTCGATTGCGCTCAAGCCAAGTTCACGGAGCACGGAGTCGAGATTTCTGTAGTTTGATTTCCTTAAGATGACCTTCGTCTTGGTGCGAGCAAGATGCTTCTCCGCTTCTCGGAGTGCCGCCTCATCAAGATCAAGTCCGACGAGTGTCCCTTCGCTTCCGATCCGCGCACATATCTCTCGAGCGTGGCCACCATTGCCGACAGTCGCGTCTAGGACAACGTCGCCAACCTTGAGGGCAAGACCTTCTAAACTTTCTTGTAAAAGAACAGGAACGTGTGCCATAGGTCTAAATGGCCCCTATCTCACCCAACTTCTCTGCCAATTCGTCGGCTTTCTTCTCAATGCCCTTGCGGTAGGTATCCCACGTCTTTTCGTCCCAGATTTCAACGTGGTCGTTCACGCCCACCAAAACAACCTTACTCTGAAGCCGCGCAAATTCTTTCAGGAAATCGGGAACCAGAACGCGTCCAAGTGTATCCACTTCAACATCTACCGCGCCACCTAACATAAATCGGTTCACTCCCCGTTGATCCCTCTGCCCCATCGAAAGTGTGCGAAGCTTGTTGAGCACTCCCTGCCATTCTTTTTCCGGATATACATAGAGGCATGCGTCAAAGCCGCGAGTGACGATGATTTTTTTTCCCAGTTCCTTGCGAAACTTTACCGGCACGGATAACCGTTTTTTTGCGTCTATTGAGTGTCGGTATTCGCCAATAAGCATATTTTCCACTTCATACCACTTATCTCACATTTTATACCATTTCATCCCACTCTCCAAAACCCGTTATCCACACCCTTCGTACTCAAGACTAAAAACCCAAGGGATACAGCCCCTAAGCATCCTTACAGAGCTAACAAAAACGACCGATTATTTCGGTCGTTCTGCGGTTGCAATAAAGGGTTTTCTCCTTCCGCTCACCTCCGGGAGAACAAAGCGAATTCCCGAACTCCGGTCCACTAAATAGCTTGCTCTACGAAGGTTATTATTGATGATTCGAGCCGTATTCCAGCGAGAATCGAGGGTAACAGGGACTGCTCTTTCAAATGCCCTCTTGAATGAGCGGAGAAGCCGATCCGGAATCGGATTAGAAAGGGGTTCGGACTTCCCGCACACTCGCTCATTAAATCGCTCGAGGGCGTGCTTGCTAATAAAAACAACACCGCACGTTACATTCCACGCACTTAGTGCGGGTAAATCCGAAGGAGCTTCAGACGCCCTGGCTACGGGCTCACTTGTGTCTTCTATTGCTGTGTCCGTCTCAATTTCTTTGAAATGGGAACTTGAGCGGAGTGCTTCTTTAAACCGCGGCAGGAAGACGAGAATTTTTTCATAAACCTCTGTCCACTCGTGGTCCCCAAATATTCTAAAAAAGAGAAAGGACAGGACGCCAGTGAGAGTCTTTTCTCCCACGCGATTCTCAAAATACGCTCTTACTTGTTTCTTGTGCAGGGTGCGACGAATGGGAAAGAGAAAACTTTGTTCACTACACACCCAACGATGAATTGTTAGGAGCTCAGCATCGGTCAGCGCTTCAATTAATTTCTTCCTTGCTTCTTCTGAAGCCTCGACCCGGTCCACAGCCCTCTCCTTTCTTTTTGTCTTTAAAACCGGGACATGCCCGGTCTATGCAAAGCTAGGGTTGATTTTAAGATACAAAGAACCCTTCGTCAAGGTATTATTTTTTGGGCCTCATTGTCGGGAAGAGAATCGTTTCTTTGATGTTTGTCGTATTAGTCAAAAACATAACGAGCCGATCAATGCCGATTCCCACACCACCCGCGGGCGGCATGCCGTACTCCATCGCTTCAATAAAGTCGAGGTCGAGTGGTTGGGCCTCTTCGTCTCCCTCTTTCCTGAATTCCTCTTGCGCCCTAAGGCGCTGATCTTGATCCAAGGGATCGTTCAGTTCAGAAAACGCCTTTACCAACTCAATACCACCTCCATACAGCTGAAATGCATCGACTTTTGTTTCGTCTTTTGGATTCCTTTTTGCAAGCGGCAAGTTCTCTGCCGGATAGTCCGTTACAAAGGTCGGCTCAATGAGTTTTGGGCGACACGAACGTTTAAAAATCTTATCGAGGATTTTCGCCTTGTTGTCGCCCTCCTCAATATTCGCCCCAAGCGCCCTACCTTTCTCTTTAAGGTCTTCGAGGGAGCGTTTGAAGACATTGGTAATGAGAGCATGGCGCGCCAACACATCTGCGTATGTCTCGCGTTTAAACTTTTTTGAAAAGTCTATGGATGCTTCTCCGAATGGCAGTGTCGTCCCCCCGGTTACTTTCTTTACCAGCATCTTTAAAAGCTTCTCGGTAAATGCCATTTGCTTTTTTGCATCCGAGTACGCTTCATAAAACTCGAGCATGGTGAACTCGGGATAGTGCGTTACGTCAATTCCCTCGTTCCGAAAGTTCTTGCTGACTTCGTATACCTTAGGGAAGCCTCCGATGAGAAGACGCTTGAGATAGAGTTCGTCCGAGATACGGAGATACAGGTCAACATCAAGCGCGTCGTGATGTGTTATAAACGGCTCCGCGGAAGCACCTCCGTAGAGTGTTTGCAAAATCGGCGTTTCGACTTCCAAATACCCGCTCTTGTCTAAAAATGACCGAATGGCGCTGACGACCCTTGTCCTCGCCTTGAAGCGTGCGCCGGATTCTTCGTTTGCTACGAGATCGAGATACCGCCGCCTAAAGCGCTCTTCACTGTCTTTGAGGCCGTGCCACTTCTCCGGCAAGGGGCGCAGACTTTTTGCGAGCATCTTCCACTCCCGTACAAAGAGCGTCTTCTCGCCACGCATTGTCTTCGACAGCAGGCCTCGAATTTCAATGAAGTCACCAACGTCTACGGTGTCAGTAAAAAGTGAAAAGGGCGCTTCGCCAACTTCATCTTTTTTTATTGCGCCCTGGAAGCGGCCCGTGCCGTCATCAAAATGCAAAAAGAGGAGTCCGCCTTGCCCGCGTATGGAGTAAACGCGCCCGGCCATGACGACCTCTTTTCCCCCCGTCAAACGGTCAAAATCGCTCGTCGCCTTTTCGACAGAAAGATTCCTTCGCGTAGATATCGGGTATGGATTGAACCCGCGCTCTTTGAGAAGATGCAATTTCTTAAGACGCTCGTTTCGTATGTCGTCTAGGGGCATATTACTTCACGCTCAACACCACACACTCCATTGTCCCGCTCGGCGCCTCGTACACTACAACATCGCCCTTTTTCTTTCCTAACAATGCATCGCCCAAGGGGGAACGGTTGGAAATCTTGCCTTCTCGTATATTTGCTTCTTCTGCACCAACAAGTGTAAAGGTTTGCTCACTGCCGTTCTTTCTGATGGAAATCGTACTTCCAATGCCAATGGTGTCTCCCGCGTGGGTCGAAACAATTTCTGCGGACTTAAGGAGATTCTCAAGAACCGCGATTCGTTCTTCGGTCGCATTTTGCGATTCACGTGCTTCCTGATATTCAGAGTTCTCCGAAAGATCACCGAGTGACTTTGCGTATTCAAGTTTTTCGGCAATCTCTTTTCGACGTACAGTCTTTAACTCCAAGAGCTCTTTCTCAAGCTCTTCGTATTTTTCTTTTGTGAGATAGTTTTTGTCTTCCATAAATAATGACTGTTGTGTGAAATGATACGTATTACTTTACTAGAAAAATGAAAAAAGCGCAATGCAATCAAAAATGATGCAAGCGCTTCGGCTCCCCTGGGCATTAGTGCCTACCGCGGCAAAACGCCGAACCCAAGTTGCTGCTTACTGTGTTCTTGTCGCCCAAGTTAAGGACTGGCCTCCCCTCGCCGTCAAGGGTAGTGAACGGCACAGCACCACTCACTTGGCGTCTCCAAGAACCCACCGACCACAATCCGTGATGATTGAGCACGGGAGTATGCACCGCAAGCGCGATATCTTCTGCAAGTACATGTGGATGGGCACGTTTGACGTCCACTATTTCATTTCGGGCATCCGTGGGAGTCATGCCGAGGGTTGTCCTACCATCCTCGACCCCCAAGATATAGTACGGGATACCTGGGGTCCACTCTGTTTGCGAAAATGCACTTGGCTCGGTGCGGACAATCCCCCGCTCTCCACCGTGGCACACCATTTCCATGAGATCCCCGATGTTCTCACGCGTAAGCGGAATGACTGGCACAAATAGGTAGACACCCTCGTCCCTCAACTCCTTAAGTGAGCGATTATGCCAGCGACCCCAGATGCGCAACGCCTCCTGAAGCACCCACTCTTTCTTTGCGCGAAGAGTCGCGAGAATCGTTCGAGTTGTGCCTTGCGCTTGTAGTGTCTTTAGTTGGTCTTCAAAGAGCTCCCCCATCTCGTCCAAGCGACCGCTCCCAATTGTTCCCATCATTGTCCTCCTCATCTGCTCTCCTAAATTAACCAGAATTATCATTGGGTGTCAATCGCGGGTTTTGGAGCAAGATACTCCGGCGTATGTTCGGCCATCCATAAAAGCAGTTGACGCATAACGTACAGCGCACCCACAGTGTTCTCCTTGGGACCATGTTCCATGACCACCGCAAAAGCAAATCTGGGCTTTTCATATGGGAAAAAACCAATAACCCACGAATTCACAAAATGCTTTTGTACGCCGACCTCCGCTGTGCCCGTCTTTGCGGCAACAGAAACTTGGGGAAGGGAGAGCCCGCTTCCTGTTCCCTCGCTGACAGCCTGTTTCATTCCTTCTCTCACAATGTGGAAGTATTCAGGAGAAAATCCGAGCATTGTGACCTCTCGATCTGCCCCCCATGGTCCATTAGCCTGCTCGCCTTCTTTGAGTAATTGCGGCGTCTGCAAGATCCCATCACTTGCTAATGCAGCAGTCGCTCGTACTGCCTGAAGCGGGGTGAGCTGAAAGCCATACTGCCCAATCGCCGTGTTATACGTATCTCCGATTCTCCAAGGATCACCGAATGTTTTTTCTTTCCACGCGGGCGTCGGTACAATCCCTGACTCCTCGCCTAGAAGCGAGAACCCCGTTTTCTTTCCAAACCCGAATAGCCCCATATAGTTCGCTAAGCGTTCAATGCCCAACCCCTTTTGACTCTCGAAACCGCCAGCGATTGTATAGAAATATACGTTTGATGAGACGGCTATGGCATCCCGCATAGAGACCCATCCATGCGCCTTCCAGTCGGTGAAGACAGAGCGTTCATCCGGAGAATACGGGTTTTGGATTGCGATTGAACCCGTGCTTAAAATCTCTTTCTCTGGCGCAATAATGTCTTCAACCAATGCGGCCAATGCGACAAATGGCTTCACAATGGAGCCGGGCGTGTAGAGACCGGAGACGGCACGGTTTAAGAAGGGCTTTCTTGGATCTTTAATAAACTGCCCAATTGCTCCGTTGTTGCCCCCCAAAGAAAGCACTTGTGAGTTGTATTCTGGAAAGCTTGTTACGGCGAGAAGCTCCCCGGAACGTACATCCATAAGGACCCCCGCGCCGCCCGTAAATCCCGCTTCGCTCGCTCTAAGTGCAATCTCTTGGTAGAGCCTTTCTTGTAACCGTGAATCGATTGAGAGGGTTAAACTCTCACCGTCCTTGGGCGCACGGGCCGTGCTCTCTGACGAGCGTTCTCCTTGGGCATTGACCTCCACAATGACGAGGCCGTTCTCCCCACGAAGCGCCTTATCGTATGCCTTTTCCACACCATCTTTACCCTCAATCGCTTCACTATAATAAAACCCGGACTTATCTTTCAGAGGATACCGCACGAATCCCAAGATGTGAGCGAAGCCGTTTTTTTTAATATAGTTACGCTCTACAAAAGTACTCTCGGCATCTTCGAAGGGCTCGTTCCAAACAAGCTCTACTCCATTCCTGTCGAAGATGACGCCTCGTTCGGCAAAAAGCGGCGTGTGTCGTAGATGATTGTTTTCCGAAACTGCTGCGTAATGATCTCCGCGTCCGATCTCTAAAAATGCGACACGTCCCAGAAAAATAAAGAGGATGAGGAAGAAAAAACCCCCAAGCGCAAAGAGCGTCTTTTTCGAGATTGCCTGCTCAAACCTGCCCTCAAATTGATGTTGATCGAATTCCGGGAGATTGTGGGAATCCAAAAAAATCTCATCTGGATGAATTTCGTGGTCCTTGTATTTTCTTTGGTTCCAAACCATTGCAAAATGACGAATTTGATAACGCTAATCCTTCAAATACACCTCCACTCTCGTATCAATATACATTCCGCCTTCTTCCCCCTCCCCGTTCATCCAAATCTTTTCCGGAACCGCCTTATAGAGCCGTATGGGCGCATTGCCCTGTACATGTTCTAATTTCCAATAGACATGACGCCGATCCCACAACAGCTTGTGGGCAAACGCTATTTCCTCGGGATTTTCCAACTCCTTTGCCGTGGCTTTAATATAGACCCCCTCTCCCACCCCAGGAGGCACCGTCGAATCATAAATAACAAGAAAAACATTACCGTTCGCCCTAATATTTTCTGCTTTTTGGCTGTGGCGATATGTGCCCCAATAAAAGTTAAAGTGCTCGTCGTATGCGGCAAAGACAGGAGAATTCCACGGCATTCCTTCTGCAGAAACACTTGCGACGGTCGCATACATCACGTTTTCAATTATTGCTTTGGCTCGTTTATTGTAGTTCATATCGCTACGTTCTCGAGTTTAATACCACCGAAGATACCCCCTGGCCCACTCGCTTATAACAAGAATGACAATTACTACTGCGGAAAAAATAAATTGAAAACCATTGAGCCATTCGATACTCGTCCCGTACAGTATGTCAAAGAGAAGGGCCATGGCGACGGCTTCGTAAAACTTTGGGAAGTAGAGCGTGGCAATAATCCCCAGAATGGCACTAACCCACCAGGGGGCAAAAAGGACAGCCGCAAAAAGCCCTGCGCTTGTCGCAAAACGAAAGAGAGGCTGTTGCAGACCCCCGGAATTAATCGAGAGACTGTTTTTTTGTGATCTCCACCCACTCGAGTTCATATATGTTTACTGGTAGTTTAAAAAGGAGGATCTGGAATGAGTCGGCCGGTTCAGCCTTAATACTCTCGACTATGCCGAGTACAATTCTTCTCTTCTCTATAAGCGAAACGAGATCACCCTTTTTGACCTCAATGCCGCGCGGCAATTTTGCTTCGAAGTTGCCACCCCCTTGGCCCACCGCATCGACCCTCAAGGCCGACGCGCCAATCTCAACGACAGCTTTTTCCCCCGGAGAAGAAAAGAGCGTGACCTTCGCCGTCTTTCCTGAAACGAAAGTAACGGTACCAATCGCAACACCTCCCGGTGCGCTTACGAGATCACCGACGTGAAGCCCATCTTCTCCCCCCCGATCAACAATGAGGGTGTCATACGGAGAACGGTTCGGGCGCACAAGTACAAACGCGAGTATGGCGGTAGCATCTACCTTTGTGGCCCCGAGATAGTGGCGCAGTTCGTCATTTTCCTTCTTGAGCAGAAAGAGCGAGAGCATTTCTGCCTTTAGGCGGCGCATCTCGTCTTCTAGGCGTGCATTTTCTTTGAGGAGAAGTTGCTTGCTTTGCACAACAGAGAGGATACTCTTCGCCTTTGCTGTAAACATGCCCTCCCCTTTCCACAGAGGAACTGCAACGGCATACGCAACCCGAGAAAACTGATCTTTCAACACAGAAAAAGACGCAAAAGCTCCAACAAGAGCGACGAGTACTAGAACGGTGATGAGAAAGGATTTTGGCATGCCAAATTTTAACGAGTGAAAACGAGTACAAAATTTGCGCACCGAGCACATAAAATCCTTGATTTTATGTGCTCTGGTAAAAGTTTGGCAATCGCTGTTTCTGGTCTCCCGCGGGAGGGCAGAAACAGCGAGCCAATTCTTTTACTCTGTTGGGGGGAATGCTTCTTCTTGTGTTAAAAGCATTTCCTGAAATGAATCCATGTCTTCCAAGACGACGCCTGTTCCGCGCACAACCGCCGTCATCGGATCGTGCGCCACGTGGATGGGGAGCGAGAGCTCTTCATTTAGCAAATCGGCAAGCCCGCTAATGGCGGCACCGCCACCAACCAAGACGATGCCTCGCACCATAACATCAGAAAGAACCTCGGGCGGAGTCGATTCGAGAACTTCTTTGACCGATTCGATCAATACGGCGAGGGAAGCCGAGATGGCCTCTCGAATATCGGAGTCGGTAATGACTACTTCGCGTGGGAGGCCAGTCACAAGGTCTCGTCCTCGTACCTCCGCTTCAACAGGAGCCGCCCCGGGGATGACCGACCCAATAACAATTTTAATGTTTTCTGCCGTTCGGTCGCCAATAAGAATCTTAAACTCGTTTCGTATGTAGGAAATGATGTCTTCGTTGAATCTATCTCCCGCAATATGGAGGTTCTTTGCTCGAACAATGCCTCCGAGGGAAATGACGGCGATGTCGGTAGTCCCGCCACCGATATCGATAATCATGGTGCCAATCGGATCCTTTACGGGCAAGCCAACACCGATGGCGGCGGCCATGGGTTCTTCTATAATATACACTTCGCGTGCTCCAGCATTCAGTGCGGCGTCTCGTACTGCGCGAGTCTCTACGTTAGTAATTCCCGAAGGTACGCCGACGACAACACGAGGTCGAATAAACTTGGGGGAAAGTTTTTGGACTCGGTTCAAAAAGTACGAGAGCATTTCTTCGGTAACTTCAAAATTGGAAACCACACCGTCTACCAATGGTCGCACTGCGGTGATGTGGGCGGGAGTGCGCCCAAGCATTTGTTTTGCCTGAGAACCGATTGCGACAACCTGCCCTGTCTTTTCGTTTACCGCAACAACTGATGGCTCGTTGATGACAATACCAAATCCGCGCACGGTGAGAAGCGTGTTTGCTGTGCCAAGATCTATGCCGACATCGTTTGACAACAAACGATAAAGGCGTTCGTGATATGAACGAAATGACATAGTGAAATCAATGTGACCCCCCTTCTTAAACTTTCAAAAGCTCATCTACGTGTATATACCCACCCTCTCTGGTGCGTCGATCTTTCAACTCGACAATCCCCTCTCCACCTTCAAGTGCCCTTTCTCCAACGATGACGTGGTTTGGGATTCCTATAAGGTCGGCGTCGGCAAACTTTACTCCTGTGCTCTCGTCGCGGTCGTCATACAACACCTCTACCCCCGCACCTTCAAGCAGTTGATAGACCTTCTCCGCTCTCTTCTTCACTTCTTCATTCCTCCCCAATGAAAGTAGGTGGTATCGGAACGGGGCTATCTCTTCCGGCCAGACGATACCTTGATCATCAGACAGAAGCTCAACTACTGTTCCCATGAGTCGCGTTACACCGATGCCGTACCCACCCATAATGACGGATCTCTTGCTCCCCTGCTCGTCGATGAACGACATGCCATACGGATCGGTAAACTTCGTGCCTTGTTTAAATATGTTCGCGACTTCTATTGCTTTTTTCTCGACTAAATCTTTTCCCGTAAGCCCTAAGTCGGAAAGTACTTCGTCGGTGTACACTTCCTTGTTTACCGCAATACCACGTTCTTCGTCAATGTAAATAGTGTCTTCGCCCGCTTCCGAAAGCGCCTGAAACTCATGAGAATATTTCGAAAACGTCCCGCCGCTCGCAAAGGTGAGATACGTCTTGTCCGCTATGCCGCAGGCCTCAAAAATATTCCAATAGGCCTCCTGTACTTTCGCGTAATACTCATCCTGCTCCTCTTCGGTTCGATTGAAGGAGTATAGATCTTTCATGACAAACTCGCGACCGCGCATGATGCCGCTTTTTGCCCGAAGCTCGTTCCTGAATTTGGTCTGAATTTGATACAGATAGAGCGGTAGATCGCGGTACGAATGAACGTACTCCGTCAGCAGATTGACCAACTGCTCATCATGGGTAAATCCTAGACCAACCTCGACATCATTCTTGAGTCTCGATTTGAACCATACTTGAACCGCCTCATCGTCCCACCGTCCCGTTTTCTGCCACACGGACTCCGCCTGCAGTGCTGTCAAAATAAGCTCACTCGCCCCGATGGCATTCATCTCTCGTCGGATGATACGCTCGATGTTTTTCAAAACCCGAAAACCGAGCGGGAGGTACGAGTAGACACCCGCCATTTCTTTGTGAATAAACCCTGCGCGCAAAAGCAATTCAGCGTTTTTGGAGACTTCGTCTTTGGGGGCTTCGTGCCTTGTTTTTGTGAACAATTGAGAAAACCGCATGGTAGTATCATAGCCCATAAAATGTCTGTGCACAAATATATTCCGGCGATCTTTAGGAGAACAATCTGACGAGATCGTTGTAGGTTACCGCGAGCATAAGTCCTATGAGAATGACGAACCCAAAGAAATGCGCGACGTTTGTGATACGGGGCGAGATTGGTGAACCTTTAAGCGCTTCGATTCCAAGAAAGAAGAGCCGCCCACCGTCGAGAGCCGGAAAAGGGACTAGGTTAATGACTGCGAGGTTTAATGAGATGAAGGCCGTAAGTGAGAGGAGATAGACGAAACCAAAATCCGCGGCATCTCCAACGATGCCCGCTATGCCGACTGGCCCCGCGAGGCCCGAGAAGTCTGCGGTGCCGTTAAACATAGAAGCGATGAGGCTGGCAAAAGAAGTCACAATTGCGAGAAGAAGCATGCCAGTCATCCTTGCCCCCTCCCACAGCGCCTGGAGAAACGGGAGGTGTACGGTGCCTATCACATCCATAGTTATGCCGACTCCGGGAAGATCGCCTACGACACCACGCTCGGGTGTCACGAGTGCCTCTAGAGAAATATCTCCGTTTCGCACATACGCAACAGTAATCGGGGCACTATCGTGTGCCTGAATAAACGACTGCATTGTCTTCGCATCCGGCTTGGTGACGGTCTCTCCGCCGACGATGAGGGAAAGAATGCGATCGCCCGGCAAAAGACCCGCTTTGGCCGCAGGAGAATTGTCTAACACGGAGATAACTGTTAGCTGCGCATTTTCTAAGACTCCCCCGCGCGGAATGGTACCTTCTGAGACCGGGAGCCCCGCCATAAGGCCAAAGGAGATGAGCACCCAAGCCAAAAGGACGTTGGAGAAAACACCTGCGGTGATAACAACAGCCTGTATCCACTTTGGTTTATTGACGAAGCTTCGTCCTTTATCTTCTCCATGAAGTGACTCTTCATCAGGATTTTCTCCAAAGATGCGCACAAAACCTCCAAAGGGGAGGGCGTTCACCGTGTATTCCGTCTCTCCGTATTTCTTGCCAAAAAGCTTGGGCGGAAATCCGATACCAAATTCATCGACACGAATACCCGCGCGTTTGGCAACAACAAAATGCCCGAACTCGTGAACGAGAATTAAAACGATCAGTATCGCGATAAAGAGTACAATGGACATGCGATGAGTGTGATATTGCTATGTTACTGAGATATCTCTTTTTCCTTCTTCTCTACCATCGCCTCCAATGCCTCATTCCCGTCTTTAACGACTTTTTCCATTTCCTCCTTCAGACGGAATTTCACATCTTTTGAAATAGCCTTAACCTTTTCCTTCTCCTGAATGTCACCCCATGCCTCGTCGCGGTGACCGCGAAGCGTAACACGCGCTTCCTCGAGTTTGGTGTTTACGAGCCGCTTCAAAGCTTCTCTCCGCTCAACAGTAAGATCAGGAAAAATGACACGAAGCCCCTGGTCATCCGCGGCAAGCGAGAGGCCTAGATTCGCATCCTCGATTCCCTTGCGTATGTCCCCAATCTGTCCCTTGTCCCATGGCGTGACTCGAATCGTCCGCGCATCTTCCGTCGAAACTCCAGCAACGTGGTTTATAGGCACTTTTGTACCAAAAGACTCGATACGAACACTGTCGAGTATGGCCGAGGTTGCGCGACCCGTACGGATCGTCGAAAGCTCGCGAGCAAGCCATTCCTCGGTTTTTTTAACGTCACTCTTTAGTTTAGAAAAGTCGTAGGCCATATGCGTTTCTATTATATCACTTTCTTTTACATTAAGGTTGTCTGTTAATCGCGAGGGCCAAATGCTCCAAAATCATTTTGACAGACGGCGAGCGGCTGTCTAGATATCGGCGACATTTCTCTATTTCTGTAAGCACCTCCTCAAATGCACGCTCCTTAGTTTGTTTATGGATGACCTCTTCAAGGTGGTTCAAAAACGTTAGGGCTCTAAACTTGTCTTTCTCCTCAATGATGTCTTTCAAGAGCGCTACACGTTCCGGAAATGACGCCGCAAGGAATTGCTTGGCTACACCGTCTTCGCCCTCTCCGTATGTATTCATGTCGACAATATGGAGTCGCGAGCGAAGTGTGGGAAGTAACGTTGCGGCACTCGGTAGGATGAGAAAAAAATGCGTTCCAGCTGTCGGCTCTTCAAAAACTTTGAGAAGCGCATTCTGTGCTTCGCGCGTCACGACATTCGTCGCAATGACGAAAAGCTTGTACCCCCCACCCGCTGCAGTCCGTGACTGCATATCCTTCAGGCGTCTGCTCTCTTCGATTCCGAATGTATCGGATTCTTCGTACCAAAAATTGGGATTCCCGTGCGTCGGAAACTTGAGCTCTTCCTCCAAAAAACGAAATACGTCCTGGCACACGGCTGTACGTTCTCCTGTGAGACAGTAGGCGTGGTGCAAATTGTTAGAATTTAGAATTTGTTTGGACATATAAAGACGATTTGTCGTCGCTACATTCAAAATTCTAGATTCCAGTTTACCGTTTCGCGATGATGCTCTTTTTGTATGTCTCGAGGTGCTCTAAGGCAATACCCGTCCCCTTTGCCACACAAAAGAGAGGATCTTCGGCGAGATACGCCCTAACCCCGGTTCGACGATACACAAGCTCTGGAAGGTTGCGCAGAAGCGATGAGCCCCCGGTCATGGTAATCCCATGATCAATAATGTCGGCGGCCAACTCTGGGGGTGTTTCCTGAAGAACGTCTTTTATCGCTTTGATGATCTCTCGGAGCTGGGGTTCGATTGCTTTCACTATCTCGTTTGTCGTGACTTGAACAGATCTTGGGAGTCCCGCGACAAAATCGCGCCCCTTCACCGTGATCACAAGTTCTTCCTCGAGAGGAATTGCTGAAGCGACCTTCACTTTGATTTCTTCCGCCGTCTTGTCACCCACAGCAAGATTGAACGTCTTCTTTACATAATCGATAATCGCATTATCGAGTTTGTCGCCGGCACATTTCACTGATTTCGACGCGACAATGCCGCCCAAAGAAATAACCGCGATGTCAGTAGTGCCGCCGCCGATGTCGA
This sequence comes from Parcubacteria group bacterium, assembly GCA_016204045.1. Classification (NCBI taxonomy): domain Bacteria; species Parcubacteria group bacterium. The sequence goes on from JACQLQ010000004.1 coordinate 98,681, forward strand.
CGACCATGTGCCCACGCGCTTCATGAATTGGAATCCCCGCCCCGATGGCGGCGAGAACGGGTTCTTTGACGATATACGCCGCCTTTGCCCCAGCCTTAATAGCCGCTTCGACAACTGCGCGGCGTTCGGTCGAAGAAACACCCGCAGGTACGGATACCAACACTTCTGGCTTGAACACACTCCACGGCCCAAGTGCTTTATTGATGAAATATCGAAGCATCGCTTCTGTAACGCGATAGTCTGCGATAACGCCGTCCTTCATGGGGCGATACGCGATAATGTTTTCGGGAGTCTTGCCTACCATGCTCTTTGCCTCAAGCCCTACGGCAAGGATTTTGTTCTCGGGTATGGCAACAGCAACGACAGACGGCTCGTTCAAGACCACCCCTTTTCGAGGTACGTACACAAGCGTATTTGCAGTGCCAAGATCAATTCCCAGCTTTTTTGAAAAGATACCCATTTATTACAGTTAGAATTTACGCTCGTCGGATGTCCGCCCCCACACCTTTCAGTCGCTCCTCTATCCTCTCATACCCCCTATCAATAATGTAGACATTATGGATGATGGAGTTTCCTTCCGCAACAAGAGCGGCGATAATGTATGCCAACCCCGCACGAAGGTCTGGGCTTTCGAGTTCCTTGCCGCGAAGCGGCCTTGGTCCGCGCACCAATAAGCGGTGTGGATCCAGAAGCATAATATCCGCTCCCATGCGCACGAGCTCGTCAACATAACGGAGCCTGCTCTCAAAAATGGTCTCAAATACCAATGCTTCGCCAAGAGCTTGGGTGAGGAAAACGGCCATCGGTGCCTGCAAGTCTGTCGGGAAACCAGGGTACTCGTGGGTTTTGAGGCCAAAAGAATGATATGGGAGTTTGTGGTCGCCCCTTACTCGGACCGAATGCTTGCCGACATCTATATGTACTCCCGCACGTGTGAGGAGTGTGATAAGCGACTCAAGGTGGGAAGGTTCACACGACGCAATGGTCACATCACGCGCAAGGAGTGCCGCGAGAATAAGGAAACTCCCCGCCTCAATTCGGTCTGGTGGTGTCACATAGGGTTTCCCTTTAGATACGAGCAGCTTTCCTCCCTTGATAGTAATCGTGGATGTCCCCGCTCCTCTAATGTCGGCGCCACACGTGTTGAGAAACTTTGCGAGAGCAGGTATTTCTGGTTCAAGCGCCGCATTTCGGAGAATCGTGGTACCTCGCGCGAGGACTGCCGCCATCATCAACGTCTCAGTACCCGTGACACTTATCGTTGGGAAAAATATTTCTGCGCCATGAAGCCCTTCTCTGGGGGCAGAGAGTTCATACCCTTCCTCTTTCATTTTTACTACCGCTCCCATTTTTTTAAATCCATCGAGAAAAAGGTCTATCGGGCGAGCCCCAATAAGACAACCCCCGGGGTGAGGAAGCGAGACGCGTCCAAAACGCGCGAGGAGTGGACCCGTCAAAATGACTGACATTCGCATTCGCTTCGCGAGCGCTCGCGGCAAAGATGTCTTGATCTTACCCTTTGCTAAAAGCGAAAACGAATCGGACCCTGTCTTCTTAACGCGCACGCCAATCTTTAGGAGAAGTTCGAGCAATCTATGGAAATCTTCAATATCGGGTGTGTTGGTGATGTGAAGGGTGTCGCTGAACAAAAGAGCTGCCGCAGCCGCTTTGGGCGCCGCATTTTTCGCCCCGCGAACATTAAGCGTACCCTCAAGGACGCGTTTGCCCGCCAAGCCCTTTATAAGAAACCTACCGCCTTTTGTCATTAATCCCATAGTACGGGTTTTTTGCTTTCTCGACAAACCCCTGTGCCTTCTGCGACAATGGAAATATCATGAGGACCGTCGAGGTAATACCCATAACACGGAGCATATATAGGAACTCCCTCACGTATTACACGACAAAACTCGTAGAACCCGGCGCCCTGGTAACGATTCCCCTTCGCAACCAACTAATCCCCGCTCTTGTCATTTCTTCAACAGAGGTCGCTCTAACAAAGGGTGACTTGAAAAGTGCAACATATGGCCTGAAGAAGCTCACGAGTGTTGGGGAATCGGCGCTCTTTCTCCCCTCTTTTTTAGAAGCGGCACACCGTAGTGCCACCTATTTTGCTTCGACTCCCGGATCGGTATTAAGCGCATTTGTGCCGAAGGTTGCGCTTCAGAACCCAGAGGTGTTCGGTATTGCCCCTAGAGCCCTTGGCCACAGAACCGGCGAACCAACATCTGTTGCCGCGCCTCGAAAATACGAAAAGCTCGCTTTCCAGGCGGCAGACGACGAGCGTTTTGCCGCATACAAGAGTCTGATTCGCGAATCATTTGCAAAAAATCAATCTGTCTTCTTTTGTCTCCCAACGATTGAAGACATAGAAGGAAGTCGCGCAACTCTAGAACGAGGAATAGAACAATACACGTTTGTACTTCATGGAGAATTGTCAAAGAAGGAAACAATCGCCCGCTGGCAGGCGACTCTTCGGGAAAAGCACCCGGTACTGATTATCGCCACCGGCCTTTTCCTCTCACTCCCCAGAGAAGACGTAAAAGTCATTGTGCTCGAAAAAGAGAGCTCATCAGCGTATAAGCTTTTGACACGACCATATGTCGATATTCGCACGGTCGCAGAGTTTTTGGCCGAAGCATCGGGAGCAAAATTAATCCTGGGCGACATGCTCTTACAAACCGAGACTATTTACAAAAAAGAGGAGGGTGTGCTTGAAGCGTTTGCCCCGCTCAAATTCCGTTCCGTCTCTCGGGCCGAGAATACATTAATTGACATGAACCGCTACCAAACCGAGGCGGGAGGAGAGAAATTCAGAATCTTAAGCGACGAAGTACTGCACCTTCTTGGGCGACTACGAGAGAAGAACGAGCGACTACTCCTCTTTGTCTCTCGGCGCGGACTATATCCGATAACTACATGCTCCGACTGCAACACTGTTGTCGAGTGCCAGCACTGCGAAGCCCCCCTCGTTCTGCACACACAGGGCAAGGGCGAGAAAGAGCGTTACCATGTATGCCACTCATGTGGGAAAAGTGTAAAGGCGCAAGACCGTTGCCCTACCTGCGCAAGTTGGCGCTTGGTCCCTATTGGCATAGGCGCCGAGAATGTCTTCGAAGAGGCGAAGAAACACGCGGGAGATGCGTCGGTTCTTCTCTTGAGCAAGGATTCGGCATCAACAAAGAAGAAGGCGCGAGAGATTATGAAGCAATTTTTTAGCGCTCCGAGTGCCGTACTTGTTGCGACACAGATGGTCATACCCTATCTTCGAGAAGAACTTAGTAATGTGGCAGTGGTATCTATTGATTCGTTGTTTACACTTCCTGACTTCAAGATAAACGAGCGCGTCTTCCGCATGCTCGCGGTGCTTAACGCGCGGACGAGTAGACGCTTCCTCATACAAACAAGACTCCCCGACACCCCCCTCTTCCGTCATGTGCTTCTGGGAAACTTCCTCGAGTTCTACCGCGAGGAGCTTGCGGACCGAAAAGAGTTTAACCTCCCTCCATTTACGGTTCTCATCAAGGTCTCTTCTCTAGGCACAAAGGATGCCATGGAGCGAAACGCGGAGAAGCTCAAGGAGTTGTTCTCACTGTATGAACCGACGATTTTCCCCGGATTTATTGCCAAAGTAAAAGGAAAGCATATTCTACATATGTTGATTCGCATGCCAAGAGAAAACTGGCCGGACCGGCATCTTGTCTCCATGCTCGGGGCGCTCCCGCCCGGATTTAAAATCCAAGTCAATCCAGAATCAATCCTTTAGATTTTTTATATTCAGTGGTAGGTTAATGTTATGGCTAAGATTCTACAAAAGGAACATCCTATACTACGCGGGACCGCCGAAAACGTGCCCCTTGCCGACATTGGTAGCAAGAAAATGATGGGGGTGATTTCCGACATGCAAGACGCCATGCATAAGGAAGAAGACGCAATCGCGATTGCGGCGCCACAGATTGGTGTTCCGCTTCGACTCTTTGTCGTCTCGGGCAAGATGTTCACAGAGGTTGAAGAACGAGAGGATGGGGCACTCGTCCGCCAGTACGACAAAGTCTTCGTGAACCCCAAGGTCAAGAAGCGCTCGCGCAAACAGCAAGAGCTCGAAGAAGGCTGTCTTTCGGTCCGATGGAAGTACGGTTTCGTGAAGCGAGCGGACAAGATTACTGTCGAAGCCTACGATGAAAAGGGTGAGAAATTCACCCGGGGCGCATCAGGCTTGCTTGCGCAAATCTTTCAACACGAAATAGACCACTTGGACGGCATTCTCTTTATCGACAAGGCACATAGTGTGCGTGACCTCCCGCCAACAGAAGAGAAGTAGCCCATAACAAAAAGACTCCGGTGTACGGAGTCGTTTTTTGTTATGGAAGAAGCGAAAATGACCAAGGTGCCGGAACCGAGAGGAGCATCAAGATTGCACCGAGAAGAGCCACGTTCTTCAGGAATTGTATGCGCGAAATGCGCCGTTCGTTCGGATCGGTAACCTTCCAAAATGGGTGCATATACAACGTCACTGGAATCATGAAGACAGCGAGCGCAAGGAGCGACCACTCCGGGTACACCCCGAGGAGAACTCCCGCTCCGCCCACCACAATAAGGAATGATGCGAGAGGAACAGATACTGGTGCGATCGGAACACTTTTAGATGCGGCATACCCAATCATCTGCTTAATCTGCACAAAGTGCATGACTCCGTTGAAAAGAAAGTACCCGCCGAGAAAAAGGCGGCCGAGGAGAAAAGCGAGTGTGAAGAAGTCCATGTTGATTGCGAAAAAGCGCGTTGTCTACTAATGTAGAGAGTATACTATGGATACGGAACGCGACACAAACATTCCTTTTGCCTTCTTTGGTACCGACAATTTTTCGGTCATTATTTTAGACAAGCTTACGAAGGCCGGTTTCGTGCCCTCACTTATCGTCACGGCCCCCGATCGAAGAGCTGGCCGCGGCATGAAGCTTACTCCCCCACCCGCTAAAGTGTGGGCCGAGAAAAACAAGATTCCTCTCCTCCAACCAGAAACATTCGATACATCGGTGCTTCAAAAACTTAAGGATGGGGGTTGCGAGCTTTTTGTTATCGCTTTCTATGGAAAGATTCTTCCTCAAGAAGCTTTAGACATTCCGAAACGCGGAACCTTGAACGTGCACCCCTCACTTTTGCCGGCATATCGTGGGCCATCCCCTGAACAGTCACAAATATTGGACGGAGTCACAAAGACGGGCGTGACGATTATTCTCGCCGATAACAAAATGGACCATGGGCCAATCGTTGGGAAAAAAGAATACACCTTGGAAACGCCCTACATACAATACAAAGACTTGCGAAGGGAGCTCTCGGCACTCGCTGGCACATTGCTTACCGAAGTACTTCCCGAATGGACGCTTGGAAACATAGAACCACGAGAACAAGACCACACAAACGCGACGTATACGAAACTGCTTACAAAGGAAGACGGCCTTATACGTCTTACTGATGATTCAGAAACAAACTACAGAAAATTTCTTGCGTACAATCCCTGGCCAGGAACATATTTTTTCTCTGGAGACACTCGAGTCAAAATCACCGACGCGGTGCTCGAAGATGGAGTGTTCGTCGTAAGGCACGTTACTCCTGAAGGAAAACGGGAAATGTCCTATGACGATTTCCTCCGTACTTCATAATATAGTCCCCCGCAGCTTGCCGCAGAGGACTATATTTCGTCTTCCCCCGAAGAAAATGAAAATTGAAACATTTTCATTTTGCCCACTCGCTCGACGAAATAAAAAAGCCAGAGCTAGCGAGCTCTGGCCATATGCGCTTCGGCTTTCTCTGAATTAACCCTCAACTCCTCATCGCAGGCGCTCATCGCCCTTCTCACATGATCGGCAACATCTCCGATGAAGGCGTACTTGCCCAAATCTTTCTCCTTGAGCCATGCATAGTCGGTCATCTCTCTCCCCAACTGAACGGTTGATTCTGCGGCGAGAAGCGTCCAATACGTCAGGACGAGGGTAGGTGTACCGCTCTTGCGGATGAAGATAACATCGCCATCTTCAAGCAAACGAAGGGTATCGGGTGGAACATCAAATCCGCCCTCTTCTTTGATTTCTCGAGCCGCCGCACGACGGAGGCCACCTTCCCAAATCGGATGACTTTTGGTCTTCCTCTGACGACCCCAGTCTTTTCTGGACATTTTGCCGCCGGCAATTGTCCACAAACCTGGGCCTTCGGCATCCTCATCCCTTCGCCTAAACACCAACGACTCCAAAACGCCATCGGAGTCTCTACGAAGCACTACGGTAGTGGTAACCACAACGTATTCAGGAACAGATTCTGCAGATTCCCTAGTCATTGAGCACCCTCACAGACTCATCTGTCCGCAGTGTACCATGCACGTTTCTCGCGCTCCCATTGCCCCAATAAAAAAGCCGTGGTATATCACGGCGTTTACAAAAACTTACTCAGCAACTATGCGCCCACCCTTGGCCATTTCCTCGGGAGTGAACCAAACGGCCATTTCACGTTCTGCCTCTTTCGGGGAATCCGACGCGTGGATGAGATTTCTCGCCGCAAGGTGATCTCGTGGGCCTGGGGGCGCGGCAAAATAACCGCGAATCGTCTCCTTTGCCGCTTGAGACGGTAGTGGACTGCCGAGCATCTTCCGTACGAGCGCGATAGCATTTTCACCCTCCAGCACAACGGCCTCAAGCGGCCCTTCTTGATAATAGAGGCGGCACTCCGCCGCGATCATTTTCCCAATCTCGAGCGGATCGTCTGCTCCATAAATCTTTTTGGGATCTTCACCCTGCGCTCGCCAGCGCCCTACCGCTCGCTCTCCCATATTCATCATCCATTCTTCCGTGTTTGGGAAATGACGATCAAGATGGTCCTCCTTTGCCATAAGTCTCTTTGAGACGACAACCGCGAGACCTTTGCGCGCAAATCGCTTCAAGATTTCATATTCGAGTTTCCGTTGCACTGCATCAGGCTTCAAGATAACCAGTGTGCGCTCGGTCACAGCAATACCTTCCGTTCTCAATTCTGCAGGGACTGTAGCATGCGAATTGCCTTACGTCAACATGATCACGTCGACATACTCTAAAGAAAAAGCCGCTTATGTGTGAGCGGCCATGAAATTACTAAACCCTGTGTAAAGAGCATCTTTATCCTCGGGGGTAACTAACACCCCAAGATCTTCGAGCAACCTTACGAACAACATCTTGGGTCCGTCTTCTTGTGGACGCCAAAGATGATTTCTTTCTCCACCCAAATCCTCACCAAAATCGATCGCGACTACGTCGGCACCGCGGGAACGCAGATCGTGGACAGATATTGGTTTAAAGCCAAGCACTACGAGCCCAGCAGCATATGCCCCATATCTCTCCATGAGCGTGGGGCGCAATTCTTCATTCTGAAGCGCCTCAGTGAAAGTGAGTGGAATATACTCCTCAAGAAGAACGGCTGGCCCGCTCCCGTATAGCTTGGGCGTTGAAACGCCTGCGCGAGAGAGAATCTCTCGGCGCCGAAGCCACTCGACGAAAATTTCCGAGATGGGACGCATGGCAAAAGGTGCGCACGCCTTGAAAAGGAGCCCGCGTGGCGGTTGATCGCCAATGCAAAGGGAGAAATAGAGAACGTATGTTTCAGCTCCGCCACGTGCCCACTCGGATACAGAATCAAAATGGTAAGGTGTCTCAGTAGATGGTAGCAACCCAAGTGTAACGAGGGCTCCAGGCACACTCTTGGCATCTGTCAGCGCCAAGAGTTCTCTTTCGAGATGCTCATTGGGAGCTGACATTAGGGGCACCGACAACAAATCTGTACAGAGAATAACAGTACTCACTCCTCGAATCAATCCAGTAGGAACCTTGACGCACCTCTTATTGTGTGTACTCTTGAGTAAGGCCGCTGTCGACAGAGGTTCCGAACAATGAGACTCGCTCCGGGCGACGGGGCTCTTCTTACACTCGGGGGTATTGGCACTGAAGTTGCCCTGCTTGATATTGAGGGATGCCTCACGGTCAAGAAAGGGGTGCCCATCCCTCTTGACTGGCTTTGGTACCTCATCGATTCAATTCCGTTTGTTCCGCTCGCACTTTGCACAGGAAGATCACAACCTTATGCCGAATGCATGATTCAGCTTCTCGGCGATAAAGCATTCCACGTGCCTTCGATTGTTGAAAATGGTTGCTTTCTCTACGACCCGAAGACTGACCGCCTCATCCCCCACCCAAAGATAGACGCTGGGGTTCGACGCACATTCAGAGGCATAAGGGAATTCCTCGAGGAACACTTCCCTGAAGCACGGATTGAGCCGGGCAAGGAACTTTGCCTATCGCTTGGTCCTCCAAATGGAGTTTCTGTAGAGAGTCTGTTCGAACGAGTTTGGACCAAAATGGGAGATTTTGAGAATGACATTTTTATCGCCCACAGCAACTCGGCGGTGGACATTACACCGAAGGGCATCGACAAGGGTGCGGGTGTTCTTTTCCTTTGCGAGCACCTGGGTATTTCTCCAAAGAGTATCGTCGCAATCGGCGACTCGGGTGGCGACTTGCCGGCGCTTCGCGTTGCTGGACGTATCGGATGCCCAGCCAACGCTACTCCCGCAGTCAAGCAATTGGTCACGGAGAAATTCGGGCTTATTAGCAAGCATGAGCATGCCAAGGGCACTACTGATGTCCTAAAAGGCTTCGGTATCATTCTCTAATATATAGATACGACGAACCACCCATACCGGGTGGTTTTAATTTCGCAGATTATCTTTGAGCTTGCGCGCACCGCGGCGGGCAGTATCAATACTTTTTGTTTTTGTCTTTCGTAGTTCGTGGTCCATTTCATCCTTCGCTTCGTCAATGGCGGGAAACAAAGCGTCTTGCACAGACTCGGACCGTAAGTGCACTGATCCAGCAGTAAAATTAATTTCAGCACGATAGACCATTCCCTTCCGGTGATGATCGGTGGTCTTCCCCACCTCGACGTCAAAAAGCATTTCTTTTGTCTCCCCCGCATAATGCGTCAAGTATTTCTCGAGCATTGCTATTTTCGTATCAACATAAGCGCGAAGTGCTGGGGTATCATCAATGCCGGTAACAAGATAGTTGATTTTGTATGTCGAAGACATGGGTACGTGTTAATTGCTATTGATAATACTTAGTACTTTTTTAGAACGGTGGTGACCATTTACGATTCTGATTTTCGCGCGTGGCACTCCCAGATGCGCGGCAACGAGTTCACGGACGCGTATATTTGCCTGGTTCTCTTCTGCTGGCTCCTTGACCTTAACAGTAAAATGAAGCTTCTTTACTTCTTTGATTTCCTCTCTTCTTGCATTTGACGTAACCGTCACGTGTATATACATAACCAGATGGTGCCAGTATAACACAAAAACTTTCTCGGCTCGCTGTCCACTCCAAAAGTACGCGCTAGAAGCGTATACTTTTAAATAGAAAAGACCGCGTTCTTCCTCATAAGGAGGGTCGGCATGCTTGCGCGTCTCAAAGAACCATTTGAGGCACTTCGTGGTGAGAACGGCGCGTTCATTGCCGCGCTGCACAAGGATTACCACACATGCTATCTTCGAGACCATCTGTACGCTACCTTTGCATACTTCTTCCTTGAGGAGCATGACAAGTTTAGGCAAGGCATGTGGCTCACCTTTGACATCTTTCATAAACACCGCCAAAGGATTAAGCGGATTATAGAACACCCTCCCAAAAATGGACATGAATTCCTCCATGCGAAATATGATCCAGAAACACTTGGGGAGATTGAGCCGTTTTTTGGACATCACCAGTTAGATGCGTTAGGGCTTTTTCTCTTTATTGTTGGTTTCGCGGAGCAAAATGGTCTTCCTCTCGTCAGGAAAAATGCGGACAAGGCAATGCTTAATCTCCTGGTGCTCTATGTCCGCGCAGTAGAGTATTGCAAACGTGGAGATAACGGTATGTGGCAGGGGGAGATGGCGCTCCATTCGTCTTCTGTCGGGGCCGTTCTCTCTGGCCTTGTGGAGTTGAAGGCAGCAAAACTTGTAAAAGTTCGGAATCCGCTTATTGCAAATGGGATAACCGCGCTTGACGCTCTTGTTTTGGAAGAGCCTCCCGGACTAGCACAACTTTCGCTTATTTGGCCGTATGATATCGTCACCCCTGCTGTCCGTAATGAAATTCTCTCCAAAGTGTCGAAAAAATTGGTAGAGAAACATGGTCTAAATCGTTACTTCGGAGACGAATACTATCGCTCTAGAGCAACCGGCATCTCTGCCCAATGGCCACTCGGCTTCTTCTGGCTTTCCATAATCAAAAGTGAACTCGGCGACACGAAGGACGCGCGTCTATGGTTTGAGCGCGGCGCGGCGCAAATAACGCCCGCGGGTATTCCCAAGCTGTACACGGACGATACCCCAAACGACCATGTGCCCCTTGCGTGGGCACATGCGCTTGCAATTATTGCGTATACAAAACTTCAGAACAAAGCTGCTCCCAAGGATAACAATCACAGTGAGGACGCAACATCATAACTGCTCCGAAATTGGAGCAGTTTTTTAATTAAAAAGCCGCAGGAGGAACCTGCGGCGCACTATAGCTAAGCTGGCAATGAATCCTTGAGGATCCGCCGCGCGCGATGGTACTTGAGACGGCGCGTAATATCTTCTTCAGTCGGATTGGTGAACCTCGAAAGATCTGAATTGTCTTCCAAGTCCGCAATCTTGACCTTCCGGGCAAGGATCGGACCTTTCCGAATTCTTTCAATGAAGGCGAAATACCCCTCGTCGCTGCCCTTTTCTTCAGGGCGCTTCGTTAGGTACTCAAGCGCTTCTATCACGTCTTCGTCATAGCCCAGACCACGCATCAACTCCGCAGTGAGACCACAATCTTCCCACGTGTCGTGAAGCGCCGCGGTCATGCGTTCCTTCTTTGTCTTTAAGAGAGGATTCAACATCACTCGTAGGGGGTGCAAATAATAAATGTCCCCCGCTTTGTCTTTCTGATTACCGTGAAGTCGTACACAAAGCGCAATTGCGTCGGCTAATGTCCGCTTTCGCATAGTTCAGCTTCTCCTGGTCTGGGTCTTCATCCTAGGCGCGCCTTCGCTGCGGCAGAGTCTTGGGCATTTCCTCTTGCTTGAACAAGCGTTGCCCATTCCCCTTCGGACAGCTCACGAGCTGGTCCGTTGACCTCGATAAAGTAGTGCTCGTCTACGGTCGGCCAAAGGAAGTCGGCTGGAGTAAGAACACGAAGCGTGCCTCCATCGCGACCATTTGGACGATCAGCCTCTATGACACGAGGCTTAGAATTGGTATACCCACGATTACCGTGTTGGTCTCTTGGACGTTCAATGAAGAACGGCATGGCCTGTTCCCCTCTTTCTCAGAGTTCGTTCCAAAAACATTGTACATTTTATATAAGAAAAGTCAATTTCCGGTTCTGCAAACAAAAAACCCGTTGATGTCATCGCTGGGTCGCTTCACATTGTTTGATTAACCGCCACAACCTCCACCGCAACCGCCGCCGCAGCTGCTGCCGCCTCCACCACCTCCGCCACCGCTGTCATGACCTCCGCCGCCTCCACCCGAGCCGACATCAGTATCTCCACCAATCGCATCTGCCACTTTTCCTGCAACATCGGTCACGGCTTCATCAACGTCCTCCGGACGCGTCTTGCGACCAACATTGCCTTTACTTGTGCTTATACGCACACCTTCGGCGGGGTCTGCACCAGCCGCTCTACCCTCCGCCGCTGCCACAGCTCCAATCGATTCCTGGAACTCCGGATCACGTTCCCGATAAGCCTGAAGGCGCTCCGCAGTCGAGTCACCGATGAGGCTCATACCGAGATACACGACGAGGAATCCATCCATGCCATCATTGCGGTGCACCTGCTTCGTGTGCTCCATAGCACGCATGAATGCCGGGGAACCCTTCGTGAGTCCGGGGAAATGATCAATATACTCACCGACAAGGTTCATGCAGAACGTGCGATACTTGGAGCTGTCGAGGATATGCTCGTGCCAAATCGCATCGGCACGTTCCGTGGGTACAACAAACTCCTTATTGCCTGCAGTCTTGTTGATCCACACGAGCAGCAGAAATTGGCGATACTCATCGATGGCCGGACCGACATCGACTTCGACCAACGTGCCATGGCGTTTTGCTTTAGCAATATAGGAGCTTAGATCAAGCGCCGTGATGACTATCCGTGCGTCGGCCTTCGTCTTTGCTTTCATTGAGCTTTGGCCTCCTACCCTATGATCTGCCATTCTTGTAGCACTTTGCGATAACCGGTGTCAACCCCAATTATCGCAACAAAAAACCACCGGATAATCCGGTGGGGCCTAAAAAGAGCGCTGCGTATATCACCTACATACCGATAGTTCGTAGTGCGCGAGCGGAAGTGCGCTCCGCATTTCGATCGGCATCGGGGAGCGGAATCAGGCCACGGTCGGCCAAGTAACCGTCGGGCCCCCATGTACGCTCCTCGGTCCATTCACGGACGAACACTTCGATACCCGGAACGATTCCGTTCGCGTGCTGCTTCTTCACGTAGAAGTAGAGCGGCCGCGAGACAGGATACGCCCCCGTAGCGATGGACGCAAACGTCGGGGCGACTCCTCCGACGATACTCCCCTGCACCTGATCGAGGTTCTGCGCCAAGAAGCTGTACCCGAAGACACCGAAGGCGTCTCGGTTCGCCTGGAGTCGACGGACGATCAAGATATCGTTCTCGCCCGCGTCAATCCATGCGCCGTCTTCGCGAAGGGTTGCGCATGCGGCCATGTAGCGCGCCGCATTAGCTTGCTGGACGACCCGCATTGCTGGATTCGCAGCACAGCCGGGTGTCATCACGAGCTCCACGAACGCATCACGAGTGCCCGATGTCGGCGGCGGACCCATAACTTCGATACGCTTGTTCGGCAACGAGCGGTCGATGTCGGACCACATACGGTGCGGATTGGGTACCAGTTGTCCAGCCGCATTGGGAACTTCGCGCGCGAGCGCAAGCCACAATTGCGGAATACTCACGGCCATCATGGGTGCTTGGCGAGAGTTTGCAAGGACGATACCGTCGAACCCAATCTTGACCTCAACCACGTCGGTGACTCCATTGTTCTTGCAGGACGTTTTCTCGGAAGCGGTGATGGCTCGGGAGGCGCCCGTGACATCGGGGTGCGCCTCGCCAACGCCGGCACAGAAGAGGCGGAAACCTCCGCCCGTTCCAGTGCTTTCGACGACGGGTGTTTTTGCCCCCGCTACGCGCCCAAATGACTCAGCGACGGCGGTCATAAACGGAAATACCGTCGAAGACCCGACGACACGGATCTGGTCACGCGCCTCTGCGGGCAGAGCAACACCACCCAAGGCAACCGCTACTGCAATAGCAAAAAGAGCCCTTCTCTTTACCATGGCGTATGTGTCTCCTCTTTCGTGTGAAGGGACGAGATATCGGCCTGACGGTTTTTGTCAGCCGATAATACCCACAAAGATACTATATTTGAAATGAATTGGAGTCAACTTCTTTGTTTCGACAAATATTCCGGCAAGTTTGTGAAAATACCTTTTTTAAACAAGGGTGCACGGGCGAGCGTGAGTAGCGGATTCGCAAGGTTAAGCCACCCGCTCGTGTATACAAATGAGAGGTGGTACCTCGTGGCATTAAAAGGCGGCGCGGTAATATCGAGCTGGCGAAAATCGCCCGTTCTAATATCTCTATTTCGAGTACCCCCACTTCGGATATCGTTCTGGATAATCGCATATTTGTATTTCCCGAGCTTCGACAAGACGCGTGCTACTTCCTTGTTCGAGAGATGCTGAAGCACATCACGCACGATGACAAGGTCTCCTTGGGGAAGCTCGTCCGTTACCGCATCGAGATGTATGAAGCGTCGCCTGGGAGAAGCAAACTTCTGCTTAGTTTTTTCGAGAATAAACCGAGAGATATCACACCCCACATAGTCCTTATTCCCCAACTCAAGATTTTGCCCAATCTGCCAGTCGCCACAGCCGATATCGACAACTGTGTGTATGTCCGAATGCTTCTCTAAGACGGAGTTAACAAATCTGATATAGGGTCTATTGAGTACAGCGACCGACCCCGAACCGGAACCAAAGAGCCACTTATGTTTTTTGTAAATCTCATCAAAAAGGTGCGCCCTTGATTGACTGGCAACAGCGTCAGGAGCGTCTTGGGGCACTCGTGCATTAATGATCTTGGACCATACAAAGTCGACTGTTTTCATATGTTGAGTTGTAGAGTGTTTGTGTGCTTCGTGATTGTTTCCCTCAAGCTTACCATAGAACACCGCGTAATAAAGTACTCAAGGCCCATGCTCATAATAAAGAAAAACCGCAGGGCGAACCGTGCGGTCAAAAACCAATCATTCTATTTAGGAGCAAATACAAACTCTCGTATGTCTCGAAAGCGCTACCCCCTTTTTGTCGGCCCAATCCCCCAGCGTCTCGGGGCCAGTGTACTCGGCGGCGAATCCGAAACTCGGCATGTCTCTCACCGTATGCGGATTACTCTTGGCTCCGCGAAGGAAATCTACACCGCCCTGTTCCGAATATGCGCGCACTACCCGATGCCACTTTGACGCCGAATCGACGATGCCAAAGGCCTGATTTCCCTCGAACCAAAACGTAGTCCATGGTTTGAGGTACACATTAGGATCATCGAGTGGGGCACCTGTATCATCCTGGAACTGTCGCCCCGCTTCGAAAGCAAGTGCGAAGATCGAGTTCACAGCTTTATTCCCGAGCATCCCCGAGATTTGTGCTGAAAGACCTGGGAGCTTTTCCTCCACCCACGACTGAATGGCTACATCTCTCGCATTCATCCCCGTACCTCGCCCTCGGTTCCGAAATGACAATACTATCAACCAATATTTTTGTCAAAAACTCTAATGTCCAAATAGTAAACAAAAAGCCGGGCACCCTGTGGGGGCGCCCGGCACTAAACATCACTTGAGAACAGGCAGAGTTGCCAGTTACCGGCCGACGTTGACGACCGGCGTGGCGGCGCCCTGGGTGACGACGGTGCACTTCCCGCCCTCACAAACACCGCGGAACGCCTTCAGCCACTCAAGCATCACGAACTGCTCAGTCGTGAGACCCATCTCCTTCTGGTAGGCCTTGTCGGCTTCTGCGCGGCTCTGTTCCGCCGCCTTGCGCTGATCCTCGGCGAGCTTGCGCTGCTGCTGGGTCAGAATCGCCTGCTGCTGCGTCGCCGTCTCGATGCGCTGCGTCTTCACAGCGTCCGGCGGATTCGCCTTGCCGATGGTGACCTGGACCAAGCGAATCGGAATGCCCGCGTCCTTGATGTACGTCTCCATGGCGAGGCTGACTTCCGTATCGATTGCGTCGATGGCAGTCGTCTCGATCGCGACCTCGTTCATGCCGTGTTTGCGAACGGCCTGACGGATGCGATTGTTGAATTCGGCCGCGACGTTGTTCTTGTACCAGTCTGGGCCGAACTTCTCGATGATGCGCACCGAGTCCAGGACCTGAAGCCGGATGACCGCGTCGAAGTCGAGCGGCACGCCGTCGTTCGACATGAAGTCGTCGAAGTGTGCGACGAACTGCTGGGGTCGCATGTCGACGTTGACACGTTGCGTCGTCCATGCAAGGAGCTTGCGCCCCGCCTTGACCGGAACCGGATCGATCCCGCCATCGCCGAAGATGATCGGCTTCCGGATGAGGACGGTCTCCTCGCCGGCGGTCGGGTGCGCAGATGGCAAGATGCCAGTCAACCAAAGCGCCATACATAGGAGGAAGAGTGCGATGCCCGCCGCAACTGTAGCAATCACTGCTTTCATTTGTGCTGTCTCCTCTTTGCGGCTTGTTTCAAAATGGAGAAAGGCGCCGCAAAACCTCCTCCTAGCTCGTTTAATTATAGCATAAAATACTTATATCTGTCAATAACGTCTTTATATAAAAAGGACCTTATGATAGGCCCTTTACTTAATGCACCACCTTCTTTATGAACAAGCTTGGGAGGTATGGGATCTCGAGAGGACCGTCACCCTCCACCTCTTCAATCTCAATTAGTTCACCATCCTCTGCGTGTAAATCAGGGACAATGCTCACAACGCGATAGTCTGTATTGTGCCTTAAGTTGCAACCCCCGAGTAAGATGCGCGGGAGTTCGGGATCACAAATGAGGATGTCCCCAACCTTGAACTCCCCCTCCATGCCACCCCCCGTGCTCGAGCTCGTCTGATTGTATAGGGCATTCCAACACAATGTCCATAGCCGCATACACTTTGACTTCTTACAACCGTGAGTGTACAACAGTGGGAGATCAACTCGCGGAATCCCAATGAAGCCAGAGACAATAGCGAGGGCGCAGGCTGTTGACGAAACCTACTTCGGCAACCGACCCTTGGACCAGCTTGTCGCAGTACTCCTCTCCCAAGTCGAGTCACTCCGAAAAGAACCTACTCGTCTGAACATTCAAGCGCAGACGGGCGACATTCAGTTCGTTCTCGTCTCCATAGCGCGAAACGAAGGTTGGGATCTTGACCAATTACTTGCAGACACGACGACCAAGGTCGAGAACCGCCGCCGTGGACGCCATTATTACGAAGCGCACATCACAATAAATCCCGTCTTCGGTAGGAAGCTCGAGCACTTCATCGAGGTGTGCAAGCCATATGAGTTTCGTGTGGCTACACTGCTCATGCAAAAGCGCAAAAGGGATACGCCGAGACGCTCGAAAAATGACTCATTCTGTACCGGGCGAAGCATTTCATATTCTGACATTGAGACGAGAATGCTAGCCCTTGTCGCCAAACTGAAGGCGGCGGGATTCCACGTACAGCGTTTTAAGATTGAAAGTACGCTTCTTGATTCCCGTTACGATGACTCCAAGTTCCCACTCGACCTCGCCAAATTGCCTGAGAAGGAAATAACTCCTCGCGCACCCGCATCTGGTGCCTTGTCGGGTCGCAAAGAGAAGTAAGTAGTGTGCCGTCCCGCTTCATAGCTGGGCGGTTTTTTAATTACTATGTAGGACTAGACAAAATCAATATAATATGGTAGTGTAACTTCGGAACCAACCAGCGGAGCGCATAGACATGAACCTCTTCGGCGGATCGAAGAAGCCAAATAATGCCCCTGCTTTGGGAATTGATCTGGACCAATATCGTGGCCCTGCCCCCAAAAGAAATTTGGAGTCGAGACTAATCGGCCAACGCATACAAGCACACGCACGGAAGCATCGCCTTCCGATGTGGCAGGTCTTTCGCGACACAATCCTCACCGAGTTTCAGAAAGGGGTACTGACGCCGCATGAGCTCGTCGCTACCGCTGCGCAATGCGGTCCTGACTCGAGCCACAGCTGGACAGATGCTGTGGTCATCCTGTATTACGCACTTGGATTGAACCCGGCGAATGCCCGCGAGAAACTTTTTGCGGTTTGGAAGCAAATACCCGGCATCGATGGGGTAGGTAAAACCACACTACCGACCCCCGACGGCAAGGGATCCGACTTGGGAGAATCAATGACCGCGTCGGCTTTCTGGAACGCAGAAATCTATCTCGGTCTCCCGACGGGGACTCTCGGTTACGACCAAAAAACATTCTGGCCATAGCCAATGTTTCGATTAAAGAGGCTGCCACCCCCCAAGGGTGGCATTTTTGTTGGTGGAAAATAAAGGTTCCTCGGGGTAAGTCCTGAGGTATTGTCGGAACTCACTCGCCTGCCTGCGGCAGGCGGGACTCGTACCCCGCGTGCGGCAAGCCATGCGGTAGTAACCTTTGATACGACTTCGCTCGGACGCGATGAAAACGTGTTTTCATCGCGCTCCTCGCTCGTCGTAATAAAAAACCCGCGAGCCACGAATGGCTGCGGGAGATAATCAAACCCTTAAGAACTTGAGAAGCGTCCCCATGCTCAACCCCTGAACAATTGAGAAGATCACCACGACGTAGGTAATGATGATGAGGGCATCCCTCACCTCTCCGTGTGGGAGCGCCAAGGCAAGCGCAAATGAGACGCCGCCGCGCAGCCCTCCCCATGTGAGAATGAGCACTGCATGTTCGCTAAACTTCTTCACTACTCCTGTGAGCACAGAAGCGGCCCAGACAGAGAGGAATCGTGCCGAAAGCACGAGTGGTATCGCCGACAAACCGGCGAGGATATACCCGAGCTTAACGTTCAAGAGAAGCGCCTGGAGGCCGACGAGTACAAAGAGTGCGGCATTCAACATGTCATCGATCACCTCCCAAAAGAGGTCGAGATGTGCACGTGTCTCATCTGACATGCCGAAGTTGCGACCATGGTTGCCAATGAAAAGTCCGGCAGTCACAATCGCAAGCGGTCCAGACACATGAAGCAGATTCGCAAGTGCGTAGCCTCCCGCGACAAGTGCAAGCGACATCAAAATCTCAATGTGGTAATTGTCGACGCGCTTAATGAATTGGAAGGCAATCCAGCCGATGGCAAGACCGTAAATGATGCCGCCGAACGACTCGCGGAGTAGCGTCGTAAGCACATAATCAACCGAGAAAGTCGCAGTCCCCATGAAAACCCCGAAAAAGACCAAGAAGAGCACAATGCCGGCTCCGTCGTTCAAGAGCGACTCGCCGGCAATCTTCATCCGAATGCTATCATCGGGCATTTTCGAATGCTTGAGAAGCGCCAAGACTGCGATCGGATCAGTGGGCGAGATGAGCGCTCCAAAAAGGAAGCACGCCACGAACGGAATCTCGAATCCGAAAAGTGGGAAAAGAAAGTACGCCCCAACGCCGATGATCGCGGCTGAAATGCAGACGCTCACGGTTGAGAGCACACCAATCGCCCAGCGCTGCTCAAAGAATGCGTTTAGGTTGATGTGCAATGCTCCGGCAAACAAGAGGAAACAAAGTACGATCTTTAAGATTGCTTCACTGAAATCGATAGCACCCACAGCATTCCTTGCCATCTCCGGAATGAACTCGAGCCCCAAGAGATCCAGCGCCGCCAATGACATTGAGAAGACGAGGGAGATCAACATGAGCCCCAGAGTCTTGGGGAGCTTTATGTACGCATAGTTCACATAGCTCAAGACGGCTGTGACGACAAGGAGTAGTGCTAGAACGTTAAAGAGTCCCATTACCACCTCACTAGTTACGCGTTACGTCCTTTTGCTTTTTATAACATTTTTCACTCTGTGTCAATATTTTGATTTTATTGTAGCAAAAACCCACGCATAGCGTGGGTGTGTACAAAACTTATCTCGTTGTATTCTCCATCCCCGTCTTCATGCCGAGGAAATACCGCGGTGTGATGACAAACCAGAATCGGAAGAAACCAGGGCGTTCGATAAGCATATAGCCATCCTTACCAATCCAGATCCAATACCCCCAGATAGAGACCATACCAACGACGACTGCCATAGCCATGATGAGGGAGAATACCACTTGATCCCCTGGACTCATGCTCCACCTCCTTGGACTGCAGCTTGCTCCTGCAATGCCTCCTTGAGAGATACGTCGTTGAAAGTCCGCTGAACGATATCGTAGATGCCACTTCTCATTACTGTGGCAGCCTCAGGTTCAACTGACTTTCTGGCATCAGTGAAACGTACCACGGTTGCATTATATGCCAACACGAGCCATGGAAACTTTCCCAAGCTCGGATGTGTACAAGCAAGCCGCACGAGCTCAATCGCTTTTTCGGAATTTGGATCGTGGATGAAAAGATCCGTAATCGCACCGGCGACAAGAAATGCCGCTTGTTTGGGATACTTAAGCAACTCCGCAATGAGTGCTTCCGGCTCGAGATCAAACAACATGTCTCCGTTCGTCTCGAGTCCGTAAAAGATCCCATCCCATCCTTGTGGAAGTCCCATGGCTTAGCTCCTCACCTTAGGCATTAGTCGCCACTGCATCCGCCGCCACCATCGGTGGTGCAACTTGAGCTGTCGCCAACTGCGCTCGTGTAAATGAATCCATCCGATGAGCCCGATCGACCTCGACCAGGATGCTTGATGGAGAGCCACAAGGCCCACAAAATAAGTGCGACTGCAGCCACGCCGATCATCGTGATAATGACGCCCAAAGGTGTCATGGTTCCTCCTGTTTTTGATTGCGGAGTCCATTCCGCAACTCTTCTAAAATTGTAACCTATTAAAACTGATTTGTCAAAGATTTATTGTGGTTTTGGGTGCTCCTAAAGGGGGTTTACAAAGCAACTAAAGTATTATTTAATGTGTTAGACGTCAGTCCTATAAAAACACCAAGCCTTAACAAATGAGGTTCCCAATGGCAGAGCCCTCCCCCAAGACCGTCCTGATCGGGCCAGCCGTGGAAACGCTCTTCGCAAGGAGCGTGGAATCCCCCTGGCCCCAAGACATACTGAACGATCCCGATTTGGTCCTGCACTCTGAACTTCGACAGAAGCTATGTACGGCACTCGACACGCTGTACAAACAGCTACCCGATTCACGTATGGATATTGCCGCGGCTATTGAAATGAGAATCGTCGGGGCAGACGCGGTAGCAGAGCTCTATCGGCTTCTCACGGAGTTCCTAGACATTGATCCGAATCATCGTCGGCTCGTGTTGTATCTCCCGTTTGAGCTCCTCCCCCACGCAGGTTGGAACCCAGCTTCCAATCTACTCCGCACATCTGCGAAATTGTTTGTAGATTCCTACATGCGCTCTTGGCGAGAGTTACTTGAGGAGACACACGTACGAGCCAACTTTGATGACGGCAACATCCTCGAGCCAGCACTCGCCCCGAACGGACAACCCAGAGTCTCGAAGGCGGCACACCTCATCCCGCAACTCATGCGCAAGGGACTTATCTCCCCCGATGAAGTGACGGCACTTAAGGACAGTACTTCAAGCGACATCCTGAAAGAGAGTATTGTGGAGGCGCTTTCCGCATTGGAACCCGTGCTTAAGGCTACGGCCAAGAAAGAACCAGACCATCTTACTTCCTTAAAGGGCTTACCCGACGCAATTGCCTTCGATCTGAAGAAACTCGACATGCGCGAAGCGCTCGACCGTTCGCGAGGCATGCCTGGGGCACGAGTCACATGGGAACGATCTGACCGAGAGGATGCACTTATCTCGAACTACGCTACACGCATTGCGGAGGCGTTCTCGAGAAACAGCATCGTATGGGAGGATCTGGCAAAACTTTTGTCCCACACCAACAAAGTGATATGTCTCACCGCAATGCGCGGAGTACGCCTGGCAGTAGAAGCGCTGGCGGACACCGAGAGAGAGCGGGCGCTAGGCCTTTGTGTAAAATTCGGTGCGCATATCAGGGTAGACATGCCGAACGTCTCGGATTTCTCTGATGAACTAGAGAGTCTACTCGCACATTGGGCACACCTTGGATTCGTCACCGAAGGAGACCTGCAGAAGTTCGGGTTCGCCTTGCCGAGATTGGACGCTCCATTCTCGGGGGCGGGTGCTCTTGCCTCTGACCTTAGAACATTCGACAATGTCACTTCACGGATCGCATCTGACCCAGAGCTCTCGCGGCTTTTCTATCCAGTGGCAATCTTCTTTGGTTCGCGCCTCAAAGGCTACGCCAAGAAGAATGCTGATCTCGATGCCGCAGTCTTCGTGCGACCCGGCGTCTTGGAGAGCGAGCTCGGAAAAGTGCGACGTGTGCTTGGGGAACTCTTTACCGGGCGAAACATAGACGGTAAGGTCGTCCAATTCTGGCTTGAGGCTCGAAAAGGAAGTCTTCACATACGTGACTTACCGGACCCCGATGTCCTTCTTGGTGACAGTACTTGGGTACACCTGCTTTTGGGGAGCGTGTGGCTCGGAGAAGAATCGGCAGTCCGAGAACTCTATACCAGACTGCTTCCTGGGTTCCTGCGCTCCATAGACAAGATGTCTGATGGACGTAGTATTCGAACATTCTGGCTCGATGAAATGGAGCGAGAAGTCCTGCAATACCGCTTGCTCCACAAAGGATATGGGCGGTTCTTCCCGCGGAGACTTGGGAAGGTGAACCAGGGTAGTATCGGACCCAACCCGGAAAGCACGTTTTGGGATTCGGGATACAGACGACTTGCAACAAAGCTCTTTATCTCCCGGGTATTTCTACCCCAATTGAAAACAGTTATATAGTAAATAAATAAGGGCAGTGAGTATCTCACTGCCCTTTTGTAATATCTATTTTATCTTGTTCCGTCGGACCGATAGACACGGCAGCGACGGGAACACCAAGATTTTTTTGTATTGTAGAAACGCAAAGATCAATGAACGACTCCTTCGCATTCCCAGAGGGAATGACATGCGTCGTAAGTTTCGGTCTGCACTTGAGAAGTGCCTGGCCAAGCTTTTCTTGGCGCTGAAGGTGCTCTGCCCCTTCAGCGTCTTTCCGAGCCTTAATCCCCGTGACGATTCCTCGATCGATCTTCAGAAGATGCTCTGCATCTGGCACGTTGTCGACAATATCATACGCGTCGCACACCTGCCATGATCCCCTGCTCCATATCCGATCGAGACATGTAATGACGAGGTCATCGATTGCTCCGGGACCGCATGCTTCCAACGCGTAGCGGGCGGCCAACATGTCGAAATGTCCGACACGGAAGTTGCCCTGCCATGGGTGTTCTTTGTTGACGGCATCTGGCAACTCTAATGCAAGCTCGGACGCTTCAGTGACAAATGGACCTCCGCCGTGCCGCGTGTGATAGGCGCGGAGAATGCCCAAACTTTGCACAGCTCCATCATAGTCGCATTCGCGCAAGATGCTCTGCGCCATTTGGGGAATCGTGCGCACTTTCGTCGTATGCGGATGAAAGCCCTGATACCGATCGAGGAGTACTCCTTGAGAACCCTCAAAGACTACTGTCCCCTCTCTACCAAGTATCTTTTCTGCCACGTATGTATCGTCGACAATGCGCACCTGCCCCACAAGGTCACCGAAGCGTTCGACTGCCCACTCGACGGTATCGGAATCTTCCATGTCTGCAAGTTCGGCAAGGACACGATGGCGCACATCGGGTGGAACAGTGCTTGCGCGATCCGCAAATTCCTCGAACTCCGTCCATTTGCAGCGCTGAATGGCTTCCAATTTCTCTCGTAGCAGATCAGTGTTATGCAAATCCTTGATCCTAATAGCTCCATCGTTCAAGACTTCGGAGTCAAGCACCGTCTCGCCGACACCAATACCGACAGAGCCGCGTCGCCCCTGGCCACGCATGAGTTCGCGGACACGGCCGGCAATGGCTTGAAATGGAGTGATGACAAGAGCGTCTTCGTGAATGGTCATGATGTCCAATGCACCGCGAACACCACTCTTCTCTCGCAACCATTCTTCTTCTTTAAGTATCGCAGCCGGATCGACGAGCATATGCTTCGAGAGATGCGTACCTGCACCCTCAAATGTGCCGGAGCCAAACTGCGAGAAGACGTGCTCTCTGCCATCTCTACACACCACGTGATGCAGGGCTTGCGGCCCGCCTGTGCGAATCACTGTGTGCGCTTTGTGCTTGCGCGACAACCAGTGCGTCGTAGTACCCTTGCCTTCATCTCCATACCCGAGTCCTGTCACTATAAACGCTTTTCTCGTCATCGCGGCTCCTCCTTTCGTTTCGTGTTTAGAAAACAGGGCGGTCCTGTGGGCCGCCCTGGCTTGGAGACATTATAGTTTCCAATCCGGCTTCTCTTTACCTTTGGGGGCCGGCTTCTTGTCCTTTGACTTTGAACGCGGAGGAGAACCCTTTGTCCCGATCGGCCAGATGTCCTCGCGGCTCGCAAACGTGGCACCCGCCATAGGAATCTTGTCGAAATTCGGAAGCGTAGTCTGAAGACCAATGGGAATTCCAGAACATGCCTCGACGATACGCTTCGCTTCGGAAGCTGTGACTTTAGCTTCCTTGAGGAAGTCGACTGCGCTCTGAAGATCGAGTACACCTTCGGTGAGTCCGATGATGACGGCCTGTACTTCGGCAAGGTCTTCTGTCTTTGGCAACCGAATAACACGTTCCTCGCCGAGGACCTTCGACCACCACTCTGCGGTGTAGCGATTGTTTCCAACCTGCAGGAAAAAGCCATGCCAGTTTCGGAGCAACTTCTTCGCGACTTCAACCGTCGAAGGCAATGACTGGGGTGAACCCTTACCAAATGCCTTTTCGAGGACTGATGGTCCGAAGACCTGCTCAAGCACTCGCCCATCGAATGAATCGCGCCCAATCTCATCGCCTACCGAGAAGTAGTAGCCACGAAGCCCGTACTCGGTAATTGCTGCCCTGGTGAGATGTGCTGCTGCAAAAAGTCCGAGCTGATAATCTTCGGTGGAATCCCCACCACTTCTCTCGGGAACCAAGAGCCCCATCTGCCGTTCGACTTCATTGTCTGGCTCGAACATGGAACGCTGGTAGGGAAATTGATCAACACGGTCCTGCACGACGCCGGTGCACAACTGTGCGTGATAACGGCGCAATACTGCATTCCCACCCTGTATGAGCAGATTCTGCACCTTGGGCTGCACCTTGAAAGCAATCTCCACGTTGCCACCCATTGAGCCAGTCGTATCGACATCCGTCTCGACGGGTATCGCGACACCGAACTTGAGCTCAAATTCATCGCTCCCGGGTACGGGCACGAGAAGGTTGTTCGCTTCGCGGATGACACCCCGCTCTTTGGGGTCCACAAGAGAATCGAGGCCTTTGCCTTGTTTGGCGCGCTGTTCGCCCTCAAATGTTACCGAGCCAAGCTTTTTCGCCACAGCGGCTCTCGAAGTATAGTCGGCCATAGAGAATGTGCCTTTAGTTCTCACGGGCGGTCTCCTTGTGAAAGAGCTTTTTCGCCGGAAATCACTGTCTTGTGTTTCGGCGCCACCAGCAGTGTACATCGCTTGTCGACCCGTGTCAAAACTGGTCTCTAGGGGTCGCTCGCTCTCTACACGTGGTGTCTACTTGGTATCGTATCAGGAAGAGAGTAAGTGTCAAGTATACACTATGTTACAACCCAAAGGCTGGTGTGAGTCAACAAAAAACCTGGGGGGTCGTCCCAGGTTGTTACTTCTATGTATCAGATCGGATTGGCGGTCGTATATTCCTGCCAAAAGGCAAGCGCTTCTTTTGAATGCTCGCGAGAAATCTCATCGCACAGCATGAAGTGCTTGAAGCCCAGTATACGCATCAACTCAATGTCGGAAATATCCGCCATAGAGACTCCTCCCCCATCAAGTCCCAGGAGAAGGCGTGAGGCACAGATCGCGCGCGGATCTTTCTCTGCAATCTCGCGGAGTGCACCGACCATTTTCCCCACACCAATCTGAATCATCAAATCATCGCGCGCAGCCATCAGTCGATACGGACTGCCGTTTGAGAAATGCTTTTGCTCAAGCCCGCGCACGAACTCAACTCCCGCTTGTGATTCGATCTTCAATACAATTTCGCATTCTTCAAGAGACACCGCTCCTCGAGAATGCCGCTCGATGGCTTCTTCGAGTTCACGAACATCATCCCTGCTTTCGATAAAAGAAAGCATGAACCGCCTAATCCCCTGTTCCAGTGCCGCTTTGATATATTCGTGGTCGAGAGGAAGAAGACCGCCCTCAATCGTAAGTCTCTTGGCGAGTATGTTCACTGACTGCCCCTTGCCGACGAATTTCGGTTTGGAGTCTACAAAGAGCTCATTACCACGCCGCACCTCACGGAGTTCACACGGCTGATCGCCACGCAAATATACTGTTGCTGGCAATTCTACCGAAATACCGTGGTTGAGGATAATCGGGCTATCGGGCACCACAGCCCATTCGATAATGCGGAGTTGTCTACCCTTCAAATCAACATAGAAAGGCTTATTGAGCGGCTTTGCAAGCGCTTGAATGCGCTCCAGTGCCCCATATGGGCCGCATACAGACTCTACTCCTGTGTTGTATCGAACTGCTTCAACAATCGGATTCGCAACAATCGATCGCAAAAGTTCACTCTGGTGTACGGGCGGTAAGCTAGAGATGAGCATGGGCAATGTCTCCCCTACCACGGACTATCTGCACAAGGAATACCACATATATTGCACTCATGTCAATGTCTATGTGTTTAAGTATTGCAATAAAAAACCGCAAGCGATGCGTCGCCTGCAGTGTGCTATCTCTCTAGCTTCTATGTGTGTGTTAGAGCTTCCAGCTCTGGTCTTTGTTACCCTCATCCTTGCCCTTAGCGCCTGGCTTTTTCTTTTTCTTCGTCCCGGTATCTTTGGGCGGGTCTTCATCTGAGGTCGAACGCGCAGCCTTGATTGGCTTGAAGTTCTTTAGCGGCTCAAGTGCTGCCGCGACCTGGCGAATGCGTTCAGGCGACTGTGGTTCGTAGACAACATCTTGTCCCAAGTTGAGTGGCCGTGTCCGCATATCTTCCAGGTACTCGGCAAGAGTTCGCGCGCCCGAGACGATAGCGTAGACCCCGAGCGTGACGTCGCCAATGGCAAGGTCGCCATCGTCGCCCTTCGGGAGTAGGATCACCCTATCCCTACCAAGAGCTTCGCGCCATTCGCTCACAATGCGAGCATCCAATTCGTTTGGATAATGCC
The DNA here is from genome assembly GCA_016204045.1 of Parcubacteria group bacterium. NCBI lineage: Bacteria > Parcubacteria group bacterium. Next base: position 125,147 of record JACQLQ010000004.1, read on the forward strand.
GATGAATGAGCAACGCATTACCCTTAAATTTCTTCACAAGATCAGCAAACACCTTGTTCGCGGTCGTATCCTGGTGCTCTCCACCAAAATGTTCGCTAAGATCCGCACCATAAAGTTGCGGATAGAATCCCTCATCTCCCGTGAAGAGGAAAATGGGCACTTCGGCGTTCGGCATGTCAAAGAGGTATGCATAGTAATACGCGACCACTTCATACGACTCCCTGTGTTGACCGCCACCACCGCCCTCAAAGTAAATTTTCTTGAAGTACTTATCGAGGTTCCGTAAGGCGGAAAAGTCTGCCATTTGGAGCGGGGCATTATCCCAGGTGATGTCACCAACCGCGGACAGACTCATCTCGGGTTCCCGAAGATAGTCACGCGCTACAATCTGACCAACAATGCCTGGCCACTTGTCGTAGATGATCTTGGGCAGTCTACCCATGGACCCAGTCACATCAAAGGCATAGACCAGAGGGCTTCGCGCACTGCACACGAGTCTGCGATTTTTTGGCAAGAACGATGGGTCAACTCTCGCCTGGGAAAGGTCTCTCTCTGCAACGCTCGTAAATCCACTTGCTGTACGAAGCGCTTTGCTAGTTACGTCACGACCATAGAAGTCGCCGCTACCACCCATGGGAGATCCTCCTTTCAAGGATCTTGTGTAGAAACTGCCCTCACCATAACGGAAGGATGCTCCATTGTCAATAATGCCAAAAGAAAAAGCCTCGGCATGAATATGCCGAGGCGTATGACGATAAAGAACGTTAGGCGACAGCAACGGCTTCGCCACCGTTGACGATATTCCGCGCCTCGATTTGCGCAATGATCTCGGCTCCACCCGGAACCAAGTCGCGCTCCTTAATATCCTCGATAATCTCTCTCGCATTTTCGGGCAAGAGTCTGCGAGAAGAAGACTCTGAAATCGCAAGAAGTGTCATGAGGTCAATCTCTGTTTGACTCGCCGAAGGAATGAAGTCCTCGATCGATGCCCGAAGTGCCTCATCATCAACCTTGTCCTTGCGCATCTCACCCGCAAACTTGAATGCCTTGAGCGTAATCGCTTCAACATCAGCTCCGGAGCGCCCCTTGACCATTGCGGCGAAGGGGGCAAAATTGGTTACCGAATTCGGAATATCGTATCGGCGAAACATGACCGTAAAGATCGAGGCGATCTCCACCTCTGTTGGCATCAAAAGCGCAATACGATCATCGCTCCGACCGCTCCGCTTCAGCGCGGCATCCATGCGATCGGGCCTGTTGGTACAGTTGATCATGAGGATACGCCCGCGAATCTTCGGATCAGAAAGGAACTCCATCCACGCGCGCATAATGCGTTCCGAGACACCGGAGTCGCCCTTTGGCGAATCGCGGTTTGCCTCTCCCAAGTCTACCTCATCGTTCATGACGATGACTGGCGCAAGCGCCCACAGCCCTTGGATCTGAAGCTCGGTCCGTTCTTCGGACTGCCCCACCCACATTGACCGCGCGTTTTTCATTCTAACGAAGTTGAAACGAGCGCCCTTGGCGAGAGCCTGACCCAAAGCAGTCTTGCCCGTGCCTGGGGGACCCATAAGGGTAACGCCCTGTGGAATGAGACGTATCTCGTTCCTGGTGATAGCATCGATCACGTTCGCAAAGTATCTCTTTACTTTCTCCAAGCCGCCGATCTCATTGAGGCTCCACTGCGGTTCGACGATTTCCATCACTGACCCATATTCGGCATTCAAGATTTCGTTCTTCCTCGCCTTTACGAAAGAAAGGTCAATTGGACGTTTCGCCTGCGCGGCAGTACGGAAGACCTCGAGGATCTGCCGCAAGCTCAGGCCTTGTGTCGCGTTAACGAATGCGTTGAGATCAAAATCTTCGGGGACTTCAAAGTGCGGAGGAAACTCTTGCAGGCGTTCCTCTAGCCCTTCAATCTCCTCTGTTGTCTCACTCTTCGCGCTACCCTTGGCACGCGGAAGCTTCTTCTTCAACGCGCTCAACTGGGCTTCAATCTCCTGCTCTTCTGGCAGACCATACGCCTGGCGTTCGATATAGCATCTGCGCTCCTCGGCCGTCGGCTTCGGAATAAAGACGCTACTAATTCTGGCTGATGACTGACGCAACTCACCGGAGACCTTGGTCGCGAGATCAGTAAGAAGCAATACGATATTGCTCCGCTTCTTTACGCGAGAATCCTGCGCCCACGCACGAAGTCGTGCAATATGCGTCCGCTCCGCAGCGAGAAGCGCTCCACCTGTCGACTCGGGCACAATAAGATGTGCTGATTCGATAACCACGGCAACGCGCTCCATATCTTTGAGCACTTTCTCAATGAGGGGCAAGCACAGCTCCGGTTCGCGAGGGAGTTGCCGCTTTGCGGCAAGCCCAGCCTTCGCGGCGGCAACGGCGTCTTTCGCGGCTTTTGCCGCGTCTTCCTCACTTTGGAGCCCCGCGACCTTGCGAAACTCCCTTTCCATGTCAGGGGTGAGAAAACGAAGACCTGTCGCGATGTCGTAGAAAATCACCATCTCTTGCGCGCTCAACAAGCGCTTGAAGAACTCGTGAAGTGGAATATACGGATACCGCGGCTCATCTTCTACTTCTGGGTTTGGCACGAGGCAATTGATGTCACCGTGCAACAAGAAGACCGAGGAGATAGACGATACACCACGATTGAACTTGTCGAGCACTCCCGCCGTAAACCACGGGGGCACCTTGGGAAGCACTGGGGCGGCGGTCTTGTCTTTCATCGGCTTCTCCTTAGTGGTCATGACGATGGCCATGGCCGTGTTGGTGGCTCTCCGTGTGGCCGTGCTTGTCACGAGTTTCGCCCGGGAAGGGATCGCCCTGCTTGATTGCGCGCTTCCCAAGGACAAGCTTCACTCCGAGCCGAGCCGCAAGCGCCAGAAACTTTGCTGTTGCGAGATCGAGCGCCTTGCGTGACTTGAAGTGTTCGAAGACAATCTCGGAGACATCGCCCCGTCGCGTGATCTTGATGTAGTCAGAGGGGTGTGATTTCCCTGCCTCTTCGGCTTCGAGCACAAGCTCTTCGCCTTTTTGCGTAATCGTCACCGTGTAATCGAGAAGTTCTGCCACAATGCCGAGAATCTCGAATTGCCAACGATTGGAAACAGCCGAGCTTCGTTCACTCAGCCGCGCTTTTTCGCGAGCAGAGGTAAAGCTCCCCTTCGCCTCAAGCATCCCTTGCGCATTTACGGTGAAATCGAGACCTCCACCGTCCACTTTCGCAAGGGCGCGCTTAAGCGCCTCAGTGAGAAGCGACTCGACGTCTATCTCATTACCAGTAATCCATTCCAAGAATGTCGAATCTTCTATACCGAGCTTTTCCAAGAGGTCTGCATCGATATCAAGGGCCTTTGCCTTTTCAGTAAATACTTGCGGCTGCGGCGCTGGAATTGTGACCTTAGTAACACTTCTATATCCGATATCGCACGGCATGCGGTACCACCTTTCCTTTGCGATCGTTCGTATGTCAACGACGCTTCTGTCCTCGTACTACCACGAAAAAACGCCGATGGCAAGTCGGCGTAGTGGTGTTGTTTCGCTCATCACTATCTTAAAGCTTTTCTATTTCCTTCAAGTCCTTGTCGGGTATGTAGAGGAGGGCGAGACCAAGTGCAATGCCACCTATGACGGTATAGATATGCACACCATCAAAAAGGGCACCGTCTAGCCAATCGAGACCATACCAAATGCCCCGCCAGATTAAAACGAGCGCGACGACGACAATGAGGTTCTTCGTAAAATACTGAATGAGATTTCGTTTGGGTATAGTAGGCATGTTGTATTATTTTAAACCAGTGTGAATATTTTCTGTAGGCCACTCGATGAGCTCGAGTGTAATGGTGCCGTTGTTAACGTTGAATTTTATGAAGCCGCTATCAAGCACTTTGAGCGCGTCTTCACGCCCTTCGACGTATCGTCGTTCAAGAGCAATCTCCCACGGACGCTCATCTCTCCCCCGAGATAAGTCTACATTGTATGCAATCCCCCGAGTGTTGTGACGCGCATATATCTCGTCTTTAAACGCTTCGAGGTTATTCCCTTCGAAAACCCGAGCGACCTCTGGCGGCAAGGGCGCAACGTCCCCTGCTGCTCTTCCTTTGAGATAGTCGCGGAGTGTTCGTATGACCTCCCTTGAGTCGGGGCGCATTGATTTTGTCTCACCCAAAGGTTCATCGAAACGTCTATCGATTGCATCGAACTCTTGCGCGAGGAAATCGAGAAAGGCCGCATATGCCGGAGAGTCGGGCTTGAGACGATACGAGCCTTCGCTTCCACCTCGGCCGGATTCATCTTCTATGCCATAGCTCGCCAATGCCACTTTCGCCCTTTCAATAAATGTGCGGTCGTGGGGAAGAGGGAGACCCTCCATTGTTTCAGAACGAAATTGTTCAAGCATACATCTACAATATCATAACGACGCAGTCACTGACGAGATGCTCTCTGCGTAAAAAACTGACTAAAAAATAATGAAGCTGGCGACGAGGAAGTAAACGAGAAGACTAATGAGATCTTGGATGATGGTGGCAGTGGGCCCGGACCCCAATGCTGGGTCGATGTGCCGCCTATAGAGTATGTTCGGAATAAAGAGTGCGAGAAGCGGGGCGATAGAAAGGTTGATAAGCATGGTGAGCCCCACCGTTAAGCCAATGGCGTACGATTCGAGCCAAACAACAGAGAAGACTCCGAGTGAAACGGCGGAAATAATGCCGAGCCCGAACCCGACGGCGCACTCTTTGAGCACGTATTTCGTGAGACTAAACTTCTTTTTTTCGGCGAGTGCACGCACATAGATGGTCTCGGTCTGCGTTCCTAGCGCATCACTCAAATACACAATGATGGGGATGAAAAATGCGAGTCGCACGTCTGCAGAAAGGATCGCTTCGTACTTCGCAACGATCAGGGTAGCGAGAACGCCTCCAAGGAGTCCGAAGATGAGCCATGGTGTACGGTGTTCGATAAGGTGGTCTATCGACTCTTTGTTCACATCTTCTTCCGGATACCGATCTCTAGAATTCATTTCCATATATTCATTATACTATTTTTCGTATCGCTCCTCTACCCGCGCTTCTTGTTAACAAAAAAACCGCTGGGCAAAACCATGCGGCACGGACTCGATTATCTCTATCAATTTCGCATATCAGCTCTTAGGCGGAATCTCCTCCACCTCATCAGCATACACGAACCCCATCTCCTGGACGCCAAGTGGGGAGAGATCGACATCATATCCACCCTCGCGCTTGTGGATCACTCTAAAGGAGTGTCCCTTAACGCGCTCAAAGAACCCGGGGACTTTTAGTCTGTGTTGCCTGACCACCCGAACCCTGATTACAGGAACACTCTTCACGAGAACGCGCCCCCAGCCATCTGTCGTCCACACCTCTGATGTCGTCTCCTTGGGAGACGTGTTGAGACGCGACTCGAGCACAATGGCCGCCTTTCTGACTTCAGACGTGAGGTCATAGGTAAGCATCTCAGCGTACGTAACCCATGCGTGGTCGGTGTGCTCTTCGCTCAAGGCGAGGGTGCCACCGACAAGCCGAGTGATACTGAATATGACGACGTAGGGCAAACCCTTGTACTGCCCCGCACCAATCACGAAGCTGTCTACGAACACCTGTCGCTCTGTCGGTTCGACGAGGTACCCGGTTTCTTCCATCACTTCGCGTTCTTGCGCGTGGGAAAGATCTTGCCCTACATCCACCTTGCCACCGGCAACTTCCCATTTCCCAGGATTATTCTTATCTTTTAGCGACCGCTTGATAATGAGCCACGTGCCGTCATCGCGTCCCAAGAAGCATCGATTGACGAGAACAACACGAGGTCTGGTGTTCGCTGACATGGCGCCCCTTTCGCAAGGCAGAACCTTTGAGAGTAAATCACAAAAATGTAGTTTTGTCAATCAATGACTTCACGCGAACGCAGTGACTATGTAGTGCCCAAAAACCAAAACCCCAATGACGACGGCCACGAGAGCAGAGACGAGTACGGCGCCTGCGGCAACATCTTTCGTGTCCCTTGCGTATGGGTGGAATTCCGGAGAGGTCAGGTCCATATCTATTTCGATTGCCGTGTTAAACGCCTCGGCGACAAAGACCAGCCCGCACGCAAGAACCAGGAGCGCCCACTCTGTGGTTGTGATGTGAAAATAAAATCCCAGGGAAACCACAAAGAGAGAGACAAACGCATGAACCCATGCATTGTGCGTGGTTTTCAAAAACAACCACAATCCCCTCCCCGCGTGAGTGAAGCTCTTCGCGCGCTTCACCAAAGAGAACCTCTTTTCATTCATTTGTTCCATATATATGGAGGGGCAAAACAATTATCTATGTGGATCAAAAATCAACTCTTCTAATCTGCTTTAAGAAAAATATACTCCGTAGCGCCTGATGACGACGGGAAGTAGATTGTGTCGGGGTCTTGACCCGGACCATTTTGCTCTTTAGGCAAGACCGGGCAGTCATGCCTATCGCGATAGTCCTCGGCAATAGCCAATGTTGCGGGGGTAATGCCATAGCGCGCATACTCCGCAAGAATGTGTGGCGTCATGTGGGTAAACACCTCGTCTACCATTGGTTGGTGCAGTGGCCGGGTGAACTTCATGCCGATGTCGAAGTTGTCGGTTGCACGTTCGGGGCCACGAGCCAAATTAGCCGTGCCGATTTTTTGTCCGGCAGTTACGCGCGATCCCCGATGCAACGAGGGGTCGAGATTGATATGAAAGAATACGAACTGCCACCGCCGCGGACTCACGGGGCTATGCGTATCGGGAGCCAGCCAAATCTGCTGGTCCCCGGGACCACCCAAGTCATTATCGACAAGAGAAATCTCACCATCAAACGGCGCAAATACGGAAACCTTCTCCAGTGTGCCGCGATACTCTGGCCTTGCCTTCACATAATGCTTCATGGAGCGCGGCGTTTTTTCACGCTCGCCGGTTCCAACAGTTGGGTGTCGGAAATCGTGGCCAGCACAACTGCGATATTGCGAAAAGGCGGCAATTTGGGAAAGGTCTACAGGATTAGCAGTAATAAACTTCTGGGCAATTTCGGTGGATGTTGGCAAATATGAAAACCCAAGTGCCATTGCCGTGAGCCCAGTGGCACCAACCACTACTATAATGAACACTGCCTTAATCCAGGGACGCATGATGTTTATCATATCATGATTACCGCGCGCCATGTTTGTTGCTAGTGAGACAGACGTGGCAGAGACAATGCGGTTGAGCCATACTCGGCAGAACTAACCGTGTATGCGGTTCCACACCAAAGCTCCTATATAGCCGATGACATAGCCCATGATTGAGGTCGCCACCACCAACGTCACCGCTGCTGTCGCATCAAACGGACCAACTATAATCTCCATGTGAATCATGTGCGCCCAAAGGATAAAATCCCAAATCACCTGCGCAAATCCCGATAAAACCAAAAGCGACCACATGAGGTGCCAACCACCAAGCAGAGCACCAAACACAATTCCTACTTTGTTTGTATTTGTCATAAAGATAGTAAGGCTGTTAATAATCCCATTATACGCTCTTCTTTATTAAGCACACTGTATGCTGTGAATAACATTTAAAAATAGCGTAAGTGCCTCTAACAAAAAAGCCGCTGGGTAAACCATGCGGCAAAGACATCACAATTATTTTACGATTCCTTAGGGGCCTTGCCTGCGTTGCTAAGGCGCGGCAGTGCACCAATCATTCCGGCAGCTTTTTCCATCTCCGCAAACGCCTTTTCATGGAGCCCAGCTGCGACATGACTTGGAGCAAAAAGCACAGTCGGTCCAAGTAAGTCTGCCAAACCACCCCGAACAATGAGCCCGAATTCCCCCTCTGCTGGATCAAGAGTGAAGAAAAACCCTACACCGTTTACCCCACCTTTAGGCTTGAAACCAACTGTCCTAGCCACGTGATTCTCTGGAGCCCCATCCTCGTATAAAGAGATCGCTTCTTCATGAGTCATCGCTTCAAGTTGGTCAGCGGCGACCTCTTCCTCTTGAACAGTCAGACCAGTTGCCATCCTTATCTTGACCGTCTTCTCGTCTATCGTAATCTCTATTTCTCCCAACACGAGAGCTGATTCGTCCGTAGGGGCCAACCCGATATACGTTCCCATCAAATCCTTCAGACTTGGTGTGATCTTGTATTCGTCGTAGACGTAGTTCCCCCCATAGACTGTAGCCCGCCCCGCGGTTTGGTAAATCTTCTTTTGTTCGCGGAGGGCGAGGAATGTATGAATCGAGCAACGAGTCGTCTTTGACGGTGAACCGTCCTTCTCATAGACCGCCACCAGGCCGTCGAGGAAAACATAGCGGATAGAGCACCCCTTCTTCAGGGCGCTCAAGACCACTTCTTCTTCGCTCAAGACTTCGAGCTCGAACGCTGCTACTGAAATCACAACTCCGTCATCGAACTGGACAACATGTGATGCCACAACACCCGATTCCTCGTAGGGGTTAATGTAGAATCCTTCCTTCCCGATGTATTGGGCGGAAGTGGGAAATACGTCGGTGTGTGGGGCCGCCTTTACGCGCACCCGCGACCTGTTCGATGGAGCCTTCGACAGTTGCGTCACTTTGGTCCGTCCTCTTGCATGCGGCAACTCAATGCAAACTAACATACAAATGGTATTATGTCAAACACTACTTCAATCGTACGTATCCTCATCTTAAAAAATAAAAAAGCCGCCGGTCTTGCGAAGGGCGGCGGCGGTCTATACTGCACATTGCACAGATGAACCAGAACGGATCTTTCGATGCATGATCCCATTTATTTTCCTCGACGCGCCGAAGGCGAAGGCGTAGCCTCCAACATTGCGGTAGAAAGACGCGAGGCGCCGCTTGTCTCCTTCGAGGTGCGCAATCTTCTCCTTGATACCGCGGCACTCCTCCGGCTCTCGCACACGTTCAGCGCTCCGCAGTCCGCGACGATAATCCGCCAGAGTCTTCTTGACCAGCGACTTGCCGTCGATGACCCAGAGACCAAATCCAGAAAAATACTTTTTGAAGAGCCCAATGACAAACTCTAGCCGATTTCGAGGAAACCGATAGAGCCAACGGTTGCCCGTGCGGTTGATCAACTGCACTTGCTGAATCAGCAGTTGCCGCTTCTCCATAATCGAGAAGCTGATCGTCATCACGTGCCTACGCTTGTAGTAGACGAGAAAGGCAAAGACTCCATCGAGGTAGACGCGACTGTACTTGCCCCGACCAAACTCGTTAAAGTACGTCGTGTAGTCGAGTCTAATCTCGAAATCGGGGAGGCCGAGCGAGAATGCGCGGATGCCATTATATACATCCACAACACCGTTCCATGTGCCAGTGCCACAACCCCATCGCCACATTGAGCTTTTAATCTTGCGCACGACTTCGTGTTGGGCACTCGTTTCGAAAAACTTATCGACCGAGGTGTCCATCATGAAGATGCTCGAGTAATAGATCTTGCAGAGCTCATCAAAGGACAGTCCAGCAAAAGCCTCGAGCGGCAACCTGGAGCAATCATCGGGGAATGCAAATGCTCTCTCGAAATCCCTCTCCAGAGACTGGGCCCATGAGCCCAACTTCTCCTTCGCACCAGTAATCGCATGAGCCGGCTTACTCGCGTACGCAGGCTCGACTTTGTGTAGCTCCCCCGAAAGAGAGCGCAGCTGAAGTCCCTTCATGCTCCCTCTCCGGCAAGTGTCAGCGAACAACTGGAGAATATGTTAGCAATGAAAATAGAGAAATGTCAAGTTCTCCTTTTCTCAAAACAAAAAAGCCGTCGATGTAGAATCGACGGGCTCGCTTAACTACGAAAACTCTTAGGCGACACTCTCTCCCGAGTGTGTCCGACGCAATACCCAACTTCCGTTGCACAGAAAATCAACCACGAGAACGAACTTGCCCTCTCTGTCGGGGGTCACTCGACATTCGAGAGAAGCTACCTTTTCGCCAACCTTCATCTCTTGGTAGTGAGGCTCAATAGTTACGCCAGACCCGTGCACAACGACTGCCCCATCAAATGTTTCAGACGTTACTCTGTCAGGTGCTGGCGTAACGGTAATTGCCAACACATACGTTGTGCCAACCTTGCATGGGTGGTCAGTATCAGCTCCCCTGAGCTCTGAAGCGACGATGTGGGTTACGCTCACGGTGTCAACTCCCCTTTTCTTCTTTCATAAAACTATCTGTAAATATTGCGGGTGTCAATTTGGCTGCCGCTCCTCCTTTGTATAAAAAAGACCCTCGCCTCCGCCAACCGGCAGACGCGAGGGCCCCTAGTCTTAGTCGCCGCCACCAAGGCGTCGGATGATCTTCACGACCTGGGTATCGCTCCCAAGTGTGTACTGCCCCGTTAGGAAGAGACAGCGCAACCACGCGTGGCTGCCGAGCACCGGACTGTACTTGTCGCGGGCGACCTTCTCCAGTTCAGCCGGAGTCATTTCCCGAAGCTGGGTTGGGTCGATGAGATACGTATCCCATCCGCCCGCCCACAACACCGTGACCTCGCGGCCTGATTCTTTGGTCATGTGACACCTCCTGCTTTGCGAGCAGAAGATGGTCAAGACCAATTCTTGATTATCTATCTGCTCAATAGTTAACAAAGTAAGCTTAGCATAAAAATAGAGCCACGTCAAGCTCCACGAGTAAGATTTTTTAAAAAGAAGAACCCCGCGCTCCGAAGAGACGCGGGGGTGTGGGGAGGGACTTACCTCCCCACCTCGGACAGCGAGACACTTTCGCCGTAGTAGCCGTTCGACGATCCATACCAGCGAATCGTCACTGATCCTTTCTGAGTCGCGAACTCATAGAACGTCCAAGTCCCACTTTCGTCGGCATTGGGGTCATCCTGCGTCCGCTCTTCCGCGCGAATGATGGGTGCATGGACAAGGTCGTCCAAGTCCCCAGCAATGTCCTCGATCGAGACCGCCTCGCAGCAGTCCTGCTCGTGGTACATGAGGAACTTTCGCCCCCCTTTAGCATGGAAGATAATCTCGTCCTTCGACCCTGGTATTTCGACTTTCTCGAAGGTGAGGCCGAGCAACTCAGTCAGCGTGGTGTATGCGTACATGGAGAGTCCTCCTAGGGGTGAGACATCAGGCTCTTCCCAAGAGGTATCTCCAATTAAAATACTATCATAAAATATAGTTTTTGTCAATATCCCTTTGGCGGGGTTTGAATATAAAAAAACCGCCGATGTAGCATCGGCGGGCGTTTAAAAAACTATTCAACATAGACGCGGGTCTCATCTCCACCACTCAAGGCAAAGTCGAAATACGTCATCGAGACACCACCCACCTCTTCGGCGCCAGTCCCGACCAGTGTAACGTCACCCACATCAAGCGTTGTGCCTGCTAACGCCTTCAATGCTGACGCCTTCAATGCAAAGAGGGCGCTTTCATGGGGAAGAGAAATTGCCGAACGGAGCTGGTCGGGTCTGATGTCGACGTCCCATACACTGCGCTCCACCTCGACGAGTTCATCGTCCTTAATCGCGAGAATGAGACCCGCATCGGGAGCAAGCCCTCCAGAGTGATCAGTCAAAAGAACAGCATTGCCAATAACGTGCATCGGCACTTCCCCTGCCTGCGTGCCCCCAGACCATGTTTCAGTTGGGGCGACTTTTACTGCGCCAAAATAGCGCTTGGTTCTGCGGGAAATAAATTTTTCCCCAAGGCGTACTTCTCGGAAAGATAGTTCCCTAGAGTTCGACTGCGCCAACCAACCTAGATCTTTCAGGATCTGACACTCGCTGCAGAGGTTCGACTTGCTGACATAACCCTCGGAAACGACGATGTCGCCACCGCAAGCGACGCAATCAAAGTGCATTGGTGAACCTGCGCGGAGAGCGGAGTTGTCAATCCGCTTCCTCGTCTTGTTTTCTGCGCGCCTGCTCTGCCAAGCCGCAAGAGCCGCCGCCTTTCCTTGTGTGGTCGCCAAAGACATCCGTGTCTCCTTCCGTGTCTTGTTTTCTGAAGAGGTCATCTCTCCAGATTGCTATCGGCAAATGTAATAGGAAAAGTTCACTCTGTCAAGATGTCGGCCGCGCGGAGGACGTAAATATAGCCCCCTGCGGCTTGCCGCAGGGTATTCAACCTATATTTCGTCTTCGCTCGGAGAAAATGAAAATTGAAACATTTTCATTTTGCCCACTCGCTCGACGAAATAAAAAGCCGCCTTGTGGAAGGGCGGCTTCCGAAGGCGGTTAATGCGAATTCAGATAAATGTTCAGACACCCGTCGGAATTAATTTCCCTTATGTAGATTACCCGCATCTCGGAACCCCACGGCACTCTAAGATTCAGGCGATCAACCTTGTGCGCCGCCATTGCCTCGCGAATAGCCTTGAGCAGTGCCTTCTGGAGGGGATGCGTCATAGACGTCCAACGAGCAAGCAGTTCACGCTCCCGAAAGAAGAGTTCCTTGCCGGTGTCTGCCGCGGGAACGCGGAATTCTGTATCTCTCGTGCCGCGGAAAGCTCTGCACACAGACTCCATGTTCCACAACTCATCTTTTGCATAAGGGACGAGGTCGTTGAGTCCACCCTCAAGAGCGGGTTCCGATTTGTTCAGCATTGTGACTCCTGTCGCTCAAGTTGCCGCCCTGGACGCCCGGTTGGGCACGCTTGAGGGAAAGAGGCGTCCGGATTTTTTATATCATAAAATACGAAAATTGTCTGCCTTCTTATTTGGAGCGATGCGGACATCCAGCCCAACAACAGGGCCGACGCATCCCGCCTCTAAGCTTCGAGAGCGCCTTCGCAATACGGATACTCCTCGTCTCCGCTTTTTTGCCAGAGGTAACCCAGCAGATCCACTCATTGCGTGCGAGTGGTGTAATGTCCTCCCATACTGCTCGTGCCGCCTTGTCAGAAGCAATAGCCTTCCGTAAATCCGTTGGCACTGTATGCAAAACTTCTTTTTGAGTCATAGATTCATTTTGCATCAATTGCGCTGTTAGATAAAGTTAACTTTCTAAAAAGAAAAACCGTCCAGCGGAAGCCGGGCGGTAGTGATTAACGTGCAATTTGGATGAGCCAACCCAATTGGTAGAGCGTGGCGAAGCCGTCCATGCCAGCAAGAGCGAACAAGGCAATCTTTATGAAGACATTCACCCAACCGTATTTTGACCAGATAACACCAAGGATGAAAAAAGCGATAGCGCTTATCAAAAGCAGCAGGTCGGAATTGGCGAAGAAGTCCATTGCAGCGCCTTTCCTTTGTCGGTGCAAACACCAAAAACTAAGTTGTTTATATTCTATTCTCTATAGTGTGTCAAACCTTGCTCGAGAAATTAAAAAGGGTGAGCACCTATCGCTAGGTGCCCCCCTGAAGTCGTGACCGGATCCGCGTGAGCCGCTCGCAGAACTCGCGTTCGGTAAGGACCGTGTCGCTCGGATTTTGAGTCCCGATTGAGTGGGTCAGTACCGCATCGCCTGTCGCGAGCAGCGCCTCACGGAAAGATTGATTCTCGGCGAGAGCGTCAAACGCCCTGTCGAGTAGCTCCTGGTATTGCTTGCCGTGACGGTCGTACGCCACGCCATTCCACCAGAGCTTTTGAACTCGCTTCCACGCTCCGCTCTGTTCCTGGCCGCGGCGCTTGGCGCTGAAGCCAATGAGCTTGCACACTTCGACTTGGATGCGGGGGTCGTCGTACTTGAACGCCTGCAACAACCCCTCCATCGAAGAACACTTCACCCCGTCAAACACAAACGAACGAGGTGCGAAGTTGGTCACTTCCGAAGCGGGGTATGCCGACCTCGAACCGATGTCCACGATGCACCTCCTGTGTCAGGTGGAAAGTAAATAGTATCATATAAAACAGCTTCTGTCAAACCAACAAATTCTTGCGAAACGTTTTGTTTGGTAAAGAACGGTGCCTGTCCCCGTTTCCGTTTTGAATTGACTTATTGTCCCCAGGTTTGCTAGGATATCGGTTCTATACGTTTTACAATATAAGGAAAGCAAAACACCCCTTTCGGGATGTTTGCTCGTAAGATTTCCTTACGTTTACGGAAAACCGTTCTTGCTTTGCAGGGGCGGTTTTCGTTTTCCCTGCGACAAGATTACTTGTCCCTTTTTGCATCGCCGTACCCGGGAAGAGGCAAGTGTTCAACAGTTGAGGATTTCTTTTCTCGAGCTTTCTCGAGTTCCTCAAACTGACCTTCCTTGTTCCGTCCGGCGAGCCTTGATTGTCTTTCAGACATCTTGGCATGGTTTTGTCAGTCCATAAACTGCCAGCTCTACAGGGGTCTAAGCTGGTTATGTGCTAAGCGTCCCCTGTCGAGGGAACGACCATTTCTCAGAGGAGAAACTTGGCAAACAAAAAGCTCTATTGGCCGAGGTTTGTGGGTTACATCAGTTCCCCGATGTTCCCCTGCGTTAGCAGGGTTTTCACCCCGCAAACACCCGCCACTAGAGCTTTTGACTTTTGTTCGAGTATTTGTTTTGCTAAACCATCGGCCGCCTTTCTTTTAAACCCCATAACCTCGAAAGACAGAAGGTTACCTCCTAAGTATACGCCTACTGGATAAAGTCAACAAATCCAATTCTGTGGATAACCAGAATAATGATGGAGACGGGGGTGTAAAAATGGAAAATGGCCAAGGACCGTGGTACCAGCACTTAGATACCGTACAGGTGTGCCTTTGTGACTGTTGAGGGACTGACCGAAGAAGGGACGTGTTTTGTTCGGGAAACCTCCTTCACGAAAGAGCGCGTCTCACTGATTGCCTCACGTATAAAACCCGAGGTCGCAGAGTTCTGAGCCATCTCATCAAAGTCCTGAAAGGGCTTATTTTTTTGTTTTTTTGGCTTGATTTTCATTGTTTTTCTTTGCTTTTACTTTACCTTGAGCTGACGGGGTTGGCGTGAACTCAAGGAGCTTTATTTCTTGTTCGTCTGTATGGTTTCGTATTTGGAGCGAAAGACCGAGTGCTTCCATGATAACTTCGAGATCACCTTTCGCGTTTTCCACAGCAAACCCAAGTTCCGCAAGCTCTTCCGTATCTATTATGAACTCGTGGGACGGGTAATCATACACCATACGGTGTATAACTGGCTTTGCCTTTTCTGCACTCCAACCCATATAGCGTAGCAAAATGCGAACGCCGTATTGTTCACCAATATCAAGGGCGCGGGCATATTCCGTGATGCTCTTTGGATGTATTTGATTGTAAAGACAACCGCTCGTGTTTCCAGAAAACTCAATGGCAAGTTTTATGACATCTTGCAGTCGCATCCTGTTTCTTGTGCGATGAAGGATGAGTTTGGTTGCTATGTCCAAATTTTCTACCGCGTGATTCTGTATTTGCTCGAGGGATTTATAACCATTCAACGCCGATTTGAATGTGTCCACATCTCCTTCCTGTTGCTCTGGTATCTGTACGTCAAGGGGCCCGAGTTCTGAAGTCGTCGCCATAACGAGCGTCTCCCCCGCAAGAGAGATGAGGGTGCCCGCACTCTTTGCATAGGTAGGAACCACAATGTTTACGCGCTTAGTGTGTTTCCGCAGCAACTTCACTATCTTATAGGCGGACTCAATATGGCCGCCCGGAGTTTCCAAAATAACATCGAGCTCATCAAAATTTTTGCCGCGCAGCTTGTTTTGGGTCAATATGACCGACGCTGGTGTGACCGTGCCCATACGCAAGAGAAGAGCTGGCTTTTTTCGCTCAGCCACAAATGCTTTCAACTGCTTTGCGAACTTATCTTCCTTCGGCGCTGAAGCGGCTACTTCGTTCATATCGTTGCTGATCATGATAACAGAATGTAACCTATAGTAAAGAATGGAAATGGTGGAAATGGGGACCTTGTGGGAATGGAGGGAATAGGGACAGTCACAATTGTTTTTTTTGGAAACTCCCCAGAGTAAAGCGCGTCGTCCAACAACTGATTGAAATGGTTTTAGAAGGAGGCTATTTAGCGGGTTGGTTGGTCTTCGCTTTTCCGGCCATGCGTTCGTGCTCTGCGGTAATGAGCTTTCTTGATTCGTCGCCGTCGCCATGGACACGGCGAGTCTGCGCCTTGAAGGTGCGCATGTGTCTCCGGGTGGAGTTCGAGAGCCGCTTTGGCATCCCGTTAGAAACAGTGGCTACCGCCTGCTTGCCCGCCGTAGCTTTAGCGGAGGCGGGTGATGACGTTTCTTTAGTCTTTTTAGTTTTAGTTGATACTTTGGGCATAAGTAGCTCCATTTCCCCTGTTCAGACTCAACGCAATGCTCGAGTCTCTAAGGGGATAAGTGATTGCCCAGTCTAGCACATGAGGGAATAAACACAAAACACCCGCCGTGAGGCGGGTGTTTTGTTTCAGGTTAGACGCGCTTTACGTTCACCGCGTTTGGACCCTTAGGTCCTGTGGTGATCTCGAAAGTGACTTTGTCACCTTCGTTGAGCTCGTCAAATGTGGTGCCCTGAAGTTCATTAGCGTGGAAAAAGAGTTCCTTTTCCTGGCCTGGGACGGAGATAAATCCGTAACCGCGGTCCATTTTTTTCGCGACTGTTCCTTCTTGCATATCGTTGATTTATTTGAGTTCTCTGTAAGAGAAACTTTTCTACTAATTCAAACCGCTCTGTAACGACAAAACCCGACCTTCGTTTCTCTTACAGACACGATTTGATCCTCCTACCCTAGCATACTTCCGCAAACTTTGCAAGCCCCCACACCTTTCCTCGCAATATTGTCCCCGACAACGCGCTTTGCGCCTTGCGGGGAAAGGTGTGGGGGCAAGCCCTCTTTTTCGTTGCTTTTGTGCCTTTTTCTGGTATTCTCTAGATACATTCCCCGGTACCTGTCCGCAGGCAGAGCGCAGTGTACAATGGTGTATGTTTATTCCCCGGTAGCGCAGCGGTAGCGCAGCGCGCTGTTAACGCGTTGGTCGTAGGTTCGAATCCTACCCGGGGAGTTTGAGTGAAACGAAGAACGACCCGGGTAGGATTGGGAGAGGGTCGGAGAACGGGAGTTCTCCGTGGAGGAACGCAGCTCCTCTGCTGGGCAGAGGAGCGTTGAGAACCGTGGGTTCTCAAGGAGGAGTCCGCCAATCGGCGGACGACGACGTCTTACTCCGTGGAGCTTAGTTAATATGAACAAGATCATCAAGGTAACTTCTTTCTTTCTGGCAATATTGTTCGGAGCATTTATGGTTGTATACGGCGGAATTGACGACAGCCCCGGCGGGCAGGTTCTCGGACTCCTAGTAGCTATCGTTGGCGTTGTGGGCGTGCTGAGGACCAAACTGACCTAAACAAAGTGTCCACAAAAAACACTCCGACAATCTTGAGATTGTTGGAGTGTTTTTTGTTGGGGTCGGGATTGACCTCGACGGGGCCATCTGTTTAAATGGCGGGAGATAGGTAGGGCTAGAAGTAGATGATCCTCCAGTGTGGTTTCGCCGCCCAGTTCTATGTCGCTCCCGAAGCGGGTGCTCCGATGGAACGTCGACCGTCGATACGGGTTATGAAAGGCAGAGGCATCGTCGATGACCGGTATAGTAGTGGTGCGGGATTCTTTACCGACGCGAAACGCACGGTAATCAAACACGTGACCTTTATCGAGATGGAGGCAATCGAGGGTGCCCGGACTGACCGCAAGCGCCCACTCCCCAACCTCCTCCCCGAATACACGCGCCGAAACATCGTGACCTGCGGCGTCGCCCTGAACCACATGATCGATAGGGAATTCATGACTTCGCGAGGAGTTTTCTTCAGGGGGATCGAACTTGCCGAACCGTGCGAACGCCCGGCAAAGCTCGCCCACGAACAGTACGGCCGTGACATTATCGGCTTCAAAGAGACCATGCGCCATCGCGGCGGGATCCGCGCCGAAGTGTTGACCGATGGCATCATCGAAGAAGGAGACACGATCATCTTCATGGCATAAAGCCGACACACCCCGCCAACTCGCGGGTTTTTTAATGCAATTAAAAAACCCGCGTCTGCAGTCCACCGAATGGTGAACACTGACGCGGGACTTTAGAAAAATGAGCTAAGCTGCGACACCCTGTGCTTGCGAACGTGCAGCACTCGGGAAAAGCGGACAATGGTTGCAATGAAGATGGCCTTCGTACCCGTTGGGGTAATTGATGCTCGGCTTCTTGCACGTCGGACACTTGAAGAAATAGAACGGGAGAAACCCAGTCCAACCCTCGTACTTGCGCTCGCCCACGGAGATGCAGCGACCCAAGTGGTACCACACCTTCTTCCACCACGGAAGCGTGCGGAGCATGATCTTTGCTTCGCGCGCAAGCTCGTGCCGATCCAACGGGAACTCGCAGGTCACTCGCATTTACGAACCATCCTATGCTGTCGTTTCTAAAAAAGACCATACCACATCCATAGACAGAGCGCAAGAGAGACACTGACCACTAAGAGCCCCTGTGGACAAATAAGGAAAAGGTTCAACCTTTTCCTTATTTGTCCACAAAAGCAAAAAACAAAAAAACAAAGGAGTCGGGGGCGCTTACCACTCTATCGGTGCTTGTCCCTGCTTCTCTAAATACTCATTTGCCTGACTAAAGTGTTTTGATCCGAAAAAGCCGTTAGATGCGGAGTAGGGTGAAGGATGCGCCGCAACTAAGACAAGATGTTTTTCAAAATCGATGATGCTCCCCTTTTCCTCTGCATACCGCCCCCAAAGCATGAAGACCAAGTGTTCGCGCTTTTCTGAAAGTGCTTTGATGACCGCATCGGTGAATTGCTCCCACCCCTTACGCTGGTGCGACCCCGGCGAAGAGGCGCGCACGGTGAGCGTTGCGTTTAAGAGGAGCACGCCCTGCTCGGCCCAATAGGTTAAGTCCCCGCTTTGGTCTTTCGCTGGTCTCCCCAAGTCGCTTTCAATCTCTTTAAAAATGTTTTTGAGCGAAGGCGGAGGAGTGACACCCTTACCCACAGCAAAACACAATCCATTCGCCTGCCCCTTACCATGGTAAGGATCCTGCCCCAAGATGACCACCTTCACCTTGTCGAAAGGTGTCAAATCAAGCGCACGAAAAATATGCTTCGCCGGTGGATAGATGGTCGCCTCCTGGTACTCGCCACGCACAAACTCTGTGAGCTCCTTAAAATATGGTTTCTCAAATTCATCTTTCAAAACACGCTTCCACGATGCCTCTATGCGGACATTGGAATCCCCTGGCTTATTCTCGTTAGAAAATGACGACTCCATAGACATTATGCCGCCTTCCGCAGTTCGGGTACGACTTTGTTGAGAACACCGAGAACATAGTCGACCTCTTCCAGAGTATTGTATTTGGAAAAGCCGAAACGCATTGAGGAGCGCTTGATCTCCTCGGAAACGGGAAGTGCCTCGAGCACGTGGCTCTGAATTACCTTTCCCGCAGCGCATGCGGGACCAATCGAAGCATATATCACCTCTTTCTCGAGTGCTTCCAAAAGCGTCTTTGCTGGGATCCCGAGAAATGCGGCGTTCAGGGTAGTATAGAGCGCATCTTCGGGAGAGTTGATGCGGACGTTATTCATCGCGCGAAGCCCTGCTAGAAATTGTTCGCGGAGCGGACGCACATGCCGAACCGTCTCTTCGTGGGTTGCGTAGGCAAGCTCCACCGCCTTGCCCAAGCCAACGATACCGGGCACATTTTCCGTCCCCGAGCGTAGACTGAACTCCTGCCCGCCACCATTAATGAGCGTTTGCAATTTGATACCCTTGCGAATGAACAGAGCACCCACACCTTTCGGTCCGTGGAGCTTGTGCGCAGAGAACGCGTAGAGGTCAATGCCGGTCAAATCGACAGGCAGTTTCCCAAACGCTTGGACGCCATCGCAAAACATCACGATTTCCGGATCGCGCTTTTTCACTTCGGATGCAATCTCATTAACCGGGTAAATCGTACCCAGTTCATTATTAACATGCATGATGGCGACGAGCGCAGTGTTGTCTCGGAGCGCGTCACGGACAGCCGCAGGAGTAATGCGCCCGTACTCGTCTGGAGTGAGATATGTGGTTTCAAATCCTTCATCACCCAGAGCGCTTAGTGTCTCGAGTACTGCATCGTGTTCAACAAGACTCGTAACCACGTGGGTACGCCCGACTGCCTTCGCCCTACGCA
This sequence comes from Parcubacteria group bacterium, assembly GCA_016204045.1. Taxonomy (NCBI): domain Bacteria; species Parcubacteria group bacterium. The sequence goes on from JACQLQ010000004.1 coordinate 145,195, forward strand.
AAGCGCCCTTAAGCGCGAAGTTAACGCTCTCGGTAGCACCCGACGTGAAGATGATGCCCCCTTCGTTGCCCAAATACCGCGCGAGAATATCGCGACTTTTCTCCACGGCTTCGCGTGCTTCTCGGCCCTTCATGTGCATGCTTCCAGGGTTGCCAAATTTCTCGGACCAATACGGCTCCATTGCGACAAGCACCTCCGGAGCAAGCGGGGTCGTGGCATTATTGTCTAAATATACTTCTTCTCTCTTCATGATTATATGTTACACTCCCCTCCAATCTGGTACAATAGAACCTACTTTTATTGATATGAGAAAGATTGTCCTCGATGTCGAAACAAAAAATATGTTCTCGGATGTCGGCGGGAACGACCCGACCCTTTTGGATATGTCGCTCGTCTGCATCTACGACTCCCTCACCGATTCGTACTCCTCGTATCTCGAGGCGGAGTTGCCAAATCTGTGGCCAATTCTCGAGCAGTCGGATGTTTTGATCGGTTTTAACTCCGACCATTTCGACATACCGCTCTTAAACAAGTACTACCTGGGCGACCTGACACAAAAGAAAAGTCTCGATCTCCTTGCAGAGGTCAAGAACGTACTTGGTCGCAGGATTAAGCTCGACACCATCGCAGAGGCGACACTCGGCGTTAAGAAGTCTGGCAATGGCCTTCAAGCCATCGCATGGTGGAGGAATGGTGAAATCGATAAAGTGCGACAATACTGCATCGACGACGTGCGCATCACCAAAGAAATCTACGAGTACGCGCTCGCAAACGGCCATCTCAAATACAAAGACTGGGACGGTGGGGTACTGCAAATACGACTCAACACCTCAAAATGGGAGGAGAAGAAAGCGGGAGCCGTGACACAATCACTCCCATTCTAACCCTGGTGAGCAGTAGCCAACAACGCCTGTGCCTCTTTGTTGATCTTTGAGGCAACGGCTTTTTTGATACCGAACTTGGTCTCTAGGTCTTCCGCGGTGTAGGGAATGAGGTCTTGCGCAAGCATCATGCCGTGCTTTGCAAATATTTCAAGGGTGTGGCTATTAACCGATGGGAGGACTGTTACCGGATAGAGCGCGTGTTTGGCGATTAGGTTTTCGAGCGCTTCTCCGTTCGGATGGCTCCAACTTGTTGTCTTAATGTTTTTGCAGTTTGCGTATTGGATCGCGCTCAAGGTCAGCTTCGTGTTGGTGATGACCCATGCATAGTGCTTTGCTTTGCCACCCTCCTTCTTCTCCTCCACGCGCCTAATGTCGTCCAATCGCGCCCACGCATAGGCAACCACATCGACGTGCGTTTTCAAATGTGGTTTGTTTTTGTATTTTGCCTCGATGAAATAGTGCTCGTCTCCTTTGTAAGCAACAATGTCGACTTCGTGTGTGACACACTCGCCTCGTAGAAACTGGTTCCGTGCCGTCGTGTACCCCTCTGCACGTAGGATTGCCTCGACGAATTGCTCAAAGTAGAAACCCGCTGGGCCAAGCTCCGCCATACCACGTTTCAGGCTGTAGCGGGCGGCGAGACCAATGTTTTCCTTGACCAAGTGCCGGAGTGCCTCCCGAAAGATCTCTGTTGTTGTTGCCCCTGGAGAAAGGTCTTTTGCGACTGCGTTGCAAATCTTGTCTGCCACCTCACTCGGGGCGCCCGAGGCGCGCAAAGAACCGCAAAGCTTCTCGTGCTCGAAGAGTTCTTTCTCGCCTGTTGCCTTAATAATTTCCATCCCGAAATTGTACCATGCCTGGGTGTCTTGAAGAAAGTTTTGCTACGGCGTATAGTGGCCTAAGACGAATGCAGTATGGTGAGGAGGGCTTCCTATGTGCGGCATTATCGGAGTGGCGAACGAGAAAGAGACTGCTGCACCCGACATTTATACGGGTCTTCTTGAAATGCAACCGCGCGGCAAGGGCGGAGCTGGTATGGTAACCGCCCTTCGCGGTGACCACTACGACCTGCGCGACATGGGAGAGGTGAAAGAGGCGCTCGGCAAAGAGGCGCTCAAGCACATGCCGGGAAAAATTGGAGTGGGACACACCCGCTACCCAAATGCCGGTACTAATTCGCCATGGAATCTGCAACCTGTGCGCGATTCCTTCCGTGGGCAGGAGTTCGACGCGAGCCACAACGGCAACAGTGTAAATATGGGTTCGCTCCGCAGAAAGTATGGCATCCTTCATGACGAAAACGCTTCTGACACGCGCACTATTGCGGCAATCATCGCACAGTCAAAGCGAACTGATTTTGTTTCTGCACTTGTAGACACCGTTCGCGAGCTTCAGGGTTCGTTCAGCCTCATTGTCCTTTTTAATAACACACTCTACGCGCTTCGTGATCGATTCGGCTTTCACCCGCTCCAGATCGGCATGCGTGGTAACGACATATTCATCGCTTCCGAGAGTTGCGCGTTCACGCAACCGCAGATCGGTGCTACATTACTGCGCGACATTGGCCCTGGGGAATTGGTCACCGTCAAAGACGGACGCATTACGAGTGAGTCGTGGCTCCCCTCGGGGGTCGCAGCGACCCTCCGTTTCGATATCTTCGAGTTTATCTATTTCATGTCTCCGCACAGTGTCGTCGAGGGTGTGGAGGTAGGTAGTGCACGCGAAGAAATGGGAAAACGTCTCGCACGGCTCCACCCAGTCCCAACCGACATCGTCGTCCCCGTGCCTGATTCTGGAAACCAGGCGGCACAAGGGTACTACGAGGAACTCAAACTGACGCAAGCGCAGGTGCGCTTCACTCCGTGGGCATTCTTCCGCCCGCACACTGTCGGGCGCACATTCATCGATCCCATAGCCGAGCTCCGCGCAGAACTCGTAAAGTCGAAGCTACGACCCAGGCCTGCTGTGCTTAGCAGGAAAAATGCAACAGTTCTGGACGATTCGGAAGTCCGCGGCAATACCATGAAAAGAGCGGTGATCATGGCACGAGAGTCGGGCGCAAAAAGGGTGGACGGACGCATCGCTTCTGACCTCTACCGTTTCCCCGACTACTATGGCATGGACACGTACCGCTACGGAGAAGAGCTCATTGCGAGAAAACACGACGGGGATGTCGAAGCGATCGCTCGTGAATGTGGGCTCGACACTTTGGGTTATCTCCCGAATGATCTTGTTATCGAGGCGATCCTCGCTGTGCGTGGACCGAACTCCCCCCTCACGAAAGATTCTTTCTATGACGGTCCCTTTACTGGCAACTACCCTGACGGTATTGGCGACTTCGCTCACAGCAATACATAAAAAAGCAAACCACCTTTCCGGGTGGTTTTTTAACAAGAAAAAAGGCCTTCCGTGCCTGCGCTTTCGCGTGGGCAGTAGAAGACCTGTGTCAGCGCCGAGGCTGACCGTTAATTTTTTGCGAGCGCCCGTACGCGGGCCATCGCTGGATCGTCGGGGAACATGTCCGCAACACACTCCGCCGACAGTGACGGGAGGTCGCGGATATCCGGAAGCCATGTCACGTAGAGGTAGTCACGACTTTCCTGGAACCACCCGAGCATGTTACCGGTCTTCTTCGAAGGATCGACGACCGTTTGATGCGACATGTCGAAGACTGCTCCGAGGGCTCGGCTTCCACGACGGAAGTTCATAGAATCCTCCACGACCTCCACGACGACTTCGGGACCAGCCGGGAAGAAAGCGCCCGCCGTCTTCCCGCGCCAATGCCATTCGACGAACCGGAGATCCATTCCCAGACTCTTGTTTGCGGCGTCAGTGCACCATACGCCACCATCATCTTCTGGGAGAGCAGCGACCGGGCTGGTGCTTGCCGGAGGAAAAATAAAACTCATGAGGGCGAAAAAGCCAACGACTAGAACGAAAACAGCAACCGTTGCTACGGTCGACTGTCGTACTCGTACCATGCGCGTGACCTCCTTGTTGTTGCCTCGTTTGCAACTATAGCATGTGTATATAAAAAGTCAATCCCCACCTGGTTTGGGGGTGGGGATTACTCTTTACGTGGCATCGTTATTGGTTGGCCGTGTCTTGGCTACGTGCCCATTCAGCTCTCTTGCGATTTGCCCTCTGGTTTTCTGCCAGGACAAGCTCATCATAAATACCGTCAATAAGATTGTGCCCCTTTGCGTCATTAAGCGTGACCCATGCATAGGAGTCTGCCTCCCCTTCCTGAAGCGTGATCTCACCACCGGCGTATTCGGCGATACAAGAAATGACGAGTGAGGGACTCCCGTCTTCATGCACCGTCGCCAAACTTGTGAGGTATTCAATATTCTCTATGTCGAGGCCCACTTCTTCCTTAACCTCACGTCGAAGTGTCCGTTCGAGCACGTTGTACCAGTAGAACTTCGTATCCTTCTTGAGTTTGAGATAGTCGTCCGTTTCGAGCTTGCCTCCCGGTACGGTCCACATGCTCGGGAACCGCTTCTTGTTTGATGAACGGCGGATTATAAGAAACTTGCCGTCCTTGTCAGCGATGATTGCGGTAATCGCAACTTCGTGGAGATGTTTGTTTTCTGTCATTCTGATAAGTGTATACGAAATAAGTACGCTCGACAAACGTATCATTGACGACTCTTTTGCCTCGTGCTGAAGATGCAAATATCACAACTTTTCTCATGTACACTATAGTTTTAATAGTATGCGTGATGCGATACAAAACTTCGCACAACAATTCTCCTTTGAGCCAGAAATCAGAAACGGAGGAAACTTTACACCCCGTCCCAAACTCCTGATTGCCGGAATGGGCGGTTCGCACCTTGCCGCGGGACTCTTGAAGACGATGCTCCCGGAACGCGACATTGTGATTCACCGCAGTTATGGCCTCCCTCGCCACATGAGCGACCTCGGAGAGCGGCTTTTTGTCGCAAGTTCATACTCGGGCAATACCGAGGAAACCGTCTCCGCCCTTGAAGAAGCATTGGAGCGACGCCTCCCTTCTGTCGTCATCTCTACGGGGGGGATACTTGGCGGCATGGCGGAAGAGCACTCACTCCCCTACATCCAGCTCCCCAAAACGGGCATCCAGCCGCGCGCCGCGATCGGCTTCGCCTTCCGGGCACTGCTTGCCGTATTGAGCGAGAAAGACATGCTCGACCTAAGCGCGAAGTTCGCAAACACATTCAATGCAGGTTCGTATGAGGATGCCGGCCGAGCACTCGCACAAATGCTTCGCGACTCTATTCCCGTCATCTACTCCTCCGAAAAAAACGAAGCACTCGCGTATCACTGGAAGATTACTTTTAACGAAACAGGCAAAATCCCCGCCCTCTACAATCTCCTCCCCGAACTCAACCACAACGAGATGTCGGGTTTTGACGTAAGGGACGCGACTCGACACCTTTCGGAAAAATTCTATTTTATCTTTCTTCGTGACGGGGATGACCATCCCCGCGTACTGAAGCGAATGGATATTCTCACAGAAGAATACAGGAACCGTGGACTTCGTGTCTTGGTGGTACACCTCAACACAGAAGGCGACAAATACACAAAGATATTCTCCCTTGTCGTCCTCGCAAGCTGGGCCGCGTACCACACGGCAGTTGGGTATACGCTCGACCCCGAGGAAGACCTTCCTTTCGTTGCAGATTTCAAAAAGAGAATGGCGGACTAGCTCTAGACATGGAGAAGTGCCGTATGGTACGATGAGCGCAACTAAAAACTAATTAAATACAATGGATACCAACAACAACGTCCAACTCCAGAATCTTTATGTCCCGGGCGCGATCGTTCTCGCCGGAGTTATTATCGCCGGAGCAGTCTTCCTCTCCTCTTCAAAGGAAGGCACTACCGCGGCAGTAAGTGAAACGGTCGTCGACGCAACGGAGGTCATGGAGCCGATCTCTCCTGTCGACCACATCTTGGGAGCACCCAACGCTCCAGTCGTCATTGTTGAGTATTCTGACCTTGAGTGTCCGTTCTGCAAAGATTTCCATGAGACAATGAAGATGGTAATGAAGGAATACGGTGAGCAGAGACAAGTTGCATGGATTTTCCGCCACGCGCCACTCACCCAACTCCACTCTAAGGCGGTCACAGAAGCAGAGGCTGCGGAATGTGCGGCAGAGCTTGGTGGGACGGTGAAGTTCTGGGAATACATAGACCGAGTCTTTACGCTGACACCGTCGAACGACGGACTCGACCTCGCATTACTTCCTGATATTGCAGAAGATGTGGGCCTTTCGCGCAAAAACTTTGAAGCATGTCTCAAGAACAACACATTCGAAGAAAAGATTCTTGGCCAGCTGAACGATGGAGTAAACACAGCGCAAGCTCTCGGTCTTAACTTCGGAACTCCTTTTAGCATCTTTATAGAGAGAGACGGCAGGGCACAGCCGATCTCTGGCGCGCAATCATACGAATCATTGAAGTTCATGATCGACGAAGCGCTTGCCAAGACCGCTCAAGAATAGGCACAAAAAAACCCGCGAAATAGCGGGTTTTTTGTTTCCCTTAGGGGTATTGCTTTTTTGTGATAAGTGTGATATAATTAAAGTTGGATTGGAGGTGTGGAATGAACAAATATTTCGCAGACCTGTGGCGTTCGCGCCACAAGTACTTCGCCGATCTGGCACGCGTATGGCGGCCCTCGGGCAAAGCGTCTGTGGCTGCCCTCGCCAACCTGTTTGACCCATGGAGGCTCGCAAAGAGCGTCTTCTGGCTCATCGGCGCGCTTGCCACATCGATCGTGAAGACGATCTTCTTCTCGGCGAAGCTCGCGCTTCGCATGTACTAGGGAGGACACGATGCAACGCTGGTTCCGGTTCTTTTTTGGTTCACGTGTTCGGGCAGGCACTACAACGCTTGCCCTCATCGTCCTCGGGGCAATCCACTACTTCGCCCCGGGGACACTGACGCAGATCGCGGTCGGAACAGTAGACGAGTTGGGCCCACTTTTGAATATGGTGCTCGTCTACGGCATCGCCTTCGCCCTTCTCATCTGGGCGTTCCGTCTGCTCCTTCGCCCTTTCACGGGCAAACGCGGCAAGTCATCCTGACTGCCGCGTTTTTTGTTATAAACCCAAGCGATAGATATCAAACGAGTTTTCTCCCTCAAACATATCCGAGGGGTTGGGCAGAAAGACCTTCGTCCGCATAAGTTCTGCTGTCGCGTCGTTTACCAGGCGGTGAAAGATTGCGAACTCTTCATCGCATTTGTCGAAATCAATAGTATAGCGCCGCATCTGCGATGACCCGTCCGCATTCTTAGTCTTCTTGCACTCTTGCAAGATGAAGCGCCGGACCGGCCGCTTAAATTCACTTTGCACTGTGTAGTAGTTGAAGATCGCCTGGATGACGAAGAGTGTCTTTTGCGAGCCCCCGGCACTCCACGAATCGACAAACTTGTGGTCAATAATGTCGAGCGCCTTCGGGTCGACACGCGACTCGACGACCAAGTCAGAGACTGCCTTAATGGGGAGCGGCAGACCCTTCACATTAGCCATTCCCCTCACCTCGACGCCAAGCACTTTGTGCCGGGGTGGCCGAGCAAGATAAAAAGCGATGGCACGAAGATAGTCGCGCTCCATCTGGAGACGTTTTTTCTTTTTTGCAAGACGCGAGGTGGCTTTCCCAAAGTTAATTTCGAAATCAGGGACATTGCAGAGGTAATCGAGACCGAGCTGTATAGCCCCTTCTTTCTCTATACCACCATAGAAGTGTTGGAGCGCAACATGCCCGGCGCGCCCGATAATTGAGGCCGGGGTTCCCGGTGTGTCATATACTTCTTCGACATAGCGCTTGTACCATGCCAAGGGATTCCGGAGAAAAGTTATGAGCGACGAGTAACTCCAGTGTGCAATGGGAAACTCCTTCCCAGAAGATTTCATGTAGGCAGTATAACACGCTGGGGCTCCACGTTCAGAGTGGTTGACAAAGATTCAATAACGGTATCTAGTGTACATAGACAGAGGAGGCCGGTGTGGTGACCCTCAACGTTTTACTGTTTTTGAGTGTCCTCGTCCTGCTCTACACAACGCTCTGTAAAGTCCTTTCTCATGGATTCCTGCGGATAGACAATAGTAAGTTCCGGAAGATAGACCCTGAACCATTGGGCAATGCTGCTACTGGAGATGCTCAATCATTGGCCATCCAAAACATTAACATTGAGATGTTGGCACAAAAATACACAAGGCTTGCCCAACTCCCCACGGCAGTAATCCTGAGAGTGACAACGGGAATTCCAATCGCCGCTCTGATCAACATGACACAGATGACTTTCGGGAATGCCCGCACATCTCCCGTCTTGGCCCTTTCGGAGGACGCCATTGAAAGTCTTGGTGGTGACGAAGTTGTCGAGGCTATACTTGCCCACGAAATCGCGCATGGTTACAAGCCAAAGAGACTGAGTATATTTGTGCGGCTTGGCTTACTTGTTGCGGAGCTTTCCCTGCAACGTCTCTGGCTCTTCTTAACACTTGTGGGTGCCCTCTTTTTTGCCATAATGGCATTCGAGGGCACACAGACCTCTGCGAATATTGCGCTGTTGGGGGCGCTTCTCCCATTGACTCTTCTTTCTCTCTTTGAGATGGCTGGTAACGTACTAGACCGCCGCGAAGAGTACCGCGCAGACGCCTACGCCGCATTGTGGAATAAGAGAAATGCAGAGAGGCTCATTGGGTTTTTCAAACGTGATTTAGCACATCTCGAGGGAAGGATGAAAACTATTGTTTTTTATTTCGCACTCCCGTTTATGACACACCCACACCCCTCTCAGCGCACCAAACGTCTGAAGCGGTTTCTAGAGCGAGAAGGGAACGTAGCCCCGGCATGAACCGGGGTTTTTAATTGAGATGCTCTCCATAATACGAAACCAGCCCCGACGGTCGGGGCTGGTTTCTTACTTATAAATAGGTGGCCGGAGGTGCCAGACTAATGAATTATAGTGCTGGCGAAGATACCGGCAAGAGTTATAATAATTGCTTTTTCCATACCCCAATTATAGCATAGTGGGGTATTGTTGTCAAGTGCTTGATTAGGTGAGCTGATACTTCGCTTCAATAGCCTTAAAAAACCGCTCCGCAACCTCATCGCGTGCTTTCCAAACCGAAAGTGATTCAGGGTTTCCCTCGTCATCAAGGAAAAGGGTGGCGCTGCTACTCTCCTTAAGGTTAGGCATCGAGAGTTCGCGAGCGAGAGCGTGTACCCGCGCCTGCTGGTTTTTGTACTTCTTGTGAAGCACCGTTATCAATATCTCCGCTTCATCCGCCTTTCTCTCATGCCACACTACATCGAGAAGGTCACAACTTGGATGCTCTGCGTCTTTAACCGCAGCGAAGCCACGTAGCTTAACGCGTTGTTCCCCAGTCTCTGTTGAGAGACGCATACTCCTTTTTTGACCCATAGGATGCGAAGAAAGAAGCCGGTAGGCACTCTCCACTAAATCTCCTTCGCTTTCTACTCGATCTGGATCATATGCAGACTCGGCACCAGCTTTCGCTCTGTCACGAAACAGTTGCAAACGCCAGGAATCGAGTGACCACTGCTGTCGCCATACCTCTTCAACATCATCAACCAAAATATGCCTTCTTGTAGAAAGCATCAATTCATGTGCAATGGCCTCGATCTTCTCCCCCACTTCTTTGCATTTTGTTTCAAATGCTGTAAGTTCGCGTGCGAGTTCTAATTTCTCGCCAGGACGCATTGGGGTATCCCCTCTCATTTTCACAACTGGTCCATCTGCTAAATATGGATGCGCTGGTTCTACTGAAACAATTTTCTGTTTTGGGGCCTCACTCATGCAAACACTTAATAACTCTCGAGTCTTCGTGCGCGGTCGTGGTGACGAATCTTCTCGTGTGCCTTGGCTTCGATTTGGCGAATACGTTCACGGGTCACACCAAACTCACGCCCCACCTCTTCCAAGGTGTGGACAGTGCCGTCAATAAGGCCGTGACGCATTTCGAGAATCTTGCGCTCCTTGGGAGAAAGATCATCCAATATCTCTTTGATTTGATCTCGAAGAATACGTAGTGATGCCTCTTGCGATGGAGAATCTATCTTTTCGTCTTCGATAAAGTCGCCGAAGGTTGATTTCTCATCATCCTCGCCCACCGGACTCTCGAGCGAAATGGTGTCTTGGTCAATGTTTTGAATTATGTAAATCTTTTTCACGTCGAGCCCCATCTCTGCGGCAATCTCTTCTGCCAAGGGGTCGCGACCCAAGTCTTGGGCAAGCCGACGCACCACCTGCTTGTACTTCGCGATGGTCTCCACCATGTGGACAGGAATACGAATGGTTCGCGACTGGTCAGCGAGCGCGCGCGTAATTGCCTGCCGAATCCACCATGTAGCATATGTTGAAAACTTGAAGCCTTTGGTTGGTTCGAATTTCTCAATCGCTTTGTATAGCCCAATGTTCCCCTCTTGGATGAGGTCGAGGAGGGTCAGATCGCGGCTTCGGCCGACGTAGCGCTTCGCAATAGAAACAACGAGACGGAGGTTCGCCTTGGCGAGGAGGTGACGCGCGTCTTCGTCCCCTTCTTTAATGCGCCGCGCGAGCGACTTTTCTTCGGCGGCAGAAATGAGCGAGTAGCGGCCGATCTCTTTAAGATACATCTGCACAGAGTCGATAGAGGTCTCTTCATGAGCAGTAATCTTGCCGTCAAACATAGGCGTCTCATCTGCAGCAAGGAGCGACCCCGCTTCCACAAGCTCGACTCCTTCGGCGCTCAAACGTTCGTAGACGCGCTCCAGAAACACAATATCATCTTCAATGGTAGGAAATTCCTTGAGGAGTTCGTCGTGGGTCACAAAACGACGCTCACGTCCTCGGATAATGAGCTTTTCGAGCTTTGCGTCACGCGCCTCCTTCTCTTTCTTGCTGACAGGAGCTTTGGAGACGGCCTTGCCCTTACCACGCGCCACACGAGTCTTGGGGGCCTTTTTCTTGCCTTTCTTGGCTACAGGAGCCTTCTTTGCCTTAGAAGCACGCTTGCCCTTCATCCGCAAACGGGATGATTTGGAAGCCTTTTTACCCGTTTTGCGGGCACGACGGATACGCTTTAGGAGCTTTGCCATATATTAGAGAATGATAAAGGATTACCTCGCTAGTTACAACTCTTTAGCTCTTGCCTTTTTCACTTCCGCGATTTCATTATATTCGCGCGTGAGCGAGGCATACGCACGTAGCGCCTCATTGATTTCACCTATTTCTCCTTTAAGTTCGGCCCGATGGAGCTTCAGGTGGGCACTTTCGAGATGCTTTTTGAGTTCCGCTTCACGGAGCGACAAGAGTAGCTCGTCGACTTCGCGCAGAAGCCCCTCCGAATCTTTGTAGTACATCTCGGCCTCGAAAATCATTCTCTCACGCCCCTTCTCATCAATGGCCTCTAGTATCCCGGAGATAGAAATATCACAAAGATTTTTTACTTTATCTCCCACTTCAGTAATAGTGACCACTGGCTTTTCACATGACTTTTGCCACAGGACAATGCCGAGTAGTCTCCGCAGTGCGGGATGCAGCGCCTTTTCATGAACGACATTAGAAACAACGCTCGGTGTCGAGGCGCTTGTCCTCACCTTTTCTGTTGAGGCCTTCGAGGCTTCCTTCACCGCTCGCCAGACCGGCTCCGCATCAAGCTTGAGTGCCTCTGCTACTCGGACCACAAAGTGCGCTTGTTCTATTGGGCGGCCGATCTTGGCTATATAGGGCACTACCACCTCTTCGACCTTGCGGCGAAAGATGTGCTCGTTTGGTGTGTGCTCTTTCAAAACATTAATATAAAACTCTATCGCGTGTTCGCGGGCCTTCAAGATCTCGTGCCATTTGTCTTTGTCTTCAAGCACCACATCTGCCGGGTCTTTACCTTTGGGGAGACGCGCGACAGAGACTGTGAAGCCGTGTTCAAGCGCAAGGTCGATACCTCGGCGAGAAGCATTCAGCCCGGCGACATCGGCATCGTATGCGAAGACGACAGTGTCTGTCAGCCTCTTCAAGAAGGTAAGTTGGTCAGTAGTAAGCGCTGTTCCCGAAGTCGCAATCGTGTTGGTGGCGCCCGCTTGGTGGGAGAGCAATAGATCCATCTGCCCCTCGACCAAGACACAACTCTTCATCTGTCGGATCGCAAGTTTCGCCTTGTCATAGCCGTAGAGTACTCGTGATTTATGAAAAAGCGGCGTCTCGGGGCTGTTCACATACTTTGCCGCCTTCGGGTCGGCAGCGCTAAAGATTCTTCCGGAGAAACCAATAACCCGTCCCGAAGCATCGGCGATGGGGAACATAATCCGTCCTCGAAAACGATCGTAGATCTTGCCGCTGGTTGCGCGGATGGCAATCCCTCCGGTAAAGAGCTCCTCGTCCTTCCACCCCCTACTCTTTAGAAAGGCAGCGGCGTCACTCCAACCATCCGGAGCATACCCCAGACGAAATGAACGTATTGTTTCTTCAGTAAGACCACGCTTGGTGAGGTATTCGAGAACATCCTTTGCTTCCAGGAGCTTCTCCGTCCAATGCAAGGTAATGTCTTCGAGAAGCTCGAAAAGACGCTTGCGCTCATCACTTTCTTCTTTGCTGTGTGCAGTAAGGATTACTCCCGCCCGGTCAGCAAGAATCTTTAAGGCGCCAGAGAAGTCCACGCCCTCTATCTCCTCCACAAATGTGAAAATATCTCCCCCTTTGTCACACCCAAAACAATGGAACGTTTCCCGTTCTGGAGAGACGAAAAAAGAAGGAGACTTTTCTGTATGGAAGGGGCAACGCGCCTTAAAATTCCTCCCAGCTTTCTCGAGCTTTAAATACGAAGAGACAATATCGACGATGGAGAGCCGTTCTTTGATTTGGTCTACAGGAGAAGACATGCCTCAAGTATAAGGTATCAGGCAGAAAGTATAAAGATGGCACGGCGGCCGTGCTACGCCTTTACTTCTTCAGTCTCTTCCTCGGCTTCTTCTTCGACTACCTCTTCTTTGGCCACATGTCGAAAGCCGGTGCCTGCAGGAATAAGGCGACCAATAATGACGTTTTCCTTGATACCGCGGAGTGCGTCTGTCGCGCCACGGAGTGCCGCGCGAATGAGTACCTTGGTTGTGTTCTGGAATGATGCCGACGAAAGGAAACTCTTGGTTGAAAGGGCCACATCAGAGATGCCGAGAATAAGCCGTTCTCCCTTTGCCTCTTCGCCCCCCTCCTCGACAACACGCTCATTCTCTTCGTTCATGTGCACTTCTTCGATAATGTCGCCAACAGAGAACTTGGTGCTTCCTGTTTCTTTGATGCGACGGCGAGAGAGCATTTGGCGAACAATAACCTCGATGTGCTTTCGAGAGACAGACGCACCCTGGAGGTCGTAGACACGCGCAATTTCGCTCACGATATACTCCTCGGCGCGTTCTTTGCCGCCGTACTTGAAGAGCTCAGTAAGATCGGCGGAACCGTCGGTCAAGAAGTCGCCCTTGGCCACTTCGGCGCCTTCTTTCACAGCAGGAGTACGACCATATGGTATAGCGTAGGCGATGGTGTCGCTCTTTTTGCTCTTACCCTCTACGTCTGGCGCAACAATGATGGTGCGTTCCCCGGTCTTCTCTTTCTTTATCTCAAGCACAGTGCCTCCTGTTTTGGTTATGATAGCTGGGTTCTTCGGAGGGCGTCGCTCGAAGATTTCTTCGACACGCGGAAGACCCATGGTAATGTCTTCGCCCGCAACACCTCCAAGGTGGAAGGTGCGCATGGTAAGTTGTGTTCCCGGTTCACCGATGGCTTGCGCGGCGATAATGCCGACCGCTTCGCCTTTTTCGACGAGTTTGTAGCGTCCAAGATCAAGACCGTAACAGCTGCGGCAGAGTCCGTGTGTAGCCTTGCAGGTAAGAGGAGTTCGTACAAATATCTCTCCCGCGCTTTCTTTCTCGACTCGCGCGACGTCTTTGCCTCGCAAAACTGTTCCCTTCGAGTAGAGTACTGAGCCATCTTCCTTGACGACATCTTTGGCAAGCACCCTACCCATAATGGCTTTGCTCAATTCCGTACCGATTTCTGTACCGCTCTTTTGGCGTTCTACCTTTCTCCCTGTGCGGTCGCCACAGTCATCGTCCATGATGATGAGGTCCTGCGCCACGTCGACAAGACGTCGGGTCAGATACCCAGCGCGTGCAGTTTGGAGTGCCGTTGTTGTGAGCCCGTATCGGGCACCGTGTGTGGTGATGAAGTATTCAATTGGGGTCAAACCCTCTTTGTATGAGGAAATAACGGGGTGCTCGAGAATGCGCCCGACTGTGTTGGTGATGAGACCCTTCATACCGGACATCTGTGTAATCTGTCCGATTTGTCCTCGGGCACCAGACTTCCACATGTCGTAGACAGGACCATTCTGGTCGAGTGTGTGCGGCATTCTCTCTTCAACCGCCATCTTGGCGCGTTGCCAGATTTCGATTGCCTTGCGATAGCGTTCCTCGTCAGACAAGAGACCTTCGTTGTACTGCACGGCTAAAATCTCTGTCTCGGAAAGTGCAGCTGCAATGATCGCCTCTTTTTCTTTCGGGATCTTCATGTCGGAGTAGCTCCATGTAATACCCGAGTGTGTCGCAAACTTAAAGCCGAAGTCTTTGATCCGGTCGAGAATGCTTGCTACGCGCTCAAACTCGTACACATCGATAAGATCGGCCATGATCTCAGCCACAATCTTTCTCCCGATTTCTGCGTTGATGTACGGGTAGTCCTTGGGCAAGATGCTGTTGAAAAGAAGGCGGCCGATTGTCGTCTCGAACGGCTTGCCGTCAAATGCTCTGTACTTGGGGCTGTCTGTGCCGAGTACTTTAATAGACGCACGGAGATCAACAGCAAAGTAGTCGTAGGCAGTAATTGCCGCATTCGGTGAGTGGAATATCATTCCCTCGCCCTTTGCGCCGGGAATCATCTTGGTTACCCAGAAACAGCCGAGCACGATGTCGAGAAGCTTTGCGGAAATAGTTGGTTCTGCATTGCCTGGTTTCAAAATGTTTTTGTCGGCGGCCATGAGTGTGCGCGCTTCTTCTTGCGCCTTGGCAGAAAGGGGCACATGAACCGCCATTTGGTCACCGTCGAAGTCCGCGTTGAATGCCGGACACACGAGTGGGTGGAGTTCGATAGCGTTGGTCTCGATCAGTATCGGCTTAAACGCCTGGATACCAAGACGGTGGAGTGTTGGCGCACGGTTCAAAAGCACGTACTTGTCGCTAATGACTTCTTCAAGGATTGCCCACACCTCCGGGCCCGCCTCTTCGATGAGACGGTTTGCGCCGCGAATGTTGAACGCCATCTCGCGCGCAAGCATCTTTGAAATAATGAACGGGCGGAAAAGTTCAAGCGCCATGTGCTTGGGGAGACCGCATTGGTTCAAACGCAAGTTAGGACCGACGACAATGACCGAACGGCCGGAGTAGTCGACACGCTTACCTAGGAGGTTCTGGCGGAAGAGTCCCTGCTTGCCTTTTAGGTTTTCTGCGAGCGACTTGAGCTCCCTTCGTGAGGCCGCAGCTGTTGCTTGAGCGGTCTGCGAACCACGGCGCATTGCATTATCAATAAGCGCGTCCACCGCTTCTTGGAGGATGCGTTTTTCGTTTCGTAAAATAACTTCAGGAGCTTTGACCTCAATCAGTTTCTTCAAACGGTTGTTGCGGTTGATGACGCGGCGGTACAAGTCGTTCACATCGGATGTGGCGTGACGACCTCCGTCCAAGGCGACCATGGGACGAAGTTGTGGTGGTAAGACAGGAATGACGGTCAAGAACATCCATTCCGGGCGAAGGTTCGCTCGGCGAAGTGACCGCACAATACCGAGCCTGCGGTGGAGTTTCCCACGCGTCGCGGCAGATGCATCTTCGAGTGCGTTGGTGAGGCCCGCTTCGAGCTTTTCCAAGTCAATCCGTGTGAGCATTTCGTAGAGCGCTTCGGCGCCGATACCTGCGGCAAAGACCGTGCTGTAGCGGAGCGAATACTTCTGGTACTCGACACCATCAAGCACCTTCCCCACCTGGAGTTCGGCGAGTTCGTCTTTTGTCGTGTGATAGAGGTCTTCCAGGCGCTTCTTCTCATCGGCGCTAGTAGCCGCCTTTGTCTTTGCCTTAAACTCTGCTTCGAGTTCCTTTGAGACTCGATTTCGCTCGTCTTCAAAAACGTTGGTGATGATGTATCCGGAGAAGTAAATGACCCGTTCCACCTCGGCTAATGTAAGTCCGAGGACAAGACCCACGCGAGAAGGGATGTTGCGTACAAACCAAATGTGCGCAACGGGGCTTGCGAGTTCAATGTGACCCATACGTTCGCGGCGAACAATCGAGCGTGTAACCTCCACGCCACATTTCTCACAGACGATGTTCTTGTAACGCACGCGACGGTATTTACCACAGTAACATTCATAGTCCTTGGTCGGTCCAAAAACGCGCTCATCGAAGAGGCCTCCGCGCTCTGCGCGGCCGGTGCGATAGTTAATCGTTTCGGCTTTTGCCACCTCACCAAAAGACCACGAGCGAATGTCCTCGGGCGAAGCGAGTTTCAAGGTCAGAACATCAAAGTTTCGAATTTCTTGAGTTGTTTTCATGGATGTGTTGGGTGGCTGTTACTTGTCTCCCTCCTTCTTCTTATCTCCGAGCTCCACATTGAGCGCGAGAGCGCGAAGGTTGTTGAGTAAGACCTTAAACGACTCAGGAATATTCATCTGCCGCACGTCTTCTCCCTTAATGATTGCGTCAAATGCTTGTGCTCGACCAAAAATGTCATCGGATTTGATGGTGATGATTTCTCGCAGTGTGTGTGCGGCTCCGTAGCCTTCGAGTGCCCAGACTTCCATTTCTCCAAAACGCTGTCCACCACTCTGCGCCTTACCTCCAAGTGGCTGTTGGTGAATGAGTGAGTAGGGTCCAATGGAGCGCATGTGTATCTTGTCCTCAACCATGTGGTGCAGTTTCAAAATGTGCATGTATCCTACTGCAACGTCCTGGGCAAACTTGTCCCCTGTTCGGCCATCATAGAGCTTGACCTTCCCCGTTTCGGGGAATCCTGCCTTTACGATTTCGCCTTTGATCTCTTCTTCGGTCGGTCCTAAGAAAGGCGGAGTAATCGCCTGATAGCCAAGCGTGTTTGCGGCAAGTCCCAAGTGGAGTTCCAAAATCTGTCCCAAGTTCATACGAGAAGGGACACCAAGCGGGGTCAAAATGATATCGACGGGAGTACCATTTTCGAGAAACGGCATTTCTTCGATTGGCAGAACTTTCGAGATGACACCCTTGTTTCCATGGCGACCGGCAAGCTTGTCACCCACAGAGATGTTGCGGAGTTGTGCGACATCGACGTGAATACGCTTGATGATGCCCGGCTCCAGGTTGTCGCCACGTTCACGTGAGAAGACACGCACGCCGATAATGCGTCCGCGCTTGCCGTGTTCCATTCTCTTTGAGGTATCTTTCACATCCCGCGCTTTCTCGCCAAAGATCGAGCGGAGGAGTCGCTCTTCTGGGGTCAGTTCCGCCTCACCCTTCGGCGTAATCTTGCCGACGAGAATGTCGTTTGGTCCCACCTCGGAACCAACCATGATGATGCCGTCTTCGTCCAAGTTCTTGAGCTTCACTTCTCCGACGTTTGGAATGTCGGGAGTCGTCACCTCGGGTCCAAGTTTTGTGTCGCGAACATCAACGATAAACTCCTCAATGTGAATTGAGGTGAATACGGCATTGCGCACCAAGCGCTCCGAGATAATGATGGCGTCTTCATAGTTTGAGCCTCCCCACGAGACGAAGGCCGCGAGAATGTTTTGTCCCAACGCAAGCTCACCACCCACGGTAGAGGCAGCGTCAGCAAGGACATCACCCTTCTTGACCTTGTCTCCAATAGCCACGATAGGGCGCTGGTGGAAGACGGTAAAGTCATTGGTACGTGAAAAGTTTACGAGACGGTAGTCACGGTTTTTGCCGTTCTTGTCTTCTATAGAAATCTTCTCTGCATCGGCATAGGTGATAGTGCCGCTTTCGCGAGCAATCACGAGACGTCCAGAGTCAATCGCCGCTCTTCGCTCCATGCCTGTTGCCACGAGTGGCGCGTGCGGAACAATACATGGAACAGCTTGTTTCTGCATGTTCGAACCCATGAGTGCGCGGTTTGCGTCGTCTCGCTCGAGAAATGGGATGAGCGATGTCGCGACCGAGAACGGCTGTGCCGCGGCGACGTCAATATAGTGCACATCGGAAGGTGTTACGAAACGCACCTCGCCTTCGCTTCCCTTGGCGCGCACCTCGACAAGATCAGTCGTTATCGTGCCCGCGTCGTTGTAGCGAGTCGCGGCGTGTGCGATGTTGTAACGCTCTTCTTCGAGCGCGTTCAAGTACTCTATTTTTTCGGTCACCTTACCGTTCTCTACCTTCGCATAGGGTGTTTCGATGATGCCAAACTCGTTCAGGCGGGCATACAAAGAAAGGCGGAGAATGAGACCGATGTTCTGACCTTCTGGCGTCTGAATGGGGCACACTCTGCCATAGTGCGACGGATGTACGTCACGCACCTCGAAGCCCGCGCGTTCACGCGTTAAGCCACCCGGTCCAAGCGCCGAGAGCGTGCGGAGTTGCTCGAGCTCGTCCAGAAGGTTCTTCTGGTTCATGTGCTGGGAGAGAGAGTTCGTATTGAAAAATTCTTTGATTGATGCCTGGAGCGGGCGCGGGTTCAAGAGCTGAACCGGTAGCGTTGTGTCCGGGTCAATCGTCGACATGCGGTCTTGGATGTTGCGCTTGATCCTCGTCATACCAACGCGAAGCCGCTGTTGAAGCGTCTCGCCTACGAGACGAACTCTTCGGACTCCGAGGTGGTCGATGTCATCTTCCGAGGCGCCTGGTGTATTTTGAAGCGTCAAAACATGCGAGACAATCGTCGCAACGTCATCGAGTGAAAGTGTCTTTTGCTGTTTGCCGCGTTCTACATCATTCTTATCAAACTGCTTGTTGAAGCGGTAACGACCAACGAGCGAGAGGTCGTACTTTTCGTCACCAAAGATGGAGGCAATAAAGTCTCGAGCGTGTTCCGGAGTCGCGAGTGTGCCGTCGCGAAGGCGCCTGTATACCTCGACAAAGGAGTCATCTGCACTCTTTGCTGTGTCTTTGGCAAATGACGCAACCATATACGGGTGTGCGTACTTGTTGTCCTTGAAAAGTTCGATGAGATCTTTGTCAGTTTTGGCGTTTGCCTTCTTTGCTGTGAGGTCGGCAAAAATGCGGAGGAGCGATGAGAGCGGGAACTTGCGCTTCTTGTCGATGCGTACGTAGACCGCGCCATCTGGCTCGATCTCGAGCTCTATCCACGCGCCGCGAGCAGGGATAATCTTCGCACCAAAGTATTTCTTCCCTTTGGCAAAGTCTGCCGTAAAGGTGACGCCGAACGAACGTGTGAGTTGGGAGACAATAACGCGTTCGTTGCCGTTCACGATGAAGGTGCCGTGGTCCGTCATCTGTGGCACATCTGCGAGAAAGATCTCCTGCTCCTTGTCGGTCTTCAACATCTTGTTCTTAAGACGCATCGTGGCGCGGAGCGGTACTTCAAGTGTGAGTTTGTGCTCCTTTGCGTAGAACTCGTCGCATTTTGGTTCGCCAAATTCAAACTTCAAAAACTCAATGTCGAACTTTTTGCCCGAGTAGTCAGATATAGGAGAGAACTCTTTACGAAGTTCCTCCAGACCGTCAGAGAGAAGCCAATCATACGAAGCCCTCTGGCTTTCGACCAGGTTGGGCATATCGATCATCGGCTTCTTATAGCGAGAGAAGGTTTTCTTTGGCAGAAGCATAAGTAAAAAGCCCGTTACTCAAAAACGGGGGCTGACGCCTTTACGAGCGCTTACGAATAAACATAACACTTAATTGCCCCCTATAAGGGGCGAACCCGCAAAAACCTTAGAAACTATGGAGTTTTACACCCGCAACTCAATCAAGCTGAAATTATCTTCCCATTATAGTCAAGACAAGGAATTTGTCAAGAAAGTCAACCTTTGGCTGTGGATAACTGCATTGAGTGTCCGTAGGTAGACATGGGATGTTTGATGATTCCATAATGTTCTTGTATCATTGCACCAGCAATCAAAACTGTAGGAGAAGTGGGTGTTCGACAAGATTATCGACATATTTAAAAGAAAATGGAAACCGCCCATTATCCACCCAATAGGGTTACTGGGACGGCCTTTAGATTTTTACACCTGTACTGGTTGCGGTGGTATTGGTTTTTATGCCAAGGATAAAGTTCTTCATCACGTCGGCTGCCCGCATTATCCTTCCGAGGGCGACCGTGAATCCCAAGAAATGTGGAAAGCGCGACCACTGCCCGCGGTGCCGATTGATCGCGTTCCATAAACCAGCACTGCTGGTTTTTTTATTTCGTCGAGTGAGGATGCGAAATGAGAGCTTGTTCTCATTTTGTCCGAACGAAGACGAAATATGAGACAAGGTGCTCTTATTTTCTCTTGCCTTTCCGCCACTCTGCTATCTTCTTATGATCTCCGGAGAGAAGAATTTTGGGTACGCGATACTTTTTGCCCTTGTGTTCGAGCACTTCTGGGCGCGTGTAGTGAGGATACTCGAGCACTCCCCCTTGTAACTCCCCTTTCAACGTTTCACTCCAAAAAGATTCTTCTTTGAGAGACTCAAGTGTAATGACGCCAGGTATGAGACGCGCAACAGCAGAGACAATAATCATCGCTCCCACATCGCCGTCGGTGAGTACGTATGGTCCAACGGAGATTTCCTCTGCTTTGAGTATAGTCTTCACGCGCTCATCGATTCCCTCGTAGCGGCCAGCGATCAAGATGATGCGGTCAAAGTCCTGTGCCAATGCATGCGCGCGCTTTTGTGTGAACTGCTTACCTTTTGCGGAGAGAAGTATGATTCTAGTTTTTTGTTTACTTTTCTTTTTTGTGATCGACTCCACTGCTCGCAAGATCGGCTCCGCCTTCATGACCATCCCCGCCCCACCGCCATAAGGCTTATCATCAGCGACCATGTGCTTGCCATGAGTAAAGTCGCGAAGGTTGTGCACCTTCACGATAATTTTTTTCTTATCTTGAGCACGCTTCAAAATAGATTGCTCTAGATATGAAAAAGCTTCTGGGAAGAGGGTGATGATGTGGAATTCGGTCATACTCTATACCCTATACTAAAGGTTAGACGCCGCAAAACAAAACTCCCCCGATCTAAATTGAGGGAGTTTTGTTTTTGAAAGTTTAAAGTTTGAGGTCTTCCATCGCCTGGTCAACGCTTCGTGAAGCGCTTCCCGGAGCAGTACGCGGTGGTCGTGTAGAACCCTCTGGCTCGTTAATCTTAAGGTTAACGCGCGCGTGGTTCTTCAAACCAACGATGCGAAGAAGTGTGCGGATCGCCTTTGCAGTTGCACCTCCGCGACCAATAATAGTACCCATATCCGTTTGAGCTACATCAAGCGTCAAGAGAACGCCCATTTCGTCGACTTCGCGCTTCACTTTCACTACGTCAGGACTGTCGACTAATGCCTTAACAACATACTCAAGAAACTCCTGGTCTCGTTCTGCCATATGAATAACAACAATTGCTTAACTATTAATCGGCCCACTAGGGATAGAAAAGCCCGCGTGGTTATGACAAGTATACACAAATGAGGAGAAAAGTCAACCCCTTTTTACGCCTTCGGCGCTTCTGCTGCAGGTGCTTCGGGTGCAGCGGCTGGAGCTGCGGCTTCTTCTACCACTGCTCCGGCAATATTCTTCTTTGACGCGACATCGCGCTTCTTGCCCTTAATGACGCCTGTGCGGACGAGGAGGTTGTGCACAGCATCTGATGGGTGTGCCCCTGTTTTCAAATGTGTTTCTACGCGGTCTTTCTGTATCTCTGTCTTCCCAGTCATTGGGTTGTGCCAACCCAAAACCTCCAAGAACTTTCCGCTCTTGGTGCTGTGGCGTTTGTCAGTCACAACAACCCTAAAGAAGGGCTGGTTTTTCTTTCCGAAGCGCTGAAGACGAATCATTAACATGAAAGTGATGGTAGCAAAGACTTAAAGAGTGGTCAACCCCGTACGAAGTCGCGAACGCCACGAACCTTGCGTCTAGTGGAATGCTACGTTTTCCATAAACAGGTACTCTGTTGCGGGTAATGCATAATCCGTTCGCGTTCTACTTCGTACGGGGTCAACCCTATTTATATGTCTGGAGTAATTTGACGAGGAGGCGCACCGGAACCCCTGTCGCCCCCTTCCCTAGATAATCGCTCGGAATTGAGGTCATACGTGGGGCAATATCGATGTGCACCCACGGATATCCTTCCGCAAATTGGAGCAAGAACACGGCGCCATCGATGACATCACCTCCTTGTGCCCCATTTGTGGGAATGTTTGCGACGTCTGCAAAAACACCCTTCACATCTTCCTCATATTCCTCCCAGAGTGGCATGGGCCATACATAGTCCCCACTCTCTTCACCGAGTCGCACAAAAAGTTTCTGAAGATTCTCATCTTTGGTGAGAATAGCTGAGGCCTTCTGCCCCAAGGCTGCAATGGAGCTCCCCGTGAGCGTCGCAACATCGACAACAAGTCGCGGTTTGTATTTCTTTGCATACGAAAGCGCGTCAGCCAGGATAAGCCGTCCTTCTGCGTCAGTGTTCAGCACTTCTATGGTCTTCCCAGAATGCGAGCGCACAATGTCGCCCGGACGGATGCTGTCTCCCGAGACTGCGTTCTCCGCGGCGGGAATAAGCGCAATAACATTCCTCTTAATCCCGAGCTTCTCTGCAAGCACAACCGCGAGCATGACTGCGGCACCTCCCGACATATCCATGTGCATGTCGGTCATGGCACGTCCCGGCTTCACATTGAGCCCACCCGTGTCAAAGGTGATCCCCTTCCCAACGAGGACGATTGGCTTCTCACTCTTTCGCCCTCCGCGATAGTCCATGATGATAAAGCGAGGTTCCGCTTTGGCTCCACGCCCAACACCCAAGATTGCACCCATCTTCTCGCGCTCGAGCTCGCTCTTCCCAAATACAGTGACCTTGATCGATGTGCCGTGCGATAGCGTCTCTGCCGCTTCTGCAAGCTTCTCGGGAGTCATATCTCCACCTGGAGTGTTGGATAATACACGAGCTTCGTTAACTCCCATGCCAATGATTGCTCCGCGCTCAATGCCACGGGCAAAATTTTTGGAGCGTTTGAGATCGACAATGGTGAGCTTCTCCACATCTCGCCATCCTTCTTTTGGTTTTGTTTTAAAAAGATTGAAATCAAAATTCGCCAACTCGGCTTCGCGAGCAATGAGCACGCCGAGCTCTTCTGCCGAAAGCTTGAGCTTGGGAAATACAAATTCCGAGAGAGTGAGTACTACCTCGGTCGAACGATTAGCTTTTGCGGTCCGTATGATACGACGAATGAGGGATATTAATTTGCGAGGGGTCATGTCTTTGCGCTCACCAGTGCCGACACGCATGATGCGTCGTCCATCCTCGCGAATGTTTTCCCACTCCTTCGTGCTATAATCGAGCGTTACAAAAACACGCTTTTCTGTTTCGCGTTTATCCGCTACTAATTTCTTGTGTTGAATGGAAATTTGCATACAATAAGTAATTCGTATGTTCTAGATAAAAAAGAAGGGCGCCACAATCCCAGGAACTTCCAGGAATCGCGGCGCCCAGTCCCGAACCGCGGGAGGTCGTGAACGGCTCGGCTGCGAACACTCAAGCGTACCTCGGAATGTCCAACCAAGGAGCGAGCGTCCGGAGAAGGCCCGCCGGAGCGTGCGCCTGCGGCAGATGGGAGGGGGTCCACCGCTAGCGCACAGCTCCGACGGAACTGTAGAACTGCTTGGCGTAGTATAGCAAAAAGCGTTTCTGTTGTCAAGAAGAATAAAAAATGTAACAATACCCTTATGAAAAAAGAAGAGAACGGAAGGAAAAAGCTTGAAGTGCAAGGAAATATCAGAATTAGCTCACGAGGAATAGGCTTTCTCAGTGCGGAAGAATCTCCAGACAAAGACATCGAGATTGATCCCGCATATTTGAATACTGCTCTCCATGGAGACCTTGTCAGAGCGCTTGTCCACCCAGGACCAGGCACGACAAAGTTGGCAGAGACAACGCGAGGCGAAGTGCTCGAGGTGCTCATGCGCGCACGACAAGAGTTTGTCGGCACCATAAAGAACGAGGGAGGACTTTTCTTCCTTGATCCGGAGTCTCGCAGGATGTATACCGATATCGCTATTCCCCAAGACAAGCTGGGTAAGGCGCAAGCTGGTGATAAAGCTATTGTCAAAATCACAAAATGGACTGACTCCAAGAGACCTCCGCTCGGAGAGGTGTTGGAAGTCATTGGTCAGGCTGGGAAACACGAAACCGAGATGCGCGCCGCGGCGCTCGAGCGAGGATTTCGCCTCTCGTTCTCCAAAGAAGTACTTGCCGAAGCCGATGATATCAAAAAAAGGGCGGCGGAAATCTTTGCGGACGAACTGTCGGTACGACGCGACCTTCGTGATCTCCCGACATGCACCATTGACCCGGCAGATGCCAAGGACTTTGACGACGCACTATCGATCGTGACACTTCCTAATGGCGACTTCGAGATTGGCGTCCATATCGCTGACCCGTCTTTCTATGTGAAGCGCGGCACAGCAATCGACAAAGAAGCTTCGAGGCGTGCCACATCCGTCTATCTCGTCGACCGCACCATACCGATGCTCCCTGAAGTGCTCTCCAATGACCTGTGTAGTTTGAACCCCAACGAAGACAAGCTCGCCTTCTCGGCTGTCTTCGAGATGGACAAGCATGCAAACGTGAAGAAGCGCTGGTTCGGTAGAACAATCATCAATTCCAAAAAACGTTTTACGTACGAAGATGCGCAGAAGACGCTTGACGAAAAGAAGGGTGTCTTTGCGGCAGAGCTTGCCTTGCTCGACATGCTCTCAAAAAAGCTTGGGGAAAAGCGCAAAGAAGCAGGTGCACTGTCGTTCGAAAGAGACGAAGTGCGCTTCGAGATTGATCGCGATGGAAAACCTGTCCGTATCTACAAAAAGCCCCGCCTTGAGACAAATAAGTTGATTGAGCACTTCATGGTGCTCGCCAATACTGAAGTCGCACACTTCATGGCCTCTGTTAGCAAGCGCATCGAAGAGTCCTTCGTCTATCGAGTCCACACTGTGCCCAAAGAGGACAAAATGCGGGAAATCATAAACCTCATGCACGCGCTTGGCTACCAGGTACCACGTGGCAAAACCGACTGGACCGCAAAAGATGTCGGCAAACTCCTTGAGAGCGTTAAGGGCCAAGAACACGAACAAATCATCCAGATGGCGACCATCCAGGCAATGGCGAAGGCTGTTTATGCAACAAAAAACATTGGACACTTCGGTCTGTCTCTCTCGCACTACACACACTTTACCTCGCCCATCAGACGCTACCCCGACACCATGGTACATCGCATGCTAGGAGACTGCTTAGAGAAAAGGGAAATCCCCGATGAAGAGCTCGCCGAATATGAAGCAATGTCTCGTTATGCCACCGAACAGGAAATCGCCGCCAATGAAGCCGAGTGGGCATCGGAGCGATTTAAGCATGCGGAATATCTTGCAACCCGCATCGGCACAATCTATGAGGGGACGATTACTGGTCTTATGGAAAAGGGTATCTTTGTCTCTGTGAATGAGACACTCTCTGAAGGAATGGTGCGGCTCCGCGATATTAGAGACGACTTCTACCTCTTAGATGAAACAACATTTAGTATTGTTGGACAAAAAAAGAAGCGTAAGTTTTCACTTGGCGATAAGGTGAAGATAAAGGTAAAAAAAGTGGATGTCGAGAAGCGACTCATCGATTTCGAGTTTGTCTAGAAAAAACCCGCCAGAGGCCCGGAGGCATGGCGAGTAACTTTATTTAACCGCGGAGATGTGCGGCGGTAACTTCGTGCGGCCACGGGAGTGTGATCGGCCCGCCCTCAAAGTGGGCAAGCGGATATTCCATTGCACCCCACATGCTAAGGATTGGGCAATAATCCGCGTAGAGGAACGCGCCTTCGGAGGAAATGCGGACCAAGACAGTGAACTCCGGCGGCATGCCTTGTGTGCTCATCCACTTTTCGTTGCCACGCTTGACGATCCAATCGATGATGCTGGCAACATCAAAAGCGGTATGAACATCAAACTTTGGAGGGTAAACTTTTTTCGAAACGATCATGCACTCGCCCGCGCGTACACCCAGAGCGCGAACCTGGAGATCGTGCTCCTCGTGAACGAAGAGCGGAGAAGGCACATCATAATTGACTGCCCGTGTCTTGAGTGGACGCTCCGGCCGTACCTCAACCACGTGCCAGTGCAGATGTCCCACGTTTTGACCGGCGCTCGCCCCGACGTGAACGAACGCAGCCATTTCGGTTTTGGCACCCTCCGCCATGTCTTTCTCAATGACCATGCGCACAGCCTGGAGTGCCCCGATAATCCCGACGCCACCACCCAATGTTTGCACCATCTCTTCGTCCCAACATGCGTGCGGGATGACGAGCCGATGACGACGGTGGGGTGTGAACGGATTGGAAACCGCTCGCCAACCATACGGAATCGCGGGAATGTCTACTTCCTCTTGCGGCTTGGTGCAATATGGGCACGTCTCCTTTGCGATTGGCAAGGGTGTCTGCCACGGCCGAGACAACCTGATTTGGTTTCTCGTCCCACCACTCACAAGACGAGTGAAGCCACCAATGAGTCTTTCCGCAAAAAACGGATCGTCTGCTTCTCGTGTCTTTCCCATTTGCTTCTCTTTGTCTCCCCACGCCGTCGGGATGACAGCTTCGACTGCGCAGAACATACCATCTTTTGCATGACCTGTCAAACTCTAGATAGATACTACTCCGACAAACAAAAAAGCGGGGTTAGCCCGCAATTTTGACTTTCGTATATGGTTGCCTGTGTCCCCTCTTTTTGAATTGACGTACTTTTGATTTGTAGCGGATGACAACTACCTTCTCACCCCTGCCGGTCTCCAGGACTTCTGCCTTCACGGTAGCCCCTGCTACATAAGGAGTCCCGACTTTAACCTCTTTACCGTCGTCCAAAAGGAGCACCTTGTCGAAGGTGATGGTGCTGCCGGCCTGCTCATCTGTGGCAAGCTTTTCAATAATAAGTTGTTCTCCCGGGGCTACCTTGTACTGCTTGCCGCCGGTTTCGATAATTGCGAGCTTCATAAATATGTTTTTTGTTCAAATGACTATACCAGAAACCCCTAAAAAAAGCAAAAGCCTGTTCTGTAAGCGAGAGAACAGGCTTGTATATCGTTGTCCATTTACCTTCGGATGCCAGTTTTCCGGCTACTCCCGCGTGTAACAGCAGCCATATCACCCATAAGGACAATTAGGGCAATAAGACCGGGGAGCAACGCTGCAAACGATTTGTTAAACATCTCGTCAGCCATCTGATTGAGCGGAGGAATACCTGACGCGGCAATAGAAAGCCCGACGCCCAGCAAGACGAGACAAAGGGAAGTATTTCCCAAAAAGCTGTCGTTCACCTTAAGCATCAACGCGACCTTATACAAGAGCGAAACGAGTAGCCAGCAAAACACAAGAAGAGCTGGTAAGCTCTGAAATCCCGCAAAGGCGCGCTCAGCAACTTCAAAAAAGCCGCCGCCGAGGTTAAAGATAAAGATGATGAGAGCAAGCCCGACCCATCCCCACAGCACATCGAAACGATCTGCGGGGTGCTTCATGCGCAGCCTAGCAAGTGTGCCCATTCATTCACCGATCAGGTGTTCTGAAATAACAGTATTGGAAAACATAAGCCTCGTCAATTGAGGTTACTCTTCCTCCCGCGCTGGCTTCTCGAGTGCAAGTGGCTCCACACCTGCCGCCTTGCCGGTAATGCGGAGCACGTCTTTGTCCACTTTGCCGAACTCTTTGTAAGCATTGTTGTAGTGCGAGACTGTGGTGCCCAGGGCGCTACCCAACTTCTGCATATACTCTTCGTACCTCCCCACGTGTTTCCCCAGCTCCCCCACTCGCTTCGTAATCTCCTGCGCCTGCTCCTCAATCTGGAGCGCCTTCAATCCTTGCAGCACTGTCTGCAGATACGCAAGGAACGACGTTGGTGAGACAATAATCACTTTATACTTCCCTGCCGCACGCTGGATTAGGTTCTCTGTGTCTTCTGTCACGGCCCCCACTTTGTTGACTAAAAGGTCGTAGTAAATCGCTTCGTGTGGAATAAACATAAAAGCAAAGTCCATTGTGTTTTCAGAAGGGCGAATATACTTCGATGTCTCGACGATTCGGTTTTTGAGGTCATTCACAAAGAGTTTCTCGAGACGGTCCTTTTCCGAAGGGTCTCGCGCTTCAACAAGTCGGTTATAATTCTCGAGCGAAAACTTCGAGTCGATGGGGATTACTTTGTCTTTTACAAATACAGCGGCGTCAACTATCTCACCATTGGCGAAGGCATACTGCATCTGGAAAGCGCCCGGTGGAAGCACATTCTTCAAGAGTGTCTCGAGGTAATACTCTCCTAACACCCCACGCTGTTTGGGGTTCTTTAAAATGTCCTGGAGATTCTTTAATTGATCGGCAAACGACACCACCTGCCGGTTTGTTTCATCGAGCTTGGTCAAGCGCTCCGTGACATCGCGAATAATGTTCGATGATTCGCGATACTGGTTCCGCATGGACTCCGTCATGGTCTCATGCGAACGCGTGAGCTTTTCATCCATGACCCTGGAGAGCTCCTGCATCTGCTGTTGGAGAAGGAGGAAATTGTCAGCACCAGGTTTTTGAGTCCGAGTCCGTAAAAAAAGCCAGAGAAAAGCTCCGACAACGGCACCGCCGACGATGAGACCAATTATAAGAGGAAGAAAATTCATAGAGATCAGGGAAGGACGTCATTTAATTGTATCACAGACGATGGTATACTTGTTTCTATGCATGAGAAGATAAAAAGTGATGTTAAAGAAGCACTTAAAGCACGTAACCAGTTAAAACTTTCTTTTGCGCGCAACCTCCTCGCCGCATTTACTAATGAGCTTGTGGCAAAGCGGCAAAAGCCAGATGGCATACTCTCTGATGAAGACGCCCTTGCGGTCATACGACGATTAGCAAAACAACGACGCGATTCCATCGAGCAATTCCAGGCGGGTGGACGAAACGATCTTGTCGAAAAAGAGCAAGCGGAGCTTGCGTACTTAAACGCCTATCTCCCACAGATGATGAGCCGCGAGGAAGTGCTCGCTGTCGCAGAGAAGAAAAAGACGGCACTAAGAGTATCTCAAAAAAGCGACATGGGCAAGCTCATGGGTGCGGTTATGGCCGAATTGCGAGGAAAAGCAGACGGTATGGTTGTGAAAGAAGTTATTGATTCGCTTTTGACCTAGCCTCATCTCGAATAGCTAGCTCCTAATGAGCCCACACACCGAAACAACGAACAGTCCGCATGATTGGTTGAGTTTGTTGACTTTAGTTAAAAAGACTGTTATAGTTCTTTCGGAAGCAGAGCCTTGAAGAAGGGTAGCCGATGCGCACCCCCACACTTATTGGCACACCGAGCGTTTTAGCCGAAACATCTGACCGTTCACTTGTCTCGCAGGGTTTCAAGAACCCGCGTACAGACGGCATCGATCATGCCTCCGTGTCGCACATGAAGGCCTGTCCGGTGCTTACCCTTGCAATCACGCCGAGGCATGACGTCCTTGTCATAGAACGATTCCGCCACCAGGCAGCGTTTGGCACAACTGACGCGGCCCGTCATTCTTTGAATACCCTTGACCTAAAGGACGCAACAACGCGCGAGGTACCGGGTGGGAACCCCGAAGACGGACAATCGCTGGAAGATACCGTGCGTGCTGAGGTGGAGCGACAGACCGGATACAAACCCGGTGAGATCATCCGTCTTACAGAGAAGCCGCTTTGGGTCGACCCGGGCACGCTTTCATTCCCCTGCCAGCCGATGCTCGCCCTTGGTTGTGTACGCGTGGGAAACCCGAAGCCAAGCGCAACTGAGTTTTTCGGATTACGGCTAGTGCACATCATGAGCTGGCTCGACATGATTGACGAGGGCGGAGTGAATGATCTTCGGACAATAGCAGTCACCAAACTCGCAGAGAAACATTTGTGTAATCGAGGATTTATCTAATAAATATGGACAGTATACGACGCCAGGCCTAGACCTGCGCGTCGTTTTAATGTGTAGTAGTAGACACATCCCCACCCTTGTGAGACACTCTGATTAGAAGTGAGCGGCTCCGCCGCTTGTCGTGAAAAGGAAATCCAATGCGTGTCTTGTCAGCAGCTATTCTCGCCCCGTTACTTGCGTTCTCCCTGTTCGTGCACGAAGCCTCTGCCGCCAGTGCCTCCTCGGAGACGCGCGCGAGGGAGTTCATGCGCACGGTCACCGCAAAGCAATTCGGCGGTGTACGCGAGACGACCTGGGACCAGATCGGTCTCATCTTTTCTGCCCGAGAGATTGGCCTCGAACCTACTGCGACGCTCGAAGACATCGGGTACTCTCTTTTCATCGCGTGGGATCTTCGAATCGAAGCCGCATCGCGCGTCATGGACCAAATGCGTACACGCGTCTTCGAAGCCCTTGTCGACGGCAGGCACGCAGAGATTTCCCCCATGCTTGAAGAGGCAATGGAGTTGGAGCGTCGCGGCCTTGCACAGGTGCTTGGCGTACCAATAGGCACCCCGTGGACCGAGCTCAACCATCGCAACATTTCTCAAGCTTTCGATATCTCGATCGAAACAGTTGCAACAATGACACCGATCAAATTTGGCGAACTCCACGTGGAAGAGACACGGCGAGAGACAGCCCTGGGGCTCGACCTGCCGCCCGACGCCCCTTGGTCGGAGATCTTCCGCGGCCTCTGGGCTTCAACGGTCATCGGCGCTGATCCTGCCGGCATTACCTGGAAGAATATTTCCGAAGTATTTAACGCCTGGCGAGAAAAGCAAGGCGTCACTCCTTAACGATATAAGTTTTTGAGCCGCCCCTTCTCCAGGCGGCTTTTTATCTATTCTCTTTCCTTTGACAAATATGACTGAATATGTTAAAGTTTTAATTGGTACAACGGGGAGACGAAAATGGATCAAGAACTCCTTGGTCGAATGGTGACCGAAGCCTCAGCAAAATATGGCCGACTGCGTCCTCGCTTGGGCCATAAAACTGCCCTGAAAGATGCGATACGTTTCACTTTGAATGAATCTGGTGTTCAAGGTTCGAGACGCAAATCGTATTGGGGTGCCATGAGTCGGAAACTTGGGGCACGAGGTGGGCAAGTTACCGCAGCGAAACACACTAAGGGTAAATAATTTCAATAGTCATTATACATGGGCCGTCCCACAAGTGGGGACGGCGTTTTGTTTTAAACATCCTTACTCAAGCTCGAGAATAAAGCGATAGGGTTTGTGCGCCCACACCTTCCCCGCATACGCCACCCCGACACGCGCGGTCCGCCTTACAGCGGACCTTTTTATTTTGACTCCCCTGTCTTCGACCCAGAGCCCCGTTTTTGTACCGAGCTTTTTTGCGTTGAGCTTTTTATCAATCTTCAACCCCTTAGTCAGACGTGCGGGGCCTTGTATGGTATCTACGGCACGAATAAGCACAGCTGCCGGGTATTCTTTCTCCCCCGTCACGATGTTGAACATCCAGTGCATGCCGTAGGTAAAATAGATATATATGGCACCAGCCTCAGTAAACATAACTTCGTTTCGTTTTGTGCGCCCACGTGAGGCGTGAGACGCCTTATCGTGCGGACCATCATACGCTTCTGTCTCGGTAATCATGTAGGCAACTTCGCGTCCACGAATCTTGCGCACCAAAAACTTGCCGAGCAGTTCTTCGGCAACCCTCGTCGTCGAACGATTAAAAAAGGTAAGAGGCAATCTTTTTCGCATACCAATATTGAACAATACTTTCATAATCCTGGCAAGGGTGTCTAAAAAAATTTTCACGCTACTATGTGGGAAGAAAGAAGGAGGATTTGTCGTACATTGACAAATCAGAGCAATGGCTAAGGAAAAGAAGCAGACTGTGTGGGACCTTCCCCGATTGCGGGAACGTGCTAAGGAGTTGATTCAGGGCGGCCTTCTGGTGAAGGAAAAGGACCCTGAAGTTGCGCTCGCGAAAACACTCTCCGATGAATTCAAAGATGCCCTGAAGAAACAGGGCCTTGTTTTGAACGCTGAAGCGGTTAAGGACGCACTGCCTACCCTCATCTGGACAGAGGGCAAAACCGGCACGCTCACTGCCCTCAAGGGTGTTGTGCGGCGCGGTGGATCACCTGGACGTCTCGAAAAATTCCAGAGTGCACATCCGTACATTCCCCTTCCCATGGTAGAACAGCGGGTACGAGATCTTTCGGGTATGACGCAGGTTGAGGCGCACGCGCCTCTCTTGTTACACGGCATCAACCGCATCGGCGGTGAAGGTGGTATCAAGCGGGTCGAAGATTTCGAGATCCCGTCGGCAACCACTTCCCGTCCTTTCGTCATCCAACCAAAGGATACTAAGCATTGGCGATTCATGATCATCAACGGTGCCAATATCGGCTTGAAGCATGCGCGCGTCATGGAAGACAACCCCGTGCGGCAAGCGCTCTCGACGGCAGAACGTCTCGGGTGTGACACTGTATTTTTGACCAACCTGCTTGACCTCGATCTGACAAAAGCAGGCGGCCCCCTGAAGGCGCTCCGCGCACTTTCTTCGGGACGCAACGTCAATGTGGCGATCCTTGACCCTTCATATCGTGAGGAGGCAATGAGAATCCTGAACACTCTTCCTGATGATGAGGTTATCTATGAAACCGCCAATGAGGTGTTCGAAGACCTTCTCACTGGTTGGGAAAAGATTACCCATCTTCCGAAGCGCAAACCTTACGAAGGACGACCTGAATTCTCGGGAAAGACCTATATCGTCCTCGGCCGTAAGGAAGAAGACTTCATCGTCGCCGCGGCCTATTGGGACATTCGTTATGCGACTATCAAGAGACAGCAAGCAAACGAAATGGCTCTCAAGACTGCGAGGAACGCTCTCGGCAAAGCCCAGAAAGAGGGCAATGAGTCGCAGGTGAAGCGCCTCACTAAGGAAATTGAGAGATTGGCAAAGTTGAAGGCGCGATTTGCGACAACTGCTGTTCGCGACCAAGATTTTGTCCGTAAGTACCTCGCTATGCTTGCCTATGTTATCGGACGCTTCGAACAAAGCATTCCGAACTGTAAGGTAATCGGTGTTAATACTACGCACATTTCGTTCGGCGGAAAGACAATCGAACTCTCCGTCCCGGACCATGTGAAAGTGACCGACATGCTCCTCTCGAACCGAGTGGGGGCCCATGGTCCGCAAGTGCTTCGCAAAGATCTGGCTGATGCAATCATTGTGTGCCACCCTTATCCTCTGAACGCGCGCTTCACAGCGCGCGAGCGCGATGCAGACGGCAAGCGCGGACATTCGTACTTCGCAGTAGCGCCCATGTGCGTGGACAGCAAGTTCTTGAGAGAAGCATTGAGACATATCATTCGTAAAGTGCACCCGATTAACAAGGCAGTCTTTAACGAACAGTTCCAGCCGGGAGTACTCCTGGTTGAGACTGTGAACGGCGTACTCATGCCTCCGGAGCCTATCTCAATCGGCGCATTGGACAAGTTCCGTATGCGCACGAAGGATTTCGGTGAAGAAGGCACGTGGGGTGTTCGAAACACCACCTCGCCAATTCTGTTCCCCGCCACGCGCTACCTCTGGTATTTCATTTCGACAGACATCCACATCGGTTCGCGCAACCGTGCAATCGTGTGGTGCAAAGAGACAGGCACGTACCTCGGAATGTTCGAGGCAGTCTGCTATATGATGCGCCGTGAAGGATTGTTGGGCAATGGTAAGATGCCGCCTGTGCATATGTTCAGTTCAAACGACGACGTAACACAGGGCAACCACTTCGAGACGCATCTTCAGCCGCACGTGCATGAACTTTCCCGTACACAGATTGAAGACACGTGGCGTAAGGAAATGGACAAAGCGAAGCGTGCCCCGAGCAAGGGCGCGGCGCTCGAGATCTTTGCCAACATGCGCGAGCTTATGCTCTATCAGTTGGAAATCCGGGGTCTCGACTGGACGCAGCAACAGGTGCTCGAGGTATTCGAAAAGTTGGTTGAG
Organism: Parcubacteria group bacterium; assembly: GCA_016204045.1. Lineage (NCBI taxonomy): Bacteria > Parcubacteria group bacterium. The sequence goes on from JACQLQ010000004.1 coordinate 179,225, forward strand.
CAGAATCTCGATATGTACCGCGGTATCTTGCAGCGCGCAGAACATGCGAAGCTAAAGATCCGTGGCGTCTCCAAGTTTGCTGGGGTCCCCTACGACTCACGCGACCCAGGTGTCATCAATATCGGCACCGGCAACCACTTTGTGAAGACGATTGATCGCCGCATGGCAGAAGGTCCGCTCTATGCGGACAAGATTCGCGCACTGCTCCGGACATATCCTGAATTTAAGGATGAGGGCGACGCGCTTCGAGATCTCGTCAAAGCTCCGCTCGACGGAAGCCGATTCATTAGTTACGGAACGGTTAAGGTCAACGGCGGCTATGAATGGGGTCTCGATATGCGCGATACCCCCACTGGCGGCGTTGACTGGAATGACCCACTTCGCCCAACGGTGCTCAAGGAAATGCGCCGAGGCAACCCCTCGCGTGTCCTTGAGGGTCGGATGATTGTCCGTACCTATGGCGATAAGCACTTCTTGTCGTTCATCATCACTCCCGGGGCCATCTTCCTGATGGGTCCTCCGGGTACGCACACGGACGTCTACGGCGAACACGGTTTCCCGCCCAACAACACAGGTGTGGTGTTCTTGGGACTCCCCGTTGATGGCCCCGATGGCGGCCCAATCCTCGTCCGCCCGCTCCTCTTTGATGACATCAAGCGCATCATTGAGAGCAAGGAATCGTTTGATTGGGAGAAGTTCCTCCCCAATCCGGCATAACTATAGATTGTTCTTTTTTGAAGCAATCCCGACATCTCGTCGGGATTTTTCATATCCAAAAATACTCCGACAATCTTGAGATTATTGCGGTGTTGTATGTGTAGATATAATAAAACCACCGCAACGTGCGGTGGGTAACCATTAAGCTTTCTTCGGCTCCGGGGGGACATCCATGACAGACGTTAGGTACTTTTCAACGCGCTTTGAGAGCTCCTGCGCCCACAGTTGACCCAGGGCCGCCCCAAGCATTGCAAGCGGAATCAAATCCACAAAGTGAGCATTCAAGATTACAAACGTGCCCATAGAGAAGTGAACAATGCCGTGCGGTATGCACGTCACTGCGTGGTAGCCAGCATGGTTCCTGTTCCCCGCCCTACTTGAGAGTGTGTGGGTCATATTCACGAGGAAAAAGAGTAGTCCACCAATTGCGAGCGCGGCCGGACGTACAAGGTCCTCGCTAAGCCATTGGATTAGCGGAACGGGTAGCACGATGTCATTCGCGACAATACCGAGAGCAGACAAGATCTGCGTGTTCCAAATGACATACCCGACAGTTAGGATTGCTGTGACCCAAAGCAGCTTCTTGTGCCACGTAACAGTCTTGTATACATCCTTGCCCTTCACATGGGCATCGGCCTTCAACTTCAGAGCTCGCTCGATTCCCATCGAAAGAAGGGCGCCGAAATTACTCCCGGCAACAGTTGCGATTGTGTACGGAACGAGGAGGATAAGCGGCATGACCCCACCTACCGTTGTGTAGGAAATAAGGAATGCCCAATGAATGACGAAGACCACGCTCCCGATGAGCCCCGTCACGACAGGCCACCCAGGATGGTCTCTGTTTGCGAGACGTGTGTTTATGGCGTAGACACCGTTTTGGACAAGGCCCAAGCTCATAACAATGAGTACGTCCACAAAGAATTGCGGGAAGAAGATGAGGTAGACGGCCAAACATTTCAGGACCGCCCCCCACAAATACCACGAAGTGTATTTATCGAGCTTCCGCAAACCGGCCGAACCAACGCTTTCTGTGTTCACCTCCCAGCGTGCTTCAACCCACTGCATCCACTGCGCACCCACCAGACGTCCGGAAAGCGCGCCTGCCACAGCAATGACGAGTAATACCAAGAACTCTTCGGTGAAGGCCAGTCCTCCCCATACACCCTTCGCATATTGGTTCACTAGATAAACCTCCGAGAGGATCCACATCGTAATGAACCATTGTCCGTTTGAAGGAATACTCGTCAGGGCGTGCAGGAACTGCGATTTCCTTTGACGCATCCGGGAGACCGCGATGAACGAGAAGAAGAGCAGGAACTGGAAGAAGAGAAACTGCATCAGGACGTTTGCTGGAATACCCTCTAACCGAAAGAGGGAGGCAATGAACGCAGCGCCCAGAAAGACGCCTCCGCCTATACTAAGACTTGAGAGGTCAACCTTTCCCTTTGGCAGCAATGGGAGAAAGATCGGGCTTACTACACAAAAGAGTGTCAGAATGAAAAAAATGCCGAGCCCCATTATCCGCTCTCTCCTTCCGCTTCATCGAGATTCCGAAGTGCGCCAGTGCGCATGCGCTCAAGCCTCTTGCGAAGATCTTTTGCGCCGAGCCGGTCTTCTGGACTATTGCTGGGGAAGCGCTTATTGACGATGCTCTGGATCAGCCTGTTACGAGTGGTCTCTTCGAGCATATTACCCATGACAAAGACCTCTGTTTTTCTCCCCGTATCGTATATCACCGCGCAATGTCTTGCAGTATTGACAAGACAGGAGAAGCGTGAATATCTGATCCTTTGCTTGAGTAGAAACGCGCAAAAGAGTGCAACAAGCTTTTGGCACTACGGACAGATCTGGCATATAATTAACACACGCTAGCTACAATCTAAGTTTTTAAAAAAACATGGACATATCAGCACAACTTGAGAGTTTGAAGAGGGAGCTCGCAAGTGAGCAACAGAAGCTCGAGGGAAAAGAACGGGAGCTCGAAAGAAAGGGGCAGGACATTGCGAGGCTAAAACGCGAAGCGACGACTATTGAAAGCGCGAAAAAAGCGAAGGATCAAGAGCTCGTAAAGAAGAACCAAGATATCGCACGACTGCAAGGCGAGGCGAAAAATATTGAAGCCGCGGCAAGCGTGAAAGGACAAGAACTTGCAAGAAAAAACCAGGAGGCTGAGAGACTTGAGAGTGAGGCAAAGAGTATCGAGGGCGAAATAGGTAGGATGAAGACAGAGATGCAACGACACGAACAAGAATTGGCAACTTTGCAAAGAGAGGTTGCGGAGATGGCAAAGAAAAAATAGGCGTACAACGCCTATTTTTTCTGTTTACCGCGTTCCCCAATTTGTGACCCTACCGGGGGACGCTTTGCTATCTCACTCTTTGGAAACCCACGGTTTTCCAACGCCCCTCGACAAGCTCGGGGCTGCCTTCCTCCACGGGAAAACAAGTGTTTTCCCGACCCCTTTCCGGTTCGATTCCCGGTGCAAAATAATAGCCAAATTCCAACATCAAAAAGAGGTTGGAATTTACCTATGACCCTACCGGGAATCGAACCCGGGTTTGAGGCTTGAGAAGCCTCCGTCCTAGCCGCTAGACGATAGGGCCTTTTTGGGAAACGGCTATCTCAAATACATGAGATAGCCGTTTGTACAATATCACTTTTTTTTCTTTTACTCAAACGAATCTTGAGACGAGTTTACTTCCCCTTCTTTTTGTGACCTTGGAACATGCCCGAGTGCGAGAAGCTCTGGAATGCGAGCACGCCCGTGATGATGACGGCAAGCCACGAGCACCACATTGGGATTTCCCAACCAGCAATCATCGCTTCCCAGCCATAGCCAATGCGAAAGGCGTGAAGCGTGAAGACGATAACGAATACCACACCAACGAGTACGAAATAGTCGTTTTGTTTCATTGAAGTTAAAAAATTATTTTATATGCGTCGACCTTTGGTGAATAAAAAGTTGAATCCCTCGACGTTGCTCCTGGATAAACGCTTGCGCGTTTACATCTCTTCATCCCATTTGCCCGACCACTTCTTGACCCCGTACTCGAGGAACCAGACGAGCGTAAAGATGAGAAAGGCCAGGATGGTTGAAAACACCGCAATCGCATAGAGCCCAAACCCGCTCGCAATACCGATGCCAGCGGTGACCCACAAACCAGCGGCGGTCGTAAGTCCTCGTATGGTCTTGTCTTTGAAGATAATGAGCCCGGCCCCTATAAACCCAATGCCCGTCACAACCGCCGCGGCCATTCGAATAGGGTCTGCACTGGCTCCCGACGCATATTGGTGCAGGATTGCCTCGGACACAATGACAAACAACGCAGCGCCGAGGGAAATGAGTGCGTAGGTGCGCATGCCAGCCTGCTTGTGCGCCAACACGCGTTCTGTGCCAAGAATAAGCCCCAAGAATGCGGCAGTACTCAACCGAAAAAAGGTGTCCTGCATTCCTGGATCAAGTATCTCTATCATTCTCTATAGTATAACTCCAAAAGAAATTTCAAAAAAGTAAAGTTTTCCCCATCCCGATAGTGTTCGGGAGAAAAAGGCACCCGGCGGGTCTCTAGGGAAACCCTAACACTATCGGGACAGGGCGTATCAGAAGAGTGTGTTTTTTTCTTTCTTCTTGCGCGTCGAGACGGCAGTGGCAGTCGGCTTTGCTATTTCTTTCTTTGCGTTTGCGCCACGAATCACTTCGACAGCCGCGTTCCTGTACGCGCAATAGTCGCACTCGGGTGAGGCGTCGGGGATGGCGTCTGCATCAAGTGTTTCTTTGGCATCCTTGAGCGTCCTGTCTACCCAATCACTCGAGCCAATGTAAGGAATGATCGTCACCTTAAACTCAAGGACACCATCGAAGGCCGCCTTATCCCGTCCGGCATTGGCGTATACGAAATAACCGGTCTTGGAGACTTTAAAATCATTTTGACGGAAGAGCCACTGATATATCTCCATCTGGCGTTTGTATCCCATCTGCCATTCTGCGTCTAGAGTCACCTCCGCATCTTTGCTTGTCGCTTTATAGTCGACAATATGGAGCTCGCCTTTGGGATTAACCCACACATCGTCAATCGCGCCATACACATGGAAGTTCGTTGGCTTGTGGTAGTAGGCTATTCCCTTAAAGACGTCCCGCCAAATCTCGATGTTGTCGTGCGCCATCGGCACAGCGTCGATGTTGTATGTGCTCATGAGTGGGTGCGGTTCACTCCTCTTTCTGTGTGTATCAAACTCTTTTTTCAAAAGCGCGTCGACTGCGCTGTTTAAGTTAAAGGGGAAACCCGGCGGACGTCCTACGCCAAGACGCCTGTCTACATAGAAACACCGCGGACACTCGATGAAGAGATCAATTTTACTCCGGCTTAATTTGAACGGCTCATTGCTCCCTGGGGTGTAGAACCCGCTCTTCCGTTTAGCGTTGTAGTATTGCGACATTGCTGTATCGTACCATCCCGCGCAATAACTTGACAAATCACTAAAATTGTGTATACTGCAATGGTAACGCAATTGATCCCAGGAGACCAAGAATGCAGGGTACATGCGAACTGTGCGGACACTCCGTCGGTAGCGGCGGCAACCGCCACGCCAAGGGCCACTGTCCGCCGATGCGTGGGCGTAACCCCGTCGATGGTGGCCCGAACCGTCGTGCGCGCAAGCGTACCGCGCGTGCGAAGGCGAAGCCGCCGACGGTCGACATCGCTCGTGGCGCGCCTGTGAAGGGAACCGGCAAGATCGCCGCGTCTTCCTCCAAGTCGCGCAAGCAGAAGACCGAGTAGCCCGCAAGGGCTTCTCAAAGAGAGCCGGACTCCACGTGGGTCCGGCTCTCATACTTTTTAGAGCGACAGTCACGCTACTAGCGAGCGTATCTTCCTACCAACTCTGCCCTCTCAAGCACGTGTCCCACCATCTCCTCTTCTAGAGTTTCTTTGTTACTAATCTCCGGAATGCGCAATTCGATATCGAGCGCGTATAGTTTAAAGAAGTAATGATGCTCATCACGAGGAGGGCACACCCCGCCGTATTCGCGCTTTCCAAAATCATTCCTCCCCTCTACTGCCCCCGGAGGCACCTTGCCCTCTGTAATCCCCTTAAGCTTCGGGGAGATGTTCCACACAATCCAATGCACAAAGACCCCATCCGGAGCATCTGGGTCATCTACAGTGAGTACCAAGGTCTGCGTCTCCTTGGGCACGCCACTCCACGAAAGCGGCGGATTCACTCCCTGTCCGTCGCACGCATATTTGGAGGGCATGGAGGCGTCGTGTTCAAATGCGCTACTTGTTAGTTGCATAGTTGTAGTATATCAAATTACGCCCGGATAACCTTCTTTCTTGAGAAGCTCTACCTTCCTTTCTCGACCCCGATTATACCCGCCCATACTGCCGTCGGAACGAATGACGCGGTGGCACGGTATCGCGGGGTCATAGTTTGTTTTTAAAATAGCACCCACAGATCTCGCCGCACGCGGAGCCCCCGCGCGCTTTGCGACTTCGCCATACGTCATCGCCTCCCCTCTCGGGATTTTTGAAACAACAGCAAGTACTTTTTTGCGAAATGTTATTTTCGATATTTGAGCCATAGTCTTTTAAACAACGGCATAGTGAGTGTGGAGATCATAAATGCCACAGCGGGCACGATGGCGTGGAGCCATGGCCTCGGAATATCAATCACCCACAGATAAACACCCACCGCGAGATAGGTGAAAAGCAAAAGTAAGAGGCGTCGCATCAAAGACGTCTCCCACGCCTTGTCGGCCTCCACCTTTTCATTTCTCTCTTCTATTTGTTTGACCCGTGTTTCTATATCTGTCATATCTATTTCACAATACTCCCCGGAGGAACTTCCTCCGCTGGGTGAAGCAGTGTAGGGCGACCCGCATTATCTGCGGCGAGCATCATCCCCTGACTCTCGTAGCCACGGAGCATCCTCGGCGCAAGGTTCACGATCACGGGCACTTCTTTGCCAATGAGTGACGCCGGGTCTTCGATGAACTCCGCAATCCCTGCCATGATTTGCCTCTGCTCACCCCCAAAGTCAAAAATGATTTTGATAAGCTTGTCCGCATCAGGCACTTTTTCTGCTGAAACGACTTTGCCAATTCTGATATTCAATTTTTTGAAATCGTCTATAGTCACCGTCTTGTTGGCGGGCGCTGCATTTGCAGTATTTGCGTCTTTTGCACTCGTTGACCCGCCTGCGCGCGGCGCGCCGGCAGGTATATTGGTAGGTTCCATATTTGCTTATCCTAGCAAAAAGATTATGCTTGGTGAAGAAACTATGGGGACATGACATGCGTGCTCTGTCTTCAGGACTAACCATCCCCTGGCGTGCAAGTGAGGCGGTACGACGCCTCAAAGAAGAGAGCGCTTTTTCATTCAGGCTCTGCGACGAGATGCTACTCCGGAGACTCGTGGGAGAAGCGTTGAGCTATGAATATAACGATCAAGATGAGCGAGTCAATAAACATGGCGTACGTCAAAAACTTGGAACTTTCGAGGCGTTCCCCACACAGAGTCTTTTCCCTCGCCTTCGAGATCTTGTCTTAGCACTCCTTCAGTCCAAGTTTGAAACTCTTTCGGAGTATCCATTCAAGACCCCACTCTTTTTGAACAGTGTTGTTCTTCAGCGTTATAAAAAGGGACCACTCGGTATCACTCCTCACATTGATGGCCCGTCGAGACGCAACCTCGTCTGCGTCCTTGTGCTTGCTGGTGAAGGCGATTTCGCGCTTCACGACGACAAGGACGGTAAAAATACACGAACGATTGAGGCACCCCCGGGACACATGATCATGATGCGAGCCCCAGGTTTTCTTGGGGAGGACTTCCAACCTGTTCATTCTATTACCAACATAACCGAAGATCGGTATATTGTCGGGTTGCGCGAACGCGTAGCCCCACCAAGCAGCGTCTAAGAACGCTGTTTTTTAATGACGACACCCGGGACTCCATTGTCCCAGATCTTCATTTTCTCAATAGAGACCTGCACCGAAAGAATGCGTGGATTCTCGAGAATCTTTTCTGCAATGCGATTTGCTAATGCTTCGAGGAGAAAGAAGGACGGTCCACGCACAACGCTTTCTGCTATATCCTTGACCTCTTTGTAATTAATCGTGTCGGCAAGATCATCCGACTTTTCTGCTTTAGCAGTGTCTGCCTCAAGCTCAATAGCAATACGAAATGGCTGTTCGCGTTCTTGTTCTTTGGCATTTACTCCATGAATGCCGGAGACTATGAGATTTCGCACAAAGATAGTACTCATGATCGTTGGTGAACCCTTATCTTACCTCACCAATAACACCTCCGCCAAAACACTCTTCGCCTTTTGCGTCATAGATAACGAGCGACTGCCCAGGCGCAACACCACTCTGTGGTTCTGTGAAAGTAACCGAGGTTCCCTTTACGCTCGCTCTAACCAAAGGCTGCCGATAGCGATACCTCACCATATACTCTGCGTACCCGTCGAAGGGGCGCCCCTGAATCATGTTCGCATCCTCAAGAATAATCTCCTTCACCTTCCCAGGCATTTCTGGTTTCCTCGGCGACACGGTGACGGTATTTTGAGCGATATCTTTCGCGACTACATAATGCGGTGGATCATTCGGAGTTTTTTTGGTCAGCGTGAAGCCGTGCCGTTGTCCTATCGTAAGGTAGAATGCCCCCTCGTGATGCCCCACTACCTCCCCCGCCTCATTCAAAACATCTCCGCGCTTGGGCGGCATAAAGTGCCCGAGAAATTCCCGCATGGGAAACTCGCCGACAAAACAGAGTCCTTGGCTGTCTCTACGTAGAGCATTCGGAAGTCCGCGCTCGCGTGCCATCTCACGGACCTTACTCTTCTCGTAGTCACCGATGGGGAATAAGACATGCTGTAGTTGGTCTTGTGTGAGAGTCCAGAGAAAATACGATTGATCTTTAGCTCCATCGCGACCAGAGAGCATAGACACAACCTCGCCATTCGTCATGACTCGAGCATGGTGTCCCGTAGCGATAAAGTCGGCACCCATAGCGCGAGCTTTTTTAAAAAAAGAGCCGAATTTAATCTGTCGATTGCACATGACATCCGGGTTGGGGGTTCTGCCCGTTTTGTATTCGCGCACCATGTAGTCCACTACCTCGCGCTTGTAATCGTCTGCAAAATCAAAAACAAGAAAGGGAACGCCAATGTGCGCCGCAGCACGACGCGCTACTTCTTCGTCATCTGTCCGCGTACACTCGAGGAAGTCCGGTTTCCAGACACGGATAAAAACGCCAGTTACATCGTAACCCGCTTCTTTGAGGAGCGCCGCTGATACCGAACTGTCGACGCCACCACTCATGCCAACAAAAACCTTCTTCTTCTCCATGGGTCAATTCTACAGAACTTGACAACCTTTGCAAATGTTGCCACTCTTCCTTTAGAAGATACTGGCGGTGTGCATGTTCAGACGATTCCTGAATCTCTTCTTTTGGGAAGTGTTCGACGAAAAAATTCCGGATGCAAAGGAAATCGCCAGGTATATTCAAAGGCGCTCTCTTACCCTTAACCACGCCGAGCGTGCTGAGTGGCAAAAGGCGGTGCAAGGCTATCATTTACGAACCTTTATATTTGCCGTGTGCGGATTTGGCTCTGGCATGTACCTCGCTTTCTGCCTAGCCAACGGATACCTGACATTGTTGCTCGGATACCCGTTGCTGCCCTGGGCACTCCGAGGCATTATGGCACTGCTCCTTGTTATTGGTATGTCGGGGTTAGTGCGGCAACAATTACTCAACCTCTCCCGCGCCGCCGGGATGACAATACAACGATTCGACAGTGACAAAAAGGATAATTGGGAGAAACCTGCCTAGAAAGGCAGGTTTTTGATTGGAGACAATCTGTGGACATGCGCTGCCGATGCGGCAAGAACACTTACGGCAAGTACCTCGCCTTTTTTACCTTGTGCTCGTCGAAGGTTCGACTGAAATGGATGTTTGAAGCGAGGTCCGAAAGGTAGAACAGGTAGGGTGTCTCCCGAGGATTGAGCGTCGCGCGTATAGCAAGCAACCCTGGGTTCACGATAGGGCCAGGCGGAAGACCTTTATGTTTATACGTATTGTACGGAGATTCGTTCTTGCGGAGGTCTTCGAGGGTGAGATCGAAGGTCGTCTTGCCGTTGATGTAGAGAAATGTTGCATCGACTTGAAGCGGCATCCCAATCTCGATTCTCTTCCAAAGCAACCCGGCTATCACCCGCATGTCCTCGTATGTGTACGCTTCCTTCTCTAGGAGTGACGCCATGGTCAAAATCTCATGAATAGTGTGTCCGCTCATGAGCACTTCCTCTTCGAAATCTTTGAGCTTCAACTTGAAGTTATTGGTAAGGGCCAAGAGGACAGTTCGCGGTTCGACTTTGGGTAAAAAGTAATAGGTATCCGGGAAAAGATACCCCTCGTCATTATCCGCAATGCGCAAAAACTCTTCGTCATCAAAATTGGGGAACTTTTGTTTCATGACAAGCGCAATTTCCTTGTTCGAGACGCCTTCAGGGAAAGTGACTCTGATCGGGTTAAGCCCATGCTGTCCGTGTGTGAGACGCCATGCAATGGTAAGGACGTTTTGCGGCTTGGGTAGGAAGTATTCGGCTGATTGGATGCCTCCTTCCCCCCTCAATACAAAAACAAGCGCCTTCAACATAAACGGGGATTGAACAATCTTTCGCTCATCCAACACCCGCGCGGCTTCAGTAAGGGTCATCCCTTTTTCGATCGAGATCAAGGACCCGCTTGGGAATCCAATAGGGGCGCTTATAAAAAAGAAAAAAAAGACGAGGACGAGGGTTGCCCCACCGTAGACGGTTATTCGCATCCGTTTGCTCTGGGGCAAATGGAGATACCCTTTCGCTCGGTCTATATACGGGCGGAGTGTTTGTGAGAGATTTTTGAGATTAGAAAACATGTCGTAGGAGTTGGAACTTATGTCGGTAAATTAGTCGGCGGTTCTGCTCTCCTCGACTCAATACGCGGGTATGACGGAGTCTCTGCAACACTTCCTGGGAAGTGGAATATTGAAGCGAGCTCTTCCACGTTCAAGACAAACATCTTACGTTCGTATGGAGGGTGGACCCAAGAGCGTTTTCGATATGCGTCAAAAAACGTCCATTTTTTGTATGCTTGTCGAAATCCCCGCGGAGAAAAAGGTGGCACACCCAAGTTGCCGCCTGGCTGCACGGGAATGTTGACGTACTTCTGCCATGGATAATCGAGTTCTGTGTGGTCCCGCGGGACAAGGGCGTTTATCCCGTTAAACGGCCTAGGAAAACCAAAGAGCCCTCCGGAGTTTGCGGGATTAAACACCTCCTTTTTCCCGAGGTAGAGCGCACGAACGCCGCAGTCAAAGCCGAGTTTGCCCACCTTCCTGCCGATTGCCTTGATGACCTCGCGCTCCCCCTCGGTCAAAGAGGAAAAACGAAAATCCCCTTCCGCGTCTTCGGGTAACGGCCCCGAGCGCTCCTTTGCCTTTTCCATAATACCTTCAATTGCCTTCTTTCCCTCGTCCTGCCAGTCTGACGCCTCACCAAAGAGTGGCGTCGGGTCTTTCTTGCCCTTGGTCGCTCGAACAAAGATTTGTATCCAAATCTGTTCACCCCTTCCGATTCCTCCCAAAAATTCGATGAGTGGCGTCATGGGGTCAATCTTAAACTCCTCCTTCGGGTCCTTGTTCAGGTTGTAATCGATGTAGGTTGAAAGCGGGAACGGATCAGGACTACGAAGTTTGAACTCAACCCCCACAAGGTTCCAGTCGCTATCTTTTTTTGCGAAGGTGACGCCGGGTGTGTAATCCTCGACCACCTTCACCTCGGCGGCCGGGAATTGGGAGTAGATCTGTGTCTCGATGTACTTCACGAAACCGGCCCGTGTCCAGATGTAGAAGTGGATTGCCCCTTCTATCGAAACCGCCTCGAGAGTAAAGTAGGTTCTCGTCTTGCCCAAGATAAACTTGTCGTACCACGTCGTCTCACCGATCGTCACATAGAGCGCATTCAAAACGACCTCCATGGCAAGCGGGGATTTCGGCTGTTCACGAGGAACCTTGATCTCGATGATTGCGTATTTCTGCTCCGAGAGAAACCGGGCACGGACATATGGCACCCAGACACTCCAAAACACGAGGAGGAGCGCTGGCGGGAGTGAAACCGGCGCCATGACAAGCGCATTTGAAAACACTACCGCAAATGCGTCGCGCGCAAAGAATATGAATGTCAAAAGTGTCTGGAGCGAGACGAGACCCATTTCCATATTGGTTTTATTATACCCCAATAGAAAAATCGAGACAACGAAAAACCGACCTGATGAGCATCGGGCCGGTTTTTCGTTGCTATTCTAGATGCTAGACAAGTCTGTATTTGCCATCTCCGTCCTTCTTGAAATATTTCTTGTTCTGGAGGTTAACGACAACAGTGTTCTCTTTGACGTAGCGCTCTTTAAGCACTCGCTCGACGAGCTCCTCGCGCGAGAGACACTCTTCTTCTCCCAGGATGCGACAAATGATGTCGCGCACAATCCCGTTTGAGTACCCCCATTCCGAGAGACCATAGAGTCCACGTCCTACCAATACGAAACGTTTCTTGTCCTTAATGAGTTCGTTGTGGCATGTGGCAACGTGAGCTGACCTGCCAAAGAGTTTCTCGATTGCTTTCGCCACTTCAGTGAAGTGGAGTGGTGAACCGTGTCGGCGAATTACCAAGTATGCGTAGTCGCGGATACCGCGTGCGCGAATATTAGGTGAAGACGCAAGACCCCATTCTCCAAGCGGGTTTGAACCAATAACTTTAGAGAGTGCGAGCCAGCGTTTTGCTACTTCGGGGTTGTCCTTGAATTCAGCGGGGACACCAGCAAGTCGGCGTTGGAACGAGTTGAGCAACTCTTCTTCCGGAATCAAATCGTCTTCGCCGAGTGTTTGGAAGAGTCCGTGGAGTGCTTGGTGCACGATCTTTGAAACCCCCTCGTCGACACTCCAGCGGTGTGTGAAGTGTTGATCTTCTTTTCTTCGCTCAAATGTTTCTCCTAGTACGAGAATGAAGTGGAAGTGGTTTTGTGTGCTTTGATCTTTCGCCAAGAGTTCCAATAGGTGCTCCTCAGGGAGGACTGCGCCGTGGGAGTAGATGTGTGAGCGCAATCCCTCGAGCATCTCTTCTTCTGTTTTGTAGGCTTCGGACTTCTTAATAGTCTGGAGTGCGAAGTTTTCAATCTGACGCACTCGTTCGCGAGTAATACCGTATTGCTGTCCAATTGATTCGAGTGTGCGGCGTTCCGGCGAAGTGCCCAAGCCAAATCGGGAGACGACAACATCGCGTGCTCGGTCCGGGAGGACGCTGAGCAAGTTTTTATTGAGCTGTTTTGGTTTGAAGCTAGATATCTCCATGAACGATTAGATTACACCACGCTATGTATAATATTTGAGAATACCCCATTACATCTATACCTGTCAAGCCCCCCTCCCCAAAGCACTGGTTCTGCCCCTTCCGCCTTTTATTTCCTTGGATTTCTACCCTAGACGGCAACAATATTGACCAGCTTGCCTTGTACGTAAATCACTCGTTTCACCTCCTTGCCAAGCGTCCATTTCTTGACCGACTCTTCCGCGAGTGCCTTCTCTTTTACCGCATATTCTTCTTCTTCCGGAGAAATGTCAAGTTCTCCGCGCACTTTGCCGTTCACTTGTATGACGACGGTGATTTTTCCCTCTTTTATTTTTGTTTCATCATGGTTCGGCCAACTCTCTGTATACAGAGATTTTTTATTTCCAAGCATGTGCCAAAGCTCTTCGGTGATGTGCGGCGCAAAAGGGTAAAGCAAAAGAAGAAGGGTTGTGTACGTCGCGAGCGGCACCTCCCCCATTGTCTCAAGACTGTTTACAAAAACCATCATCGCTGATACTGCGGTGTTAAACCGAAACGCCTCGATGTCTGTCGTCACTTTCTTTATTGTCTTGTGTGTCAGAATGTCTATCTCTTCTGTGTGCAGAGCGTCTTTGTTCACCTTTTCTTGCAGACGCCACACCTTCTCCAGGAACCTCCGTGGCCCGATAATGCTTTCCGCACTCCACATACTACTCTCTTCAAAGGGCCCCATAAACATTTCGTAGAGGCGTAGTGTATCTGCTCCATAGTTCGAGACCACATCGTCGGGATTCACGACATTCCCCCACCGCTTCGACATCTTGCGCCCGTCTTCGCCATAAATAAGTCCGACACCCTTCAGGCGTCCGAAGGGCTCCCGATAGTTCACAACACCAATGTCATAGAGAAACTTGTGCCAGAAGCGTGCATAAATGAGGTGACGCGTTGCATGCTCGACTCCTCCTTCATAGAGATCGATCGGCGACCAGTATCCCTCTTTCTTTTTATCGACAAGTGCTGAGTTATTGTGAGGGTCGATAAAGCGAAGGTAATACCAAGAAGAGCCGGCCCACTGGGGCATAGTATTTGTCTCGCGCTTTCCCTTGCCTCCACAATTAGGGCATGCAACATTGACCCATTCCTCGATTGCCGCAAGCGGAGACTCCCCCGTCCCTGTTGGTTCGTACGATACTACGTCAGGAAGCACCACGGGCAGATCTTTCTCCGCGACAGGCACAACACCACACTTGCTACAGTGGATCATTGGAATCGGCTCACCCCAATACCTTTGGCGAGAGAACACCCAATCGCGCAGTTTATAGTCCACTTTTCTTTCGCCGCCAACAAATTCGGTGATACTCCACTTCGCTTCTTCACTTGAAAGACTGTCGAATGTACCCGAGTTCTTGAGTATGCCTCCGCCCGTATATGCACAGACTCCGTTGCTACAGAGCATCTCGAGGGCATGTTGGTGCGAGTCGGGTGTCAGAAAAGTTTTAAGCTCATTGAGGGTAAGCCACAAGACTTCGTGCTTTGCTTGTTCCTCCTCGGTCACATCTACCCGAGCATCGCCTTCTAACTGAAAGAGGAGTACTCGAGAGTGAGCAAAACGATTGACCTTTTTGGGCACATGATAGAACTTCCCGTGCACTATACCGAAATCGTGTACCAACCGGAGACTCTGATAGCCTGTTTCTTCTTCAATCTCCGCACGCGCAGCGCTCTCCGCTGTCTGCCCCTTCTCAATACCTCCGGTAATAAAGGTACCCCAAGCGACCTGCTTCCACTTGAGCGCCATATACTTCTCTTCTGACCAATGCTTCACGATTGCGATGATCGCATCGCGGTGGTCAAAGGGCAAGCCCTCTTTCACCTTCCCTGGCTCTGTAGATTGGGTAAAGACAGGCTCTATGACTTCGCGTATAGGCAATCCAAATTTCTGCGCAAATGCAAAGTCGCGCTCATCATGCGCGGGTACCGCCATAATGGCTCCCGTGCCGTAATGCGCGAGAACATAATCAGCGATCCACACAGGCAACGCCTCCTTGTTCGCTGGGTTTATAGCCTTGACCCCCTTGAGCTCGACTCCCGTCTTTTCTTTTTCTCCCGCCGTCCTCTCCAGGTCTGTTTTCCTCTTCGCTTGCGCTACGTATTCATTCACCTCTTCTGTATTCAAAATGCTCGATGCCAACTTCGTAACCAACGGATGCTCCGGCGAGAGTACCATATATGTCGCACCAAAAAGCGTATCTGGCCTCGTCGTAAAAACTTTTATTCCAAATTCTGAATTCTGAATCTTAAATTCTATTTCTGCTCCTTCGCTTCTGCCAATCCAGTTTCGTTGTGACTCCTTGATGTGCTCTGGCCACTCAAGGTCGCTCAAATCTTCCAACAGTCGATCAGCGTACTCACGAATCTTCAACACCCATTGTCGTATCGGTCTCTGCTCTACATCACTCCCGCAGCGCTCACACTTACCCGCCTCCAGATCCTCGAAAGCAAGCCCCGTCTTGCATGAAGGGCACCAGTTAATCGGCTCGTGGGACTCGTAGGCAAGCCCCTTCTTCCAAAGCTGGAGGAATATCCACTGTGTCCACTTGTAGTACTTTGGGTCGGTTGTATTTATCTCGCGCTCCCAGTCATAGTTAAGTCCGAGTTTCTCTAACTGCTCTTTGAAGTGCGCAATGTTTTTTTCTACTGCGACTTTGGGGTGTATTTTGTTCTTGATGGCATAGTTTTCTGCGGGCAAACCAAAAGCATCCCACCCCATGGGATGCAATATGTTGTATCCGCTCATCTTCTTGAAGCGAGAATAGATGTCGGAGGCAATATAGCCCTTCGGGTGCCCCACATGAAGCCCCTCCCCCGAGGGGTAGGGAAACATGTCGAGCACATAGGCCTTGGGCTTCTTGGGGTCCTCCTCGGTTTTGTAGAGATTCTCTTTGCGCCAAGCTTCCTGCCACTTCTTTTCTATTTTTTTATGGTCGTACTGACGCATACCCGCCATTACTCTTCCTTTTTACCAAACCACCTAATACCTGCGTAGACGAGCGCCGCGAGTGCAAGCCCCAGGATCCCGACACGGAGATAGTCGGGCATGTCAGCCCAGTAGCGCATAGAAGCGACAATATAGGTCAAGATACCGCCGAGCCCGAAACCGATGGAGACAATTTCATACATTCGGAGGAAGAAGCTCCCCAAGAGGGCTACCGTACCAAGAATGACCAAAACTATGAAAGAGTTCCTGTTATAGAGCTGGTGTGCATCCTCGAATTCTTTCCGACACGTAAACTCGGGGTCACAGTACCCCTCCTTCAAAACCTCAATAGGAGCTGGCTCTGTATAGCCTCGCGGGAATCCTTTTTGCAGGAACTGATCGTCCACCCACTGTCCGCCCACGGCGACACATTCATCTTTTTTCTGCGGCACAATGCGCACCTGCTCTTGCTTACAAAAGTTGGTGTACTCTGGCGTTTCATAGACGAGCTGTACGCCAAAGACAAAGAAAAGGTCGAGTACGATGACAGTGGCGGCGACGAGCCCCCATTTGAGGAAGGCGTGGGGTTTGAGGTGTAACATAAGGTTTGTGTGTTATCTATTTGTCTCTATGATACCACAGGCCAATGCCGTTTTTAAGACGTTATATTCTAAACTCAATCACGTCCCCATCCTGCACTACATAGTCTTTCCCCTCGGTCCTTACCAAGCCCTTTTCTCTTGCGACCGGGTACGAACCAGAAGAAAGGAGATCTGCCGAGCTCACCACCTCCGCGCGTATAAACTTGTCGTGGAAGTCGGTGTGGATGGCGCGCCCAGCTTGGGGTGCAGTTGAGTCACGCTTTATCGTCCACCCCCTCGTCTCATCGGCTCCAGTGGTAAAAAAGGTGATGAGGTTCAAAAGCTCGTAGCTTTTGCGGATCAAGAGGTCGAGCCCCTCTTCGGAGACGCCGAATTCCTGCCGAGCAATTGTCTTTTCTGTCTCACTGAATTCCGCAATGCCCCGCTCGAGCGCCACATCAAACGAAACCCACTTGGCTCCTGTCTTGTTTACAAAATCCACGACTTCGTCAGGAAGCTCTGCTTGATCTGACTTACGGTTAAAGCAGTAGAGTATCGGCTTCATGGTGAGGAGGTTCAAGGATTGCACCAATATGAGTTCGTCTTCCGAAAGAGCAACATTTTGCGCAAGTTTCCCGCCATCAAATGCTGCTTCCAACTTCTGTAGTACTTCGTCTAAAGCGACTGCTTCTTTTTTCCCTGCTCGTTTTTCTTTCTCTAAACCTGCTCGACGTTTCGAAACAACTTCGTAATCAGCGAGGATGAGCTCGAGGTTAATGACTTCAATATCACGAAGTGGGTTCACCTCTCCGGAGGTGTGCACAATATCTGGGTCTTCGAAAATCCGAACCACCTCTGCAATGGCGTCTACTTCACGAATGTTTTGGAGAAACTTATTACCGAGCCCTTCGCCTTTCGAGGCACCAGCGACGAGACCAGCGATGTCAGTGAATTCAACAACCGCGGGGATAGTTTTTGCAGAGTTGGAAAGCGCAGACAATTGGTTGAGCCGTGGATCGGGGACAGGCACAATACCCACAGACGGGTCAATAGTGCAAAACGGATAATTCTCCGCAGGCACACTTCGCCCCGTCAATGCATTAAAGAGTGTGGACTTCCCCACATTCGGCAAACCTACAATTCCTATTGAGAGAGACATAAGAGCATACTATACCACACTTTCAAAACTTAAAAAGAGACGTCTTACGCGTCTCTTTTTAAGTTTGTTACGCGAGGGACGAGGAGAAAAAAATACATCACGAAACTTTAGATTAAATCGTGACTGTCCCCATTTCTTTTACGGCATAACTGTGTACGCAAGAATGCGCATGTCGATAAGCTCCTTGGCATCGAGCATAAGTTTCTCAAACCGTCGATAGTCTTCGGGGGCGTCGAAGATCTGCATACGACCGTTTGCGCGATTGATGACGTGATAGACCTCATTACCAACGTCGACGCGAGCTAATCGTGGCATTCAATAATTATATCATGATTTGCAGAAAAGAATCGTGACTGTCCCCATTATTCTTGGATACTTTTTATCTCATTCCTCGTTCAAGCACTCATTTCGCATGACCTATCTTCTTATTATTTTGTCTTGACGATTGTATATCCCATAGAAAATATCAACAAAACTATACTGACAGGAATTAAGAATTTGATTGATGAAGAAGAATTCCCTTCGGCTGCAAATAATCCGACGAAAAAGAGCACTGTGCTTAATAATATTGCTCCGCTCCCTATGAGCTTATGCTTATTTGCAACTAAGTAACCACGAGAGCTTTTTATGTCTGATTCTTTTTGCAAAGCTTTCGTTATGGCTATCTCATTTGTCGAAGAGATTTTTCCTACTCCGAGTACTCTGCTTACGTGAGCTATGGCTTCTATTCCGTACAGATTTTCCCCAATACTAGTAAATTTACTTTTCCCGTTAACTACAAACCGTATATTAAGACCATTCCCATAACCCAAACCGCCACGAAAAAGTTTTCCATACTGGATTGCTTGTACGTCAGAAATCTGTATGGTAGTGACAGGAAAATTCAAAAAATAAGTTCTCGCATAGTTGCTTCCAACTTCTAGTTTCCCTGCAAAAGGAATCAGGGCGATCAAAATCGCCATTCCTGAAAGAATCGAAAATCCAATCCATTTTTCTGTTGTCATTGGATTATCTCCCAGTAGAAAAACTACTCCTAAGAAAATTGGAACGAACAGTAGCGCGATAGTATAGTATTTATTTGCTTTATAAACTTTGATGTTTGTGCTCATATAATTTCTATTTACTAGTTGCCGGCGTTGACTGCCCGCCAGATACCCACTCATCTTTACCAAAATCATATGTTCCAGCTCCGGGTCCAAAGTTATAAGTACCAACAAAATTTCCACTTCCGGTATTCCCCACGCCTATAGCCTTAGCGGCATCTTGAGAAGTAGACGTAAAATTGTGGCTACCTATTAGCTGACTTGTGTAATCTGAAATTCCTCCAATACCAAGTTGCAGAGCACTTTGTTGTGTATGTTTTCCGTAAAGCCATGCATTCGTTCCAAAGTCTGGTAAACGTCCTGGAACCCCTGGCACAAGTTTTCCCGCTCCAAACGTAAGACCTCCGATTACGGTGTCTGCGGCAAATGATTGCCATGAAACTACTTCGCCAAGCGCATAGTTGCCTCCTGCGCCAGTTAGACCTGAGGCAAGGCCAACAGCCCCAATTTGAGCAGTAATTCCGTACGCCGCCGCTAAACCGCCCGTGCCTCCAACAATTGCACCTTGTATTGCACGCACCGCATAAGTTTCTGGACTGGATAGACCACTATAAAACGCACTGGCACTGAAGCCATTTGCACTAATGTTGTTATATACATCATAGCCATATTGGCCTAGCATCCCTGCTCCCGCACCTATTATACATTGCGGGCATTTGCCAGTAGGATCACTTTTATTTATAGGGTTATTTTCCCCATACGAGTATGAATTTAAACTCTGTGGATTTTCAAGGTTTTGATTTGCCGGATTACCCCAGAATATTGGATCTTGACTTAAGAACTGTCCTTGCAGACTTCGATAGTAGCGTGAGTTCAAATAATTGAGCTCTGTCTCTGTATCAAGTCGTTCTCCGATAAAAGCACGCTCAAGTGGGTCGCCAGTTGAAACTCTTTCGCTACCAAAAGGATGATAATCTCTCGCGGAAAGAACGTCGCCGTCTTCGTCTGTAGTCACGGTCACGCTTCCAAGGTGATCGTTGTGCGCAAAGCTCGTTGTTGTCGCACTTCCGTTTCCGTCGACGGTAGCTAGTAATACACCTCGGTTATCAAACACATGTTTGGTAGTCGTTGCAGAAGCCACCGTGTAATAGCTACCCACGTAGCCAGACACTGCATCACCGCCACCTTCGTTTTCAAAAAGCACGGGAGAGATACCTTCGGGAGTTATGACAAAACATTCAAGACCTTGGGAGGTCTCTTGGGTACCTTCCGTCTCCTTTGTATCGATAGGGTCTCCAATACACCCTATCGCCAATTCTGTCGTTAATGGGGTTAATGCAAGAATTTGGCTGGTTTCGGTGAGGTAAAGGTAGGTGGGAAATTCCACCTGTGTCTCAAGGGCTTCTTCTTGAGCTCCCACAGAAAGTGGGATGCTTATCAGGAAAAAAGCGAGGAGTAGTAAGAGAGTTCGTAGCATAGTATGCTTTCAATTGTACCAAAATGAGACAAATGCGACACCACAGTGGCATTTTGATGTAGTATCGCGTCTTACCTGTGGATTATTCTTCTTTGACGACTACAAATATGTGTTAATATATAAATACACTTGGATATATGTGAGTAACCTCACATGAATCCGTAAGAGACTCTCTGAGTGGAAGGAATGGCATCATTCCTCCGCCGAAAGCGGTTAAAGCCTTCTTTGGCTTACCCGCTTTTTCAATGTCATGTGATCACGGGTAGTCATAGGCAATGACTGCTTTTTTGATTGGTGGTCGATACACTCAAAAAAAGCTTTCATGGATGCTAATTAAAAATTAGCCACAAAGCAACCATGAAAACAAAACACTTAGACTTAAAAATTGAGCATGTCTCAATTGATCTCCTCAAGCCCAGCGAGCACAATCCTCGCCGTTGGGCGGAAGACAAAACATCAACGCTTCGCGAAAGCATCCGTCGTTTCGGATTGGTAGACCCGATCATCTGCAACAGCGCCACAGGACGGGAAAATGTCGTTATCGGTGGAAACTTTCGATTAAGCGTAGCAAAGGAACTCGGTTTTACGGAAGTACCCGTCGTATTCGTAAAAATAGAAGATCTCGAAAAGGAACGCGAGCTAACGATCCGACTGAACAAGAATACTGGCGAGTGGGATTTGGATCTTCTCGCCGCATTCGACGAAGCACTCCTCAAAGATATCGGATTCTCATCCGAAGAACTCGACGACGTATTCGCAGACCTCGACCCAGAGCCGGAAACGTTCGATCTCAAGCACGAGCTCGAGAAAATAGGCATCGAAGAAGTGACCATGCAGAAGGGTGACATCTTCGATCTCGATGGGTCGCGCCTCATGTGCGGCGACTCAACAATCAAAGAAGATATCTTAACGCTCATGAACGGCGAGAGGTCTGACCTGTGCTTTACTGACCCCCCATATATTCTCGACTACACAAAGGGCAAAAAACGGCACGGGAAAGCGACGGAAGGATTTGGTTACAAGCGCGATCGAAAATATCTTGAAACAGATGTGTTGCCGGAAAACTTTACCGACCTTTGGATGGCGAACATTGCCGAAGTCCAAAAAGAAAACTTCTCCATCGTTACGTTCGAGAATCCGAAGAATCTCAAAACCATTTGGGAGGCATTGGAAAAGTACTGGAAATACCGCAATACAATTGTTTGGCACATTCCGAACCGAGTACAGGGATTCGCCGCTAAGCACAGACTGTTCAACAAGCATGATGTCGCGTTGGTTGGGACATCGGGAGATGTCGCCTTGAACCAAGAACCCGAAGATGAGTTGTTCCAGAACGAATACGAAACTGCCATTTTCGCGACCGGGGGAAAACCTCACTGGGAAAGCTATGGAAAGGGCAAAGAGTATTGCCCTACGGATTTCGTCGAACACATTGCTTCGGATGAGAAGAATTCAGGACAAGGAATCATCTTCGGAACGAAACCAGTCGAGATACTGATTCCCTACATCAAGGTGCTTACGAAGCGCGGAGATCTTGTGCTAGAACCGTTTGGCGGTTCCGGATCGACGCTCATCGCCTCTGTATCACTCGGACGGCGCTGTTACGTCATGGAAAAAGTTCCCACGTACGCCGAGGTCATTATCGCTCGCTGGGAAAAGCATACCGGGAAGAAAGCGAGGAAAATAACTTAGCAACGCATCATGGCAAAACCGGAACGCACATCTCCAAACAAAATGCCGTTGCGGCAGCCGCCGAAGCGGGAATTAAAGATGCGCCAGATCGTCCGGCAATTGCAGATTACCCCGATTCCTCAGATAGCATGCGAACGCACGGGGGTATCCCGCGCAACGTATTACCGATGGAGAACCAATGACGTCGTTTTTTCCCGCGCTGCCGACCACGCGCTTGAGGCCGGACGGTTTTTCGTCAATGATGTTATCGAGTCGCAACTTATTCGAAAAGCAAAAAATGGCGATGGGGCATCCCAGAGATATTGGCTTTCCCATAACCATCCGAAATACTCGAAAAAGCAAATTCACGAACACTGTCATATCTGCGAAGTGAAAAGTACAGAAGAAAGACACAGGGACTCTAGGCGCGATCGACGAGGGTACGAAGTCGTTTATGGCGGTATCCTGAAAAATATCGGGGCAGACGAGGTTGACGAACGAATGGAAAAGGATGCCCACAAGATCGAGGACTGGATGTTTGAGAGATTCGAGATGCTGGGTGAGGATACATCTATTGAAAATGACGGCAACGATCCATCAAACAAATCCGGTCATCAAAATTCGAACGCGCCTACACCGCCGGATCATTCGTAAATCTCAAGGCCGAAGATTTCTTTTTTGAGTTTGCCGTAATCCTCCAGCGTATTAACGGGCTCCCACTGCTCGCCGCCTTCATAAGCCCAACTGCTCACGATATCCTCTTTAAGAACATCGTAAATTCTCCGCACTCTAAAATCTTTGTAGGGACTCTGAATATCGTCAATCTTTACTGCAACATCCATCTCTGCAAAGCAGGATTTTCGCTTCGCATCATACGTGCTGTGCAGAACCTGAAGAACTGCCGTGCCAAGATTATCTTTGCCGGACTGCTGTTCCGCAAGCTCTCTTGCTTTTGCGGCACATTCTTCGTTGAGGCTAAACAGTTCTCTGTCGCCTACTTCGCTCTTATTCCAGAGTAATCCGTACGAGACGATTGCCGCGGCGACAATCAATGCGGCAACGATTATTTGATTTTGTTTTATCCAATTCATTGCACTCTAGCGGGTTTTAGTGCGACGGAGTGAGCCTAAACAAAAGGCTCCTGGCCATCGCAACGGAACCTTTCGGCCCCGCCCATACAGGTTTCCCCATATGACCCGCTAGAGTGACTCTGACCAGGAGTCCTTTGTTCTCTAGCGGGATTTTTGACCATGCCACCGGATTTCTCCGAGGGTTTAGGTCACCGAATCGTTATTCAGTTGTAAAAACATTTTAACGCAAATCGACCGTTGCGTCCATGGAACCTTAGCTTAGATATCGGTCTTTGCGAAGCCTGAGTTACCAACAGGTCATCTAAAATGCTTTTTGAGCAATCACAGAGAAAAGTTTTGAAAAGTTATCTTTTGTCTCTTGCGACACAGCTATCTGCCCGGAAGACACTTTCTCATAAAACTGTCTCGAGAGGGGTGCTTTACTCGAGTCCGGTATTACACTGGAATTCAACTCTGACGATCGATAAGATTCATCTTTCTCAAGGACAAATTTGTTAAAGTCTGATTTGGCAATTAAATCTTCAACTTGATGTCCATCTGTTTCGGAAACGAACGAAATATTTTCGTCTGTTAAAAGTAACTTCTCCTGCAAAATAGTTTTAATCTCCTTACCCTTATCGTCATTATCCAATAAAGCATGAAAACCGAGTTTCCATCCGATGAGCAACGACACGATAGGTGGGGTATTATCAGCACCTTTGAGCGGAATAAAATGGACTTTTTCTAATTTTTTACTTGTAGATGCTGAAACAAATTTCAAGGCGGCTTGAAGATAGTAGTAATCTGAAATACCCTCCAGGATGAGATTGTGATCAGCTGCAATCGTCAATTGCTTGGTAACATCCAAGCCGATTGCAGTAATTATGGGCATAAGCGTAGTGCGGTCTGCGGCGGCATCAGAGGTCAAAGTAAAAACCTTAGTACCACGGTTTTTTCTTTTGTCGAAATCTTTAATGACAAGACGAATACGATCAAGCCGGGCGGGATCAATCAGATAGGGAGAGTGGGTCGTTAAAACAATCTGATTTTCCTTCGAAAGATCTGTAAGAACCTCGAGGATATCGTTCTGCGCCTGTGCGTGAACAAAGAGGCCTGGCTCATCAATTAATACGATGCTTTTATAATCTTTGGCTTCTGCCTTAAGCAAGAGATAGAAGGCTAGAAACCACTGCAACCCCTTGCTCCTTTGTTCCATTCTGAAGGGTTCTTTTTTACCCTTTTCGTAGAAAGCAAAAACGAGCTTGTCGCCATTTAGCTCAACACGAAGGTCGATTTTATCTTGCTGCCAGCTACCTTTAAAATCCCCTTCTAGAACTGCCGATGCCTTCTTGGTATGAGCTAGTTTGTTTTGTGTTGTGATGCTGGTATCACTAAGTTTCTCGAGATCCAAACCTGAAATAGTGCAGTAACGCTTAACGCTAGTATGTGTTTTTGCGGTGGTAAGATTAATTTCAAACGGCAGAGCATCTTCCTTATCAAAGGCTTCAAAGTAGACGAGGTTGGGTACCAGTTCCCAAATCTTTTCCTTATTTTCCTCACGTTCCTTTCCCAACAGATCGTACTCAGCTAAGGCTGCTTCTACTTTTGCTTTAAAATCTTTACCCTTCGTCTGCTGTTCAACAGACAGTTGTGCTAAAGCTGCTTCAATTTGTGGTAAGAAAATTGTTCGCAGTTTCTCGGCATCTTGAATAGTAATCTTTTGTAAATCCTTAAGCGGATAGTTTGCAATAGGTTTCTCGTCGAACGCTGCCTTGAGTACGATAAAACCATCGCTAAGTTTTTCAATGCACTGACGTCTTTTTTTTGTTTTGTTCGTGAGCAGGAGATCGATTACAGAACCATTGATACTATCGAACGTATAAGAATTATCGAAATGTTTTGTTATCGAAAATGGCGTAGCCAAAAGTGCTTCTTTACTGATTCCGGTCGGTAACCGGAGTCCATTTAGCAACTCGGCAAGGTCATCTTTTTCGAGTTTGAAAGTAAGAGTGATATCAGGTTCAATTCCTTCCGCCCCCATTGGAAGATCATCCTCGTCGAGGTTGGTTTCTTCCCCACGATTAAACGTCTCTAGCGCCTTGAGCAAAACGGTCTTCCCGGCCTCGTTTTTGCCAGCCAATACGGTGACATCTGAGGCAAGCTCGACATCACCGGAGTCGGCAATAGACCTAAAGTCCGTGATTTTGAACTTGAGTAGCTTCATGGAAATATCCAGTATGTTAGCACTTTTTTGAGAAAAATGAAGGGCCTATGAGTTACCAACAGCTAGATCTGGACTTCCCCAGCCAGGGCGTCATTGATGTTGATATATGAGAAAAGCGGCATTATACGCCCGTGTGAGCACGGCGCTTCAAGAAAAAGAAAAAACAATTGAGAGCCAAATCGCTGAACTAAAAAAACAGATACAAGTGGCTGGAAATGTTCTCGTTAAAGAATATGTTGATAATGGACACAGTGGAGCATATCTTGATCGACCCGCTCTTGATGAGCTACGTGCGGCACTCAAGACAGATAGCTTTGATGCTGTCTACTTTCATTCAACCGATCGTATAGCGCGAGATGTAATGCACCAAAATATTATCATTAGTGAACTTATCAACAACAAAAAACAAATCGTTATCAACGGAATAGATTATGAGAAAAATCCTGAAAATGAGTTCTCTCTTACGGTGCTTGGAGCTGTCTCTCAATTCGAGCGAGCAAAAATCATGGAACGAACGCGACGAGGGTGGTTACATCGTCTACGCCAAGGCCAGCTTGTCTCTCAAGGCCGGGGAACGTACGGGTATGATTACATGCGCAAGACTCCAACCAGTCCTCCAGCGCTTGTCATAAACGAAGAACAAGCTAAAACAGTGCGTTATATATTTGAACAGTATGCAAACAATTTGAAGGGTGTTTGTGCAATCTCACGTTCGCTCGAGCAAAAAAATATTCGTACTTGTAGGGGAAAGAATTTGTGGAATAGAGAAATATTAATTCGGATGCTTCAAAACAAGACATATATTGGTACGCGTTATTTCAACACACGTACTCGAGAAAAAACCGCAGACGGAACACGCAAAAAGAATTGGAAGATCGTTTATCGTGACCAATCGGAATGGATCGCTGTAAAAGTACCTACGATTGTATCGCAAGATCTTTTCGATAAAGCACAGGAGAGGATTAAAAAATCTCGCGAACGATACTGCCAACCTGATGTTATATTTCTCTTGCGTGGGTTAGTAGTATGTGGGGAATGCGGCCGTAGGTACTGTTCATGTCGCTGGTATGAGAAAAGAAAGCTTCAAACAGGAGAACTGCGAGTGGTCCACTGGGCCGCATACCGATGCAATTCAGGGTCTAGTCTTGCACAGCATGATATCTCCAAACTTAAACGTTGTCGCAACCCTCGAATTTCAACTCACATCCTTGATGACAAGATCATGGTGATGATCCAAAATATTATGCTGGATCCTAAAAAACTTTCTCTCTGTATGGAACGAGGCGGGCATGAACCAGATGTAAATGCCGCACGAGAAATCGCACGTATTGCACGGCGAGCAAAGCTACTCGACAATCAAAGACGACAAATAATTGATAACTATGCACACGGACGCATAGGAACTGAAAAGTATATAAAGAGAAACCAAGCGCTTGATACTGAGCTTAATCGGCTCACAGACAAAAAAAGAGAGCTTACTAACGCGGTATATACCCAAAGCGGCTTCGCTGAAAAAAGTATCCAACAATTCTGCGCAAATGCACGAATGGAATTTGTAACCTGTAATGATTTCGACACGAAGCGAAAATTTCTACGCGACCATATTGAGAAGATAATTTTTAACCGTGATAGAGTGACCATCATTGGTTCTGTCCCTGCTAAAAATGCGCCAGAAAATACCCCATTGTCCTTTCGGATAGAGGATGAGATTGATAGAAAAGCAATACGATCAAAAACAGGACGTAAAAATGCTTTAAATTGGCCGAAGAAACGCGCAACATGGAGAGCGGTATTCTCTGAGACTTCAAGTAAGGTAATGGAAACCAGACGAAAGCGTAGAGCCGGCTAAGTCTATAATAAGATACTAAAAATACTTTTTATCGGAGGGAACTTGAAATGGTTTTTTTATTATTTCGTGAGTTCGGCCTTCCTCGTTTCCCCCACTTAGGGCATGCAGGAGATGAAATTTGAAACACGTGTGCTTTTTTGCGTCGGCCGAGCTAAATGATTTGTCGTGCGTCATTGTTCAATCTCATATTCAAGATCCAGTATCCAGGGTTTATAAGGAGGATTATCATTATTGTTCACATTTTTATTGCGCTGCAAGACACTTTTATGAACAACGGGTTTATCTTTTCTATTTGAATCCCAAGAACGTTGTTTCTTGTGATAAGATGAGTTAACCAAACCATTACGTGAATTGTGCATATAACCATTCACGTCGCCGTTAATAGAAAGAGAATTTTCAGGATTTATATGAAGACCGTGATTAACAGCCTTCTTCTTCATCCAGACAAGCGGAATGTCTGATAATTCCTGTTCATCATAACCACCACCAACATCGGTATGCATTCCACAGAACCATACTTGCTTAATGGTTTGGTGTGGCAAAACATCTGGGTCCCACAAAATAGGATGAAAAGTTTTTCGTTCATCATCAATTGCTAATGCCTGATAGGCATTTTCAACAGATTCACTCAATTTAAAATCATGGAATTTATACTGAAGTCCGTAGATACTACCAAGAGATTTTTTCTGAAATCTGGCTTTCGCCTTAATAATCATCTCAATAAATACATTAACTAGTGTAGTTTTTAGGTCAGTCAATTCATCTGGTAGACCCAGCGCATCAACGGTATCATAGCAACCGAGAAATTTAATTCTTGTCCGTATTGTGTGTTGTGTGGATAGAAACTTTTTTACTTCGATTTTACGCTTAGATTCGTCTTCATATTCATAGATTTCATAAGCTTTCTCTACCAGATTAGGGCGAGATTCGGGTATTATGCCAAAGTAGTGAATAAAACTTGATAGGCTGCGAACTGTCGCGGCACCACGACTAAAACCAAACAAATAGATCTGGTCACCTTCTTTAAAGTTTTTGGAAATAAATGTGTAGCAATCCAAAATGTTTTTTGACATACCCGCACCGACAACGTTGCCAGCAACCCTTTGCCCCCAGTTAGTACCTAATCCTGGATCATAGAATGAAACCTGTCGTGAGGTAGAATTTTCAATTATATTGAATAGCTTATAAATATTTGTACTCGGTCCCTTGCCACCTTTCTGCCCCGTACCGTCAGAAAATATCACAATATTTTTGGGCATATTATTTTTACTTATGGAATTGGGAACAGTCACGATTATCTCTAACTAATGAGTGAATATATTGCTGCTGCTATGAACGCAACACCAACCACTATCCATCCTATAGTTCTTACATATCTTTCGGTGTTAATTTCTTGTTTAGAGATACTCTCGTATTCTTTATCGATATTTGTACCGGGCATTTGCTCCCCCCTCAAAAAGTGTTTTTTTGACACCATTCGAACAACACCCTGGTATATTAGGTAGCTTCCAATGAGGATTAGGAAGATTTCGAAGATTATACTTGTCATATTATCTTTGGTTTGTATTTGTACAAATATTTTGAATGATTATTCTTCTTCATTATCTTCGTTATTATCTGACGATGGTGCTGTAATAATATTACCATGCCAATCTACAACAGCGCCACTTGGTGTTGTGTAGGTTTGTTTTGTTGGATCTGTCATTGGTGCTTGCTGTGGTATCTGTACCTGCCCCTCAAAGACACTGATCAATATTTGTCCAACATCAAAAAGTGTTCTTTGGTATTTATTAACTTGAGTTTTCGCAAATTCAACTGCCGCATCAAGCCCTAATACACCCTTAGAATTATCATCAAAATCTGACTTGTAACCCTCAACAACATCTTTTACTGTTAACAGATTTGAGGTACCGCTTATTATTTTCCGAGCTGCTTCTCTAGTAGCAGGTGACAGTAAGAATTGAAGGACCCTCTGGGCAATCTGAGCAACAACTTCACCGCTGGGGTCACTCATAGTTATCGGATTATTCCCAGAATAACTATATGAATTTAAGAGTTGCGGATTTGAAAGTACTGCCTCTCTGTTAATTTCTCCCGGTTTTTTATTAACCGTCAGAATATATTCCAACATCGGTTTCATCATCGCAACATCTCGCGCTACTGGATCCTGGCTCATAAACTGACCTCTTGAGTTTTGATAATATCGTGCGTTCAAATAATTCAACGAAGTTTCAGTGTCAAAGCGCTCTCCTATGTAATGCCGGTCGGTTGCATTGGAGCCAGTAGAAACTCTTTCAGATCCGTAAGGATAGTAATCTAATGCTTGTGTGACATCACCATCTTCATCGGTTGTAATCGTCGTTGAGTTTAAGTGATCAGCGTGTGAGAAATTGGTTGAGGTTGCAGTGCCATTTCCTTCGACAGTGGCGAGCAATGTCCCGCTGGTATCAAAGATATGTTTGGTGGTTGTTGCAGAAGCCACCGTGTAATAGCTACCCACGTACGTCGTCGTCGCTGTCCCATTTCCTTTGGTGACCCTGTCATTCTGGAAATCATACCCATAGAACGTCGTTATACCTCCCACCGTCGACGACGCCATCCTGTCTCTGTAATTCCAACCATAAATATCTGAACCGAAGAAGATCACATTCCCGTTGTTGTCGTAGGTTACACTTACTCCGCCAATCGAAGTCGCCGCATGCGGATTCGCATAGTTCGTCTCGGCGTAGGTGTAGTCCCCCAACCTGGAAGTTGTCGCTATGTTCCCAATACGGTCGTAGGTGAATGTTTGTCGGTAACCGCCATCAACAGGGACGGTCGTTGAGGCCGTGAGGAGCCGGTAGAGATCGTCGTAGGTGTAGTTCACCACCTTTCCCCCACCGAAGCCGGAGAGGTCTTTGACTTGGGTAATGTTGCCGGCAGTGTCGTAGGTATACGTCAGCGCTTGCAGTGCGTTGTGCGCCGCCGTCGTCGTTCCTACGTTGTTTATTGCCACGTTAATCCTACAGAGACACGGTGTGCCGGTTGCGGAGTAGGACGGTGTCAGCTCGACCTTGAGCCACAGGAACTTGCCGTAGAGATTGGAACCTGCCGTAACACCCGGGATTGACGTGGTTGACGTCGCAATGGCGGTGGTGAAGTCGCTCGCCGCCGGGGTTGTGGTGGACGAGGTGATGAGGGTCTTTACCTTTACGTCGGCGCCGTTTCTGGCGCAGACACAATACTCAATGAAGCTGTCTTCAACGTTCGTGATGGGAGAAAGGTCCCAGGGGTCAGAGATCCAGTAGCCGGCTTGGTATTGCGGAGTAGAGGTCGAGCCGAAGTTGTAGAGTTTGAGATACTTTGCCGGTGTTGTAGTGGCAAGCGAAGGGCCGCCGACAGTTGTGGAGGCATGTGTGCCATCCGCGTCATACGTCCGAAGTGGCCACGCCCTCTGGTCTCCCTTATACGTCGGCATAGACATGGTGAGGTCGCCCGTGTAGAAGCGGTAGCGGTCGCCGTAGTAGACAGCGGTGGACGAAGTCGACATGAATGCCTGAAAACTATAGTCCTTGAAGTCCTGGAGGCCTAAGAGGGAGATGGAGAACGGCCCCGTTGAGGTCGCGGCCATGGTCGTTGTCGTCGCGGTCCAAGGGTCATCATTATCAAGGAGAAGCCCGTAGCGGAAACCGACGGTGACGGTCGAGGTTGTGGCCGTCCCCATGAGGTTAATGAGGTTCCCCACAAGGTCAGCGCCGTCTTGTTGGACGTTTGTCGAACCCATGGTAAGAACAGGGTTTTTCCCGCTAAAGGGTGTCGTGGTGCCAACAAGAGTCGTGATGGTGGAGAGCCGGTACAGCGCGTGCTCGTCGTAGTCATACAGCGACGTGTCGCCGTTACCAAAGTGACGCGCGGTGACGCTCTCTCCGGGGTTGTAGTTTGCGTTGTGGAGAACGAAACGCGAAAGGGTTGAGGTCGAGGTCGGGAGAAGGTCCACTGACTCAAGGAGCCCCGCGGCGTTAAAGCGATACGAGGCGGTTGCGGCGTCGGGGTAGACGATACTCGTCATATTCCCCTGCCGATCGTAGGCAAAGGAGGTCAGATAGCGCGTGCTATTGATTGTCTTCTCCTCGCTTGCTATGTTCCCCAGCGCATCATAGACAAAGTTTGCCGCGGCCGCGGTCGTAGTGGCAGAGCAGAGGCGCCCGATGCCCTCGGGACAGGTGTCGTACGCGAAAGCGACTTCGGTCCCCGCCTCGAGTGTGTAGTTCTCGGTCAATACTCGGTTAATGTCGTCGTAGGTGAAGTTCACCGTCTGGTTTTTGCCGTCTATCTTTGTCGTGACGTTCCCTGCCGCATCGTAGAGAAGTGTTGTTGATGCAAAGCCGGTGTCCGCCGCATCATGCAAGTCCTCTGACTTGGTGAGGCGGGAGAGGTTGTCGTAGGTGAAGTTGCGCAAGTTTCCAAGCGAATCGGTAATCTTGGTGAGGTCGTTCCGCGCATTGTATTCATAGGTGGTGGTGTACTGGCTCCCGTCGTCATGCTCTATCACGGTTTTGAGGTTCCCGAATGCGTCATTCGTGAATTGCTTCGTATTGTTAAGCGCGTCTATGACGGTCGTCGTCCAGTCATCATACGCCCTGGTCGTCGAACCGACGGCGTTTAATTCGTTAGTACTACGCTTAAGCGCATCGTAGGTGTAGGTCGTGTAGAACGTCGAGTCGCTGGTGGAGGCGGCACGTGAGGAACCAATGCCAAAGTAGGGAAGCGATTCGCGCTTCAAGAGGCCTACGAGGTTGTATTCAAAATCGCGGACAGCGTAGGTGTTTCCATCTTCCGCTTCTTTACGCGTCTGCAGCTTGCGGTCGAAGCCATCGAGATAGGTATACAGTTCTGTCGAGGTGGCGGAGTTTAGATAGTTGGTTTCGAGTGTCTTCCTTGAACCTACGGTGTCGGTATAGGCAATGGTCTTTTTGTTAACCAAACTCGAAGGAGATGCGACATCTGGGATCTTTTCTACTGTCACACGGTCAAGGCCGTCAAAAGTCGTTTCAAATGATCGTCCGTTCGGGTCAACAAACTTCTGCACTTTCCCGGACGAATAGTCGAGGTAGCGCTCGGTAATGTGGCCATCGGGGTTCGTGGTGGTGGCAACATGAATGTTTTTCGCTTCATACACAAATGTTGTCGCCTTATCACGAGGATCCTTCTCTTCTGTGACGAGACCATAGGTGTTGAAGGTCTTTTCAAAATCAATGTAGGTCGAGCCCGTTTCCCATTCTTCGCGCTTGGTCTGGTTACCTTTTTGAACGCTCCCCAACCCTAGTGAATCGTAGTAAAAAAGTTTTTGACTTAGCGTTGTCGAGGCATAGTTAGTGAGCATTTCTTCATACGGGAGCCCGGTAATATCGGTTGACGTGGCATACGCGTATGAGAAGACACTCTTGTCAGTGCCCGAATCCGTAAACGTGCCCGCGTCCGCGCCCACAACCTCCCCCCAGAGCGATTTTTGCGAGAGGTTGCGAGAGGTATTGTTGTAGACGTACGTTTCCGCCATGTCTTTGTGGTCGGAGTCACCGTCGTAGTCAAACGTGATTGACTGGATCAGTTTGACGAAATTCCTGCCTTGCCCCTCTTCATACCGGTCCCATTTGTTGATGGTCTTCTTCATCAAGGCGCCCGCGCTGTTTTTCACTTCAATGCGATACGGTTTGCCCGCTTTTGCGATATGATCGTCGTACTCACCGAGCACGGAGTTTGTGGTCGTGCCTTGGTGGAAGTAGGTGATTGTTTTTGTACCCGCTCCGTCTGTGGAAGTCGCAATATGGAATCCCGCGAACTGCCTGTCGTCCGCGCCGCTGAAATAGTAAAAGGCGCCGGCGTATTCACGCGTTTCAGTTGTCGGTGTGCCAAAGCCATCGTTCCTTGTAATTGTTTGCACCGTCTGGATGGGCGCGGGCATTTCCGTATTCAAGACATGTCCCCCACCGTCTTTGTACTCAACCGACGATTTGTATGTAAAGGAAATGGTGCCCCCTTGCGCAGTCGTAACTTGCGTGAGAATGTCATTGCGATTGCCGTCATTGATGTAGGTCTCGACACGAATTTCTCCGCTCGGATCGGCATAATAGTATGTACCGACAAAATCGGTAAGCCCGTCGCCGTTTGCATCCGTAGCTCGCCAACCGCCGTCTCGGTTGATACTATTGTAGTAGTGAGTGAAGTAAATATCGGGCAACGCGGAAGAGAGCGCAGAATCATAGATCCAGTTAGGTGAGGAGGTGCTCACATTTTTGTATACTTCATACACACTGCTTCCTCCGAGTGTTTTGTGCCCTTTAATAATATCCGGCAACCCGTCGTTATTTACGTCGGTAACACGAACACCAAGGTCTGTGCTGCCATTTTCATAAAAATACACAGGTATTGTCGAGGAAGAAACTTCTGTAAAACCAGTTCCATTATTAACATACGCTTTTTTTACATTTTCAGAAGGACTGTCATCGTACGCAGCGACAATGCGGTCAATGAGCCCATCGCTATTCAAGTCTACGAGCGTTTGGCCTCCGGGGTCTTGGGATTGAGTGCCGATTCCACCGTAGAGGTTAGCGTCAGCATCCCAGCCCGTGGTGGTGGCACTAAAAAGATATACGCCACCACTCAAGATAAAATCTTCTTGTCCATCGGTATTTGCATCCAACAAAAACGCATCGGAGTACCCGCTTCCAGTACTATAGAAGTACCCCGGCGCATTCCAAATGTTGTGATCTTCAAAGCCGAGACCTTTGTTGTATAAATTGAGATAAAAGTTTTCCGTCGTGGATGCCTCGCCGGAGTTATATCTCACTTTTGCGAGATCAGTGATGCCATCACCGTTAAAATCCCCCATGCGGGCTCCTGTGTCATCAAGGCCTGCATTTGGTATCGCGAAACATTCGGGAATGTTGTGGCCCGAGTTCGCCCACCCTGCTCCGATATTAAAATACGTCGCTTGTTGGTCACACGCTCCCGTTGTAGGACCGTGAGATTTAACGATATCGATAAGCCCATCACCATTCATCTCCGCAAAACGAACACCTACATCGCCTCCGTTAACTGTACGTATGAAATCAGTCGGCGCATCCCACGCCGCGTCAATTGTCCATGTTGGGCTCGTTGACTCATAGGTAAACGATATGGCGGGAAGTACCACAGTATTTCCGTCTTTGTCTTTTCCTGTTTCGGTAATGGAGCTTAAAAGGGAGCGGCTACCATTTACTCCCGTCGTATACGCAAGGTCGTATTTCCGCACCCACACACCGTCAATTTTGACGAGTATTTGATTGATACGATACCGAGACTCTACAGAAAAGGCGGCGTTGTACGAAGCAAGGTAATCTAGGCGCGACTCTGTGCCAAATGAGATTTCAAAATCGCCTGCCGTTGTACCATTTCCGGTATAGGTAATGGTTGCGGGGTAAATCTGTCCGTTGTCTTTCGTATAGGTATAGGTAATGTAGTTGTTGTTTTTGTCGCGGACCTCCTGCAGCATCCATTTGAAAATTTTCGTGCTGTCAGCTGGGTTGCTTTGGCGAGCGGCGGTCGTCGAGCCAAAGGTATATATGGTGCCAAATGCATCTACCGCTTGCCATGCGTCATCGGTGTCAAAAAATGTGTAGTCATAACTGCGTTCATTGGAAAAACGTGGTCCATAATCTTCCGTTACCGTTGTTGAGGCGACAAAAGCCAGTTCACCGTCAAAGGACGACGTGAAATGGCGAGCTGTGTAGAGATTCTCTGTTCCCGTCTTATTTACCCGCTCAATGGAAGGAATGGGGATGTCCCAGCCATAACCCACAATGTTCGTGTTGTTATTTCTCTGGTTGTTGTACTCTAGGGCAACTTCAGGTTGCAGACCATTTCTTCCTGGTGGAATAGAGAGCGGAATCGTGTGAATCAAGGCGCCCGATGACTCACTTGCGCTAACGCTTGGGCGAAGGACGTTATCGGCCGTAACGAAAAACTTTGCGTTAAAATCCGCATCGGCAAAGACGGAGAGTGGTGTGCTCACTAAGAGAAAAAACAGGGCAATACCACTAAGGATTGTTTTTGAGTATGGGGATGTCATGTCCTAGTCAGTACACAGCGCCGTGGAGGTTGTATTGAATTGCTTCTCAGTGCTTGTCGCTATGCCACCAGTGCCATTCACCGATGTGACGGTGTAGTAATATACTGCGTTGTGGAGAAGTCCTGATAGGTAGAGTGAGTGACTCGTGGTATTCGCGCTTGTACTTGCCACTTCGGTAAAATTGGTTGCTGAAATCGGGGAAATGAGGCTGTACCACACCTTGCTGTTTGAGTTTACAGAGGTCGTCCATTTGATGTCTGTCCAGCCAGAACCAGTGTTTGCGGCATGGATATTCATAAAATCAAAGGCAGTGGTTGTGAATGAGGATTCCGTAGAAGTGCCTGTTGCGCCGCTACTTTGCGTTGAAGAAGCAAAAAAGTAATACGTGGTGCCCGGAGAGAGGCTGGACAAGTTAATTGTATGGCTCGTCGTTGCGGTGCCATCGTAGACACTCGAATCAGCAACCGTAACACCAGCCGTGGTGTCATAATGCACTCCGCTAGTAGAGGAGAGATCAGTCGTCCAGGTAATTTGTGCCGTACTTGCGGTAATGTTCGACGATTGAAGACCGGAAAGCACCGGAGCGGCCGCTGAATGTTCTACGACTAGTTTCGGATCATTTGTCGTTCCCGTTTGGTCTGCGTGGTAGGAAGTAATATTATTAAATCCTGTTGGTGCAGAGTTATTAACATCAATGGAAGTCCTTACCCCAAACTTTATAATTCCGCTACCGGTTGCCGCACTCTCAATCGCGGAAATCCCGGTACCATTTATCGTTATATCATTTGCTGTACCGCCCGTGGTTACCCAGCTCGAGTGCGCCATTGAACCATACTGGGTTGTACCAAACTGATCAAAATCTGCCGTGCCAAGTGCTGTGTCGCTCGCTGGTGTAGATGCAACAACAACCATATTCACTGTATCCGCGTTATTTATACCGTCTCCATTCCCATAGAATGTAAGTGTTGCGGAGGTAACATCGTCGGATCCTATGGCATCTCCATCGTCAAAAAGAAAGGCGCCACGCTTTATATAATATGTGGCCCCTGAAAGCGAGGTCACTTCTATGTTGTTACTTGTCGTGCTGTCGGTCACTTCATCTCCGGTACTTGCATCGCGTACGGTCGAAAACGTTGACCCAGAATTCCCTACATATCCGTCAACTGTGGTCGATTCGGGATGAGGATCTGGTCGTATGGTCGTGGTGGTATTCCCAATTTTCCCTTTGATAATGTACCCTGATGCATATTTTTCTTTCTTTACTGAAAGGGTGTGGGCCAAATCTTGGAGGAGCGCTTCCTTTGGGTCCTCGCGAAGTTTGCGGGTCTTAGTCGTAATTTCTTTGGTAACTAGATCCTCTTCTTGCCACTCTCTCACAATAGGCCCGTTGGGGTCATCAACAAGGACTGGGGGGTTAATCATGACAAACCGCTCAATCTCTACTGTGCCGTCTTTACCAAAGCCGATTTGATTGCCATTTTTGTCCCATGCTTTTGCAAAGACCTCGACACCACCTTTCCGCGCTTTCATATCTACAACCTCAATCGCATAATCCCCCCGTTCTGTTCTTGGAATTGTTTTAATTTTTGCAATCTGCTCCCCCTTCACTGTGCCACGATCTTGGGGAAGCGTGAATCCGAGAGCTTCCTCCAGAGTGTTGTAGTAGGCACCATTGACCATGACCGCGGTTTCGGCAAGTGCTTGCATGTGTACGACAACCCCAAGCACGAGCGTGAAGGAGAAAATCCCGAAAATCCCTAATAGTTTTGAGCGTATGCTCATAGAAAAAATATGCTAGTTAAAGACAGTAAAAATTACTTTCATTGTATCTGTTGAAAGAACACCGGGACAGATGTTGATAAGCAATCAACGACAGAACGGAGTTTGAGTCAACAAAAGAGGCGCCTCTGGGGCGCCTCTTTTTAATTTATT
Organism: Parcubacteria group bacterium; assembly: GCA_016204045.1. Lineage (NCBI taxonomy): Bacteria > Parcubacteria group bacterium. The sequence continues at coordinate 216,372 of JACQLQ010000004.1, forward strand.
GAGCTGCTTTTTTGAGTTCGTTTTGGTATTTAAACATGACCTGGAGCGTTGCTGATTGCTGGTCCTGTCCTCCCTTCACCTTCTCTTGGATCTCTTTACCGATCTTTGCAAAAAGCTCGGGGTTATTCCCCACCACCGCAAGGATCTTTTCTTGCTGATCCGCTGGGAGGTTCTTTAACTTTGATTGGATAAGCTTTTTTAAGAAAAACTGTTTGAACATAAAAAGATTTTAGCACCCTAGTCCCTATTTTCCTAAAGAAAATACCCGCGAAGCGGGTATTTTCTCAGACATTCGTCTAGTCGAAGCTCACTGACACTCACCAAGGCAGTATAGCAAAGGCCCTTTTAAAAGTCAACTCGGCTGTGGATAAAGGCCTTTTATCGGGGCTTTCTCCCCGCCTTAAGCTCGCTTATCCAATAGTCTGCCTGTGACTTGACCGCCGGGTCAACCGCAATGGCCCTCTCAAGAGCATGAATTGCATCTGTGGCCCTACCGAGCTCCATATAGGCAGCGGCGAGGGATATAAGGTGCTGTGCGTTCAACGGCTCTTTCGCCGCTTGCGCCTCCCACAGCGCCACAACACGGTCAAACCGGCCTATCGTGACATATGCGTTTACGAGGAGTGGAGCATTAACAATAGGACGATGCTCTGTGTGGTACTTCTCGAGCAATGCCTCTGCTTCGGCGACGCGGCGAGCGTAGATGAGTGCCGCGGCATACGTCTCGAGTGCTGTCATGTTTTCTGGGGCGACTTCCCACGCTACTTTCGCAACAGCTACCGCTTTCTCATAATCGCCGGTGTTCGCATATATTCCGAGGAGGACGTAGAGCAAGTGTTGTTTCTTCGGGGAAATCGCACGCGCCTCTTCCAAAACAGTCGCCGCCTCCGCATATCTACCAAATCGAGCATAGAGCGACCCCAAGAACATTTGATACCGCGTGTTCCCAGGTGCTTCTTCTATTTGCTTTTTCATTTCCTCTTCCGCAAGGGTTACAATACTTTCGCGTATTTGGGGAGCGTTGATCTGAAAACCTATTTGGCTTGCAAACTGTACGAGTTGTTCGCGTGCCTCGGCGCGCCCCAAGTAGCCGCCGCGAACCGCGTTTTCGAGTTGTGTAATCATTTCTTGCAGTGCCACCATTTGTGCTTCAGGTGTCTTTGCCGCCGCAAGCGGGCGTGTATCAATGCCGTCGATAATTGCGCGGGCTGTTCTGATGCCTGTGTGTACTCCATAGAGGGAGAGCAGGAGACCTACGATGACCCCAACGGGAACGAGATGCTCTAGTACCCCCCTCCCCACTGGTCGCGCCCCCACTGAATCGCTGGGGGTGCCTTCGACTGCTGCTCGATGAATAAATGCGAGCACGCCAAAAAACAGGAGGTAGCTGGTGATGTTATCAAACACGAAAAGATTCTGGAAAAAATACGCCGCAAAAAGCCCGGTGAAAATGCTTTTTTGAGCAAGGGTCAACTTCTCTCTCCTGTAGAACCAGAGACAGTAGAGCGCCGCCGCAAACATGGAAAGGTACGCGAAGAGACCCAAGAAACCACCGGCGACAAGCCAGTCCATAAAGACGTTGTGCGCCCGGTCGAACCACGCCTCTTCTCCATACAACCTCGCATCGTAATACTTGCTGAAAGGAAGAATAAAGTTGTCCTGCCCCCACCCCAAGACGGGGTGTTCTTTGACCCCCTCCCACGCAACACCCCAAATCTTGAAGCGTGCTGATCCTGCCTCAAGAGTAATATTGCTGAACCGAGACAGCACCGGGTGTGTCGCTATGAACTCCGTATTGCGCAAAAGGAAGAACCCGCCGATAAAGAGGACAATTCCCAAGAGCACCCCTGTAGTGATTTTGCGGAATTTCGGATGTTCGCGGTCCAAGAGCGCCAACAAAAGAGCGACTACAAGTACCCCACCCATAAAGCCGAGAAGGGCCCCTCGTGTTGCGGTGTTGAAGAGCATGAAGAAGTTCAGCGCAATGACAGCGCCGTACATGACCCCGAGCCACACTCGCCCCCGTTGTTCTGTGAGCAAGATGAGCGCGATAAAAATGTGGAACAAGGCATACGCCGCCAAATATGTGGCGTTGCCGAATGTCGCGTCAATACGGACACCTCCTTGGTTAATGACAATATACCCAGCAAGCTGGAACATGGTATAGACGCTCAAAATCGCGGAAACACCGAGAGAGGTGTTCGCAAACCACCACCACAGTTTCCTTGTGGCGAGCACGGAACCGGCGACGAGGAAGTAGGCAAAGAGGTGGAGTGTGGTCACAAACCCTTCCATGCGTTCAAAGTTAGACCAAAAGCTGCGAAGTGGATCTTCGCTAAATATTGTTGCGAGTCCCATCACACCGACAAAGGCACCCGTCGCTCCGAGAACCCATGACCATTGGGGTCGGTACGCGGAGTCTCTCCATGCAAGAACAATCCACGCGGCGAAAATGATCTCGACGATAATTCGAAACGCAAAGTTCTTCCCCGTGATAAACGGAAAGAACATATCCTTCGCGATGATGAGCGGGATGAGCGGCAAGAGAAAGATGCCAGCAAGTACGACGTACCGAAGCCACTTATTTATTTGCATTTCCACACTATAGCAAAGAGGAGGTTTCGACGCACGCTATTGACATGACCTGATTTTTAATGAACCATCTTCATAGACGTTGAGGAATAGTAATGGAACAAAGAGAGCTTGTTCTCGTTGCGAGAGACGTAGCACCTTCAAAAGCACTTTTGAAACTTGGAGAGGCGGGGTGGCCGCTCGGAATTGTTCAACATCGGATATTGGGTAACGGCACCTCGATCGACACCGGCGTCGTGCACACAACCTTGAATGGGTTGCGCTACAAGGCATGCCTTGTGAGTGCGTTGTCGTCGCATCCGCACTTTGCTGAAACGGAGATTCGCGCGTGCGAAGAAGCATTGCGGCGAGGCATCCCCTACGGCTTTTATGCCGACACGTGGGGCATTGTCGCAGGAAGGCCGCACTTTACGGAAAAGATTAAGCATGGCGCGTCATTCTTGTTTGTCGTGAACGAAAAAGAGGCGCGGCGCGCACGAGAATATTTTCCCAACGCAAAAATAGTCGCGTCGGGAAATCCGATGCAGGAAGATTGGTTCTTCCCCAAGAGAACATACATCGACGTCCGTCTCCAAATGGGCGTTCTGCCGGAGCAGATCGCGATTCTCTGCCCGTCAGGAAAAGACTTGGCGGTGAACCTGATCCACTTCAGCGGAGCGATAGAAGCGGCAGGGAAATTGAACGCAAAGGCAATCGTATTCCTTGCAATCCACCCAGGTGACCCGCCAGAGCATCTGAAGCACTATGAATTCCTCGCTAAGTACGCCGGATTAGTCTCGGGGACATCTATTCGTTTGGTTACGAAAGATGCCATTCCTTGTTCAGAGCTTTTGGTCGGGTGCGATGTGGTTGTCGCTTCAATGTCGACCATTGATTGCGAAGCCGCATGCCAAAGGAAACCCGTCATCGACTTTATGTCGCAGACGGCGCTCGGTGTCCACAGTGTTTTGGATGGCGGATGGGGCTGGGAACTAGCAACCGAGGGAGCGTCTTTTCCCATCTACGGTGATACCGGGAAACTAAGGACGGCAATCGAACTGCTGCTCAACAAAGAATCGAGCATGCGCCGAGAGCAGATCCGTTTCCAAAAGCGCCTGTTCCCCACCCCCACCGAACGCGGGGTCGCAGTGCGCCTGATGCGAGAAACTGTTCTTGGATTCTTAAAGTAACAACAACCGCCATTTAGGCGGTTTTTTACTTGCTTCTTATGCAGAGTAGTAGTCTGTATACCAACGGACAAATCGCTCTACCCCTTCCTCTACCGCAGTCTTTGGTGTATACCCAAGAAGTTTTTTTGCCTTAGCAATATCTGCGTACGTCTCTACCATGTCCCCTGCCTGAAGCGGGGCATATTTTATTTTAGCTTTTTTTCTGAGCGCGCTTTCAAACGCGTTCACAAAGTCCCGGAGCGATGTTGGGTTGCCACAACCAAGGTTTATGATTTCAAACCCTTTTGGTTTGCGAAGTGCCGCCATAAGACCTTCGACGATGTCATCGACATAAGTAAAGTCACGCTTCATGCGACCTTTGTTGAAAAAGGTAATCGGCTTTCCCTCGAGAATAGCTTTTGTAAATGTGTGTGGGGACATGTCGGGCCTTCCATACGGACCATACACAGTGAAAAAGCGGAGGCATGTGATATTCATACCAAATAGATGCGCGTAGGAGTGTCCGAGAAGCTCCCCTGCCCTTTTTGATGCGGCATATATGGAGACGGGAGTATCAACCTTCATGTCCTCACGAAAAGGCACTGCATCTTTCCCATACACCGAAGAGCTTGACGCGAACACAACACGCTTAATACCATGCCTCCGCGCAAGCTCAAAGATATTAAGCGTCCCTTTGTAATTGGCATCCGCATATACAAAAGGATTCTCCAGTGAGTACCTGACACCCGCCTGTGCCGCGAGATGGTAAATGCAATCAAACGAATGTTTCTGAAAGACTTTTTCTAATGCGTCTTCTTGTGCAATATCGATCCGGTAATTCTTCACCCCAGAGGCAATATCGCGAAGGCGTGCCTGTTTCAACTTCGGGTCGTAATAGGAGTTTAGATTATCAATAGAAATAACATCGTGGCCGCTATCTAAAAGCCGACGAACCAAATGGCTCCCGATAAACCCAGCTCCGCCGGTTACTAAAATACGCATAGGGGTTGGTTTAGGATTTTGACTTTGTCTTGCGTAGCATTAGAGGAACATAGGATTCATATCTCCCCTCTGTGTGAGCAAAAGCGTCGCGTGAGGAATGGCGGTAGCGATAGCTGAATTCACGGACAAGTTTCGATCCGTCCATAACAATCGGGTATGAGTAGAAACGCCAGATGCCTTTTGAGGTTGGAACTTTACCTCTCGTAATGTGCCAGAAAACAAAATAAGCGAGTCGTACCATCCATGGAAAGACCGGAAGGATTCGTTTGCCGACGGTACGCGCCATTTGAGCCGCATAGACCGGCTCCCCAGGAGGGGTGATATTAAACACCTCATACGTCCCCGGTGTGTTGTTAAAAGTAAGGCGAGCAACGATGTCGCACACATCGTCTTCGTGGATAAACTGGCGCACCCACCACGGTGTTGCGGGTACAAATGAGACCATTGCAGAGATAATCTTATACACAAAGTCACCCCTTAATTGCCCTGAAAGGGCCGATTGCAACCCAAAGCGGACGCGCATGAACCGCCCACGTGGCCCTGTGATAGCTGCGGGGCGTACAACAAAAACCTGGGTCGTGCCGTGTGCACGGCTAGCACTTTTCTCCCACATTCCGCGAAGCACTTTCTCGACAACCCCCTTTTCTTTCCCATATGAATATTCCTCCTCCCGTATTGGGTCTGTTTCCACAAAAAGCTGATCAAACGTATTTGTTTTTTCAGCTCCGTATATTGCCGCACTTGAAAAATAAACGAGCTTTTTGACCGAAGGAGTTTTGAGGGCAAAATCAAAAACATTTGCCGAGCCACGAACATTCCAATGCCACTGACGAGCTCGTTGTCCGTATAGTTCCCGAATCTGCCATGCGGTGTGTATGACAATGCTTGGATTCTTCGCGCGCGCAGTCTCCTGCCATGAAAGTTCCGCTGTGTTCGCCTTGATCCAGTAGACCTTCGGATTGCCCTTCAGGAGTTCAGGCTGTTCTTCAACGTCTAAAGCCACTATCTCCTTAACATCGGGGCGTTTCGAAAACTGGTCGCAAAGCATTGCGCCAACATATCCCGCAGCACCTGTGATGAAAAGTGTTTTCATAAATTATCTAGTGAGGCTATCTTCCGGTACGCGACAAAAGAGTTTTCACCGTTCGAAGCGCGATGACGATATCAAGAATAAATGATCGGTTCTTCACATAGAACAAGTCATACGAGAGCCGCACACGCATTTCAGGGATGGATTGCGGTTGCAGTTCTTGCTTCACCTGCGCCCACCCGGAAAGCCCAGGCTTTATGAGGTAGCGAGCATCGTAGTAGGGAACTTGCTTGCGCACCCGCTCGGCAATTCCCACTGCATCGGGTCTGGGCCCAATGAGCGAAAACTCTCCCTTGAGCACATTCCATAATTGCGGGAACTCATCGAGTCGAGTCTTTCGCAATATCCTTCCGGCGTATGTAGGAACATTCCCCGCCTCTCCAGGCCAAGCGGTCGCGTGATTCACGCGCAAACTCTGAAACTTGTAAACACGAATGACACGCCCCCCTTTGCCAACCCGCTCATGTACATAAAAAATGCTCCGCCCCTCGAGTGCTGCGGCAAGTGCCACCACAGGAAAAACAAGGACCGGTACGAGAAGAAGGACTGCGGCAATGACAAAGTCGAATACGCGTTTCAATATATCATACACCACTCGCGGTGAATGTGAAAAATTCTCAAGAAACCAGTTGTGTCGTACGAGGGGAAGGGGCACCCGGTCGAAAATTTCTTCATACACTTTTCCTAGATCAATGACGGAGACGCCGTTGAAAAACAGAGCATAGAGTTCGGGAACCGCTTCTTTGAAAATCGGATGATTCATGTCTATGATAACGAGAGTCGCATTCGTCCGCTCAAGAATCTTTCGTATTTTGTGACCAAAGTCTTCGCCGCTTAACGTGTCGGGGTCAACGTCTTTTGCAATCTTCAAACCATAACGATCGTTGTTGTTCACCGCATACGTCAGCTCATCCGCTTCTTTGCCCTTTCCAATGATGACCGCCTCTGTCATTTTGCCACTCCGCAAAAAGACACTCCCGTATAATCGCCATATGAGGAGAAGGGTGGACGATACTATGAGGTACAAAAAGAGATTCGCTTTCGGTGTAATACTGACAAAGGGTACGAGGTAGAAAAAAGCTGCCGCAAGAGCAACATTCACCACTTGGGCGCGCGCCAAAATCGCAAAGAGTCGTTTGCGAGAAAAAGCCGCTTCCTTATCGTAAAGCCCGGCCCCCGTGAAAATGGCTATCCACAACACAAAGAGAATAGAGAACGGGACGATGTGCTCTTCTATGTTGGAGCTCTTGAAGGAGGAAAAATAGCGGATTACAAGCGTCAAAACAAGGGCTACATACAACAAAACCACGTCTCCAAGGAGAAGCAGGATAGGTCGTAGATTTGATTTGACGGTCATTGTCCTATATAACATATAGGGTTTTGGATTAGTTATATAAAGGAAACCCCCATATATGCCTAAGGTAAAGATACTCTACGTCATCACGAAATCAAACTTTGGCGGTGCTCAACGCTATGTTTATGACCTTGCCACCTCCCTTAAGACGGGGGATTTTGACGTGGCGGTACTCCTTGGTGGGGATGGCTTACTCAAGCAAAAGTTAGAGCATGAAAATATACGGACGATCTCTTTGCCCTCACTACAGCGCGATATTAATATCGTGAAAGAAGTAAAAACATTCTTTGCGTTTTTAAAAATCCTTTACACAGAGCGTCCCGATATTGTCCATGTGAACAGCTCTAAGGCAGGCGGCTTGGGAGCATTTGCTGTTCGCTTTTACAACATGCTCGCGGTAAGTGGGTCAAAGACAAAAGTCATCTTTACTGCACACGGCTGGGCTTTTAACGAAGAACGTCCTTGGTTTCAGAAAAAGACGATTCTTTTCCTTCACTGGCTGACGATGCTACTCGCCCACGCGACCATTGCCGTATCAGAGGAAGCAAAAAGACAGGTGGACCACCTTCCTTTCATGAAAGAGAAGATTACCGTTATACCAAACGGCATAGGAGCATCTTCGCCACTCGACCGTGAGGGTGCGCGCCGAGCACTTGCGCGACGTGCAGAAGCCCTTACGGAGACCACTTCAGATACTATCTGGGTTGGAACCATCGCAGAACTCCATAAGACCAAGGGACTTGCCTATATGATTGAGGCGATGCGCCTTCTCTCTCAAAAGCCGATACCAATCAAATACGTGATTATTGGGGATGGGGAGGAACTGGGTACACTAAGCGCGCTCGCAAAAAAGCATGGCCTAGAAGACCGCGTCTTTTTGACTGGCTTTATTCCGGAAGCCGCTCTCTGTCTTTCGGCGTTTGATATCTTCGTACTACCATCACTTTCAGAGGCGCTCGGCTATGCCATCCTTGAGGCGGGTAATGCCGGGGCGGCAACAATCGCTTCCAACGTGGGTGGCATTCCCGAAATAATCGAAGACGGTAGAAATGGCATTCTCGTACCGACACGCTCCCCTGTTCATTTGGCAAATGCCGTAAGTACTCTTGCTGAAGATGCGGAAAAAAGAAAGCACTTCGGTGAAGCGCTCCGCGTGGCCGTGAGAGAACAATTCTCAAAAGACAACATGGTGAGAGCAACTGTTGCCCTCTATAAGAACTAGAGCGTTTCTACGAAGTTTTTGAGTTTCTCTGCGATAAACACGTCTGTCCTCTCTCGAGATTCAACGGTCATTCCACCGATGTGTGGAACAATGATGCAATTCTTATTGTTCTTAGCAAACTCGACAAGCGGGTGCTCATTGAAACCTTCTGTCTCAAAAGATTTTTCATCTGTGAGCACATCTGTGGCGTACCCCGCCATGCTTCCACGTTCAAGAGCCTGCACAAGAGCCGCCTCATCCACAATCGCCCCGCGCGAAGTATTGACCAGATACGCACCCTGCTTCATTTTTGCAAAGACGTCCGCATTAAACATGTTTTCTGTCTCAGGCGAGAGGTGCGCATGAACTGATATCACATCACTCTCTTTGAGGAGCTCATCAAAAGAGACCCTCTCACAACCATCCACTGAGCACACCGTCACATTCGGGTCCGCGTACAAGACGCGCATACCAAAAGCTTTGCCATAGCGCCCCATCCACGTACCAAGTCGCCCCATCCCCACAATGCCGAGTGTTTTTCCATACAGGTTACGTCCTCTAAAGTTTTCGCGATCCCATTGATAGTTTTTCACCTCTTCAAATGCATGCGGTGTCATGCGAAGGAGACTAATGAGAAGCCCCCATGCAAGTTCCGCGGTGCCAGTGATTGTATTCAAAAATTCATCCTCGCCACGAAGGGAGAGAACTTCGATCCCCCGCTCTCGTGCCATCTCCAGGTCGATGTGGTCGAGCCCAGTCGTTGCTGTCGCAATGACCCGGAGCTTTTTTGCACCAGCAAGCACCTCGCTGTCAAAAGTAAGCCCGAGACCAATAATGACTACGTCATATTCGCTAACAAGGCGAAGGAGTTCGCTTTGTGTCGGAGTCACATAGTCCACCTCACCAAATTTGGAGAGGATTTTTTTTGCGTCCTCCGTGTATACCTCACCAATGGTATTTAGAATATGCATACGTATGTACCTTATGATAACCCCTTCAGTCGCCCTTTGGTGACCCAGGAAAACGCCAATCCTAAGCGCGTAGCAACCCCTTGGCCTTCCCTACAAATACCTCCCACGTCGGCACATCAATCAGTACATACGCCGCCATAAATCCTGGGATACTTAGCAGTTTACCAAATGTTAGTGGCTCACCAAAAAAAGTGACGCCGACGATGACCATAGTCACCAATTGCCACGATGTCATAATGAGCGTTTTGAGCGAAAGGGTCGTCTTGCCCCCATCATAAGAGAGCAACTTGAAGGAGATCATCATGATTACATTCGTGCCCGAGATGAGGAAGATGAGAACAATTACCGGAAGGATGGATGATAAGGAAAGTATGGTACTTACCCCGACAAATGAGAGCCCAATCAAAGCAAAAAACATTGTGGATGCTCCTGCCCAAAAGTTATGTACAAACGGATGAGCAATCTGCGACATGCTCATTTTCCTTGTAATGATTTCGTTCGCCGTAATGGTGACCGGGATGATTGTGGCAATGAACACCCAGACCGGAGGTTCTGTAAACGATCCAAAACCTGGAAAATTAAACAACGCATAACCGGCAACGAGATACACACCCACACCCATCCACTGCCGGAGATTGAGGACGTTCTTAAAAAATATCCAGTCTGCCAACGCCTTAAGCACAATTCCCATAGTAAAAATGAAGCCGACAATTCCCAATGCCGCATCTTCGTATGAGAACGTGAGTACGCCAGCAACACCCGCAAGAAATCCAAAAAAACCAAACCAAAGCGAGCCGAGGATAAGCTTTCGGTCGGTAAGGAGAGGCTTACGCAAAAGCGTTGCCAGCAGTGCCCCGCCAAGCATTTGTACTGTCCCTACGACAAGCGAGCCGAGAAAGGGCAATTCAAACGACCCAGGCACCTTTGCCACCATGCCCACCATCTTCTGGAGCACGCTAGAAAAAGTCTTTGACAGACCTTCTCCAATAGCAAACCATTTCCATTTTTGCATAGTTGTTGTAACCCCAGCTTGATTCGTAAAAAAGATTATAGACCCTCGTCTTTTCGTCGTAGCCAAAACTCTGCCATCTCAAAATCAATTGGCCTGTTTATGTCTACAGAGCGTTCCTCAGGCATACAATATGCCCGCGAGATTTTTCCGAATAAATCGCCCTGCTGTATGTATTCTGTTTTTGTGAGATATACAGCGCAATTCCGTTTATACATCTTTGCTAAATCTTGCCTCCGTGAAGACTCTTTGCCTTCATCCTCAAAATACGGAGCGATAACACCATCCTCAACTTTTTTAACCTTCTTCGGTGCAAAATCATCAAGCTCCTTCATGCTCATGACAGAGTCGGCATTCGTATCTACAGCAAGTACGATTGCGTTATCTATATCCTCACTCGTCCGCAAGGGGGATGTGGGTTGAAGGATCATCACATAGTCATATACTTCCCCAAAATCACTGCGGAGTTTTTCTAGGGCGTGTTGGGTTACTTCCATAGCGGTCGATTTGTCTTGCGCTAATTCACTTGGACGCATGAACGGAATATCGGCTCCGTACTCACGAGAAACTGCTGCGATTTCTTCATCGTCTGTCGAAACAATGGAACGTGTTAGATACTTACTCTCTTTTGCAGCTTCAATGGTATACGCAATAAGGGGCTTTCCAAAAAGCTCTTTCACGTTCTTACGAGGAATCCCTTTGGACCCTCCCCGCGCAGTAATAAGACCTAGAATTTTTTTGTCCTTATACGTCATGTTTGCTTAATCAACAAAATGCTTCTGCACATAGAGTGGGACCGTGGCGAGTGTTTTGGCAATGTTTTTGCTCGTCCCTGGCCTATGATAGATGCCACTTGATTCGTATTTGCCCCTCGCAATTTGCTTGTCTATCGCCTTTTGGATCGAAGCCTTGCCATACCCAACATCAATGACGTTAGGGCCCCGCATGCGCCCGTGCTGCCTTGTCCCTATGTTCACAACAGGAATACCGAGGTATGAACACTCCTTGATGCCTGCTGAGGAATTGCCAATGAGACAGGTCGCCTTTGAAAGAAGCCCAACAAACTGATCCGCCGGCAGGTATTTAAGAAAGCGCATGTGTTCTGGTTTTTTCTTCTCACGCCAAACTCGGATCTGACTTGCAATAGCATCAGTCCCCGCATCGGCATTGGGCCAAAACCAAACCGTGGGAATGCCCAACTCATGAATAGCCTCGAGTAGTACGCGCGCATTACGACCGTTCTGCTCGTTACCCTCTGTCGTCACGGGGTGTGTCATAACAACAAGATACGGCTTCCTCATATCAACAATATCACCGACTCCTATCTTATTGACTAGGGCATTTGAAACGCGGAAGCGCTGCCCGGACAAATACTCAACTTCGGGACACCCAAAATTGAACACAAAGCTTGGATCCTCCCCCATTCTTATGACACGCTCCTTGGCAAGATCATTTGTCACAAAGTGAATATGCGCGAGTTTTGTGACTGCGTGGCGCACGGATTCATCTATAGTACCAGTGACATCACCTCCTTCAAGGTGTGCAACGGGGATATTCAAATAAGCGGAGGCAACTGCCGCAGAGAGCACTTCATATCGGTCTCCACGAATGACGACAATGTCGGGTTTCAAATTATCGAAGACGGTCGCGAACTCCGAAATGCCGATACCCGCCGTCTTTGCCATTGCGATTGAGTCCCCTCCCTCAAAGGAAAAGGTAAGCCGAGCATTGTGCGGAAAGCCATCTTTCTTCATAACGGAGAGCACCTCGCCGTATCTGTCTAATACAGCTGAACCTCCAACAACAATCTGTAAGTCAATGTCTGGCCTACGACGAAGCTCGCGGAGTATCATTTTACTCCTTGAGTAGTGAATATTTGACGTGATGACGAAACAGACTTTTCGTTTAGACATATAGTGAATCTTCTGTGATTGGGTCGTACTTCTTAAACGCCACCTTTGTGCGCTTTCCAACGACATCATAAAACCTCTTCGAAGGAAGGCCGCCGGCATGCATGAATGGGCGCATAGCAAAGACCGTCTCTTTCGTAATCACGGTACCTTCGGGAATATCCTGCCCCGCCATTAAGGCTTTGTTGAAATACGGGCGAAACATGTTTTTTGCGCCCTCCAGTTCTTTCTCTTTATCTCCATAATACGCCAAGTGGTCGACGTCCTTATACTCGCCGCTACGAATTATATCAACCATTGCTCGAAACTCTTCCGGGGTCATTGAGACTTTGTGATCTGACCCCCAAAGATCACGCGAGAGGGAAAAATGCTTTTCCACCACACGCGCACCGAGCTTCACGGCTGCAAGTGCAACGTCATATCCTAATGAATGGTCAGAAAAACCTATGATGACATCCGGATATTTCTCTTTCATGTATTCAATTGTTGAAAGGTTGAAGTATTCTTTTGGCGCGGGATACTGGCTTATACAATACAACACGGCGAGTTCAGAACCTTTCCCACGGATGTACTTCACAATGTCATCGAGCTCACCCAAAGAAACCATGCCGGTTGAGATAATAATCGGCTTGCCGGTCGAAATGAGGAAATCAAGCGTCGCATAATCTTCGACGTCTCCAGAACCGACTTTCCATAAGGGGACATTGAGCTCCTCCAATTTATGCGCGGCCTTTCGAGACATGGGAGTAGAGAAAAAAATAATCCCCCTCTCCTCACAGTGCTTTTGAAGTGGTTTCCAGAATGTTTCTAGAGGTGTCGCATTCATATTCCGCGTGATCCACCTTACACGGTCGCTTCCCTTGAAATGCGGCGAGACAACGGTGATGTGCTGTAAAAATTCATCCTCTAACTCGTGGGTCTGGAACTTAACAGCGTCCGCCCCCGAATTCACGGCGGCATCAACCAATGCTTTGGCGTTTTCCAAATATTCTTCTACAGTCCGATCATCCTCGCTTTGGATGAAATTTTTGCCGATTTCTGCAATAACAAAAACACCGTCGCTGTCGAGTGTCTTTGAAAGCCCTGGAAAAGTTGGGTTATGCGCCATAATTATTTTGAAGAAACACCAAGGATGTGTGCTAGATAATCTTTTTCTTCTTTAAGACTTCCCGAATTTCCTTTTTGCTCAAAGGGGGTAACGAGCCAGAGTTGTAGTCATATCCTTTTTTGTTTATTGGGATCTTGACTCCGTACTTCCTTAACGCAGGATTGTGCAAGACAAACATTCGCGCTTCCTCCTTCATGTGCCGCCCTTCATCTTCCGTCATCAACGGCTCATGGATTTTCTCACCAGGCCGTAAACCGATAACTTTATACTTCATCTTCTTTGGGTCTTTGCCATAGCGAGGTGCGAGTTCTTCTACCAAGACTTGGGCAAGGTCGATGATCCTGAGAGGTCTCATCTTTAAGATGAATATTTCTCCCCTCTCCGCACGTTCTGCGGCCTTGAGTACCAACCCCACAGCATCATCTATTCCCATGAAGAAACGGGTCATGTCTTTTGACGTGACAGTGATGGTGTCCCCCTCTTTTATCTGCTTCTCAAACACCGGAATGACAGACCCCGACGAGGCAAGAACATTACCAAAGCGCACGCAACAGAACTTTGTCTTCTGGGTGCTTATTGCCGCATTGGTGACGATTTTCTCACTCAAAAGCTTGGTGGCTCCCATGGTGCTTGTGGGATTCACGGCCTTGTCCGTCGAAATGCTTACGAATCGTTCGACTCCCGCTTCCTGTGCGCGATTGACCAAGTTTTGTGTTCCCAAAACATTCGTGCGCACCGCTTCGAACGGATTGTATTCGCAAAAAGGCACGTGCTTCATGGCAGCTGCGTGAAAGACAATATCGACGCCCGCCATAGCTTGCCGAACTCTCTCTACGTCGCATATGTCCCCCACCAGATTCCTTATCTTGGGAGATTTAACTTCTTGCTCTAGCTTGAAGTGGGCTGATTCGCTGCGCTCGAGAATGCGGATTGCTTTGGGGTCATAGGTCAGAAGCTGTTTAACGATCTGGGAGCCAATGGAGCCGCAACCGCCAGTAACAAGAATTACTTTGTTTTTGAAAATGTTTTTCATGTAGGTGTTTAATCGACAAACTTCTTTTTAATTAACGAGTCGTTGAGCGGTATCTCCTTTAGCACTTTTACTATCCTTGCTGCGCTCTTCCCATCACCATAGGGATTATCGCACGTTTGAACTTTTTCTAAAAAGGCCCTGTCGGTGAGCGCGCGGTTCACAGCTTCCCCAATCTCTCTCCTGTCATTAGCAACATCAATAACGTTTTCCGGCCTCATGCGTCCCTGTTGGCGGTTGCCGATGTTCACGACAGGAATACGAAATGTGGCGGCTTCGTGAATACCAGTCGAGGAGTTCCCGACAAGCACTCCAGCGCGTTTTAAAACGTTTGCAAAAACTTCATAAGAAAGCGTGCGGACACGGTGAATTGGTGTCCCTTCGATTGCCTGCACAATCGAGCGCCCGCCCGCATCGTTGTTTGGATACAGCAGGAGGGCCGGTACATCAAGCTCTTTCAGGGCTTGAATCGTTTCTTCAATCTGGCCTGAAACCTCTCCAGCTTCTGTGGTTACTGTGTGCTGAATAATTAAGATGAAGGGCTTGCTTGTGTCAAAACCACCAAGCTCTTGCTTAAGTTGATCTGACGCTATGTCGCGCGCAGAGAGGAGCGCATCAATAGAAGGACACCCGACAGGAAACACGTACTGCGGATCCTCGCCCATGCGAACAAGGCGATCCGCCGCATCTTTGTTGGCCGGAAAATGAAAGTGGGCAAATTTTGAAATCGCATGCCGCAGACTCTCATCGATGGAGCCAGAGACCTCTCCCCCCTGTACATGTCCCACGGGAATATTCATATGCGCGGCGGCAACTGCAACTCCAAAGTTTGCGCCGATGTCAAACCCTGCGAGGACCATATCAGGCTTCAAGCGTTCGAGCTCCTCTGCAATGCGTTCCATGAATCGGGCAGTCGCCTGTACCATGTGGCGCCCTGTGTCACCATGATCGTCTGCGAACATCGGGATCACCGAATCAATACGGAGTCCGTCCTTCTTTATGAGGTCAATTGACCTGCCATACTCTTCCAAAAGATGGATCCCGGTTACAATCAAATAATAATCCAAGTCTGGATCCTGGATTATCTTGTCTATAATGGGCTTAAACCTCGAGTAATCCGCCCGGCGTTCGGTCACAAAAAGGATTTTCCTCATGTCCCTTATTGTAACACCCGCGCAATATAAAAGGTTTTTGGGCCTCTAGAGGACATCTTTCCTTTTGATTTGGGCGTCTTTGGCTATAGACCTCGCCGCCCTTTTCCCCAAAATCTTCGAATAATCGACTGCCTTAAGTTCGCCGGTTCCCGGACGCTTCACCCAAATATTTTTTTTGGTGAACTTCTCTCCTTTTTTGATTGGAGCAATGGAGACCACAGATGCAAACGCAAAATCAATTGTTGGCTGCTCTTCCCTTAGGGGCCCCTTGTGATCTCCGCGTGATTCCCAGATTGCGCGGGACCCTTTGATGATTAGTGAGAGCTCTTGAGGGTCCATAGAAACCGCGATATCCTCCCCCTTCCATGCGCGGTCGGATGTAAAATGACGTTCAAGTATTGATGCACCGAGCGCAACGGCGCCAAGTGCCGCCCATGGACCCGCCGAGTGATTGGAAAAACCGATTACAGCGTCGGGAAATGTTTTTTCCATTTTAGTGATTGCCTGCAAATACACCCGATTCCACGGTGTTGGGTACAAGTTTGTGCAGTGGAGCAATGCGAACGGAACCTTGTGCTTTTTCAAAATGGCAACCGTCTTTTTGATCGAGGCAATATCATTCATGCCGGTCGAGACAATCATAGGTTTACCAAAGCGTGCGACATGTTCGACAAGTGGGTAGTTATTGCATTCCCCCGAGCCGATCTTGAACGCTTTGACTCCCATTCTCTCTAGCCGGTCTGCTGCGGCCCTTGAAAACGGGGTGGAAAGAAAAATCATGCCAAGTTTTTCCGTGTACTTTTTGAGTTCCCGCTCCTGCTCCTCCGAAAGGGCGCACCGCGCCATGATTTCCCAAATGGAGATTTTCGCGTTTGCCGGTATAGTTTTGCGCGCTTCCGACTCAAGCATTTCATCTTCGAGCACATGACCTTGGAACTTCACACACTCCGCGCCCGCCTTCTTTGCGTCATGGATCATCCGCTTTGCTTTTGCCAAACTCCCGTTATGATTAATCCCAATTTCGGCAATGACAAATGGCGGGTGGTTTGAACCAATCTTTCTTTTTCCGATTTTAATTTCAGGCATGATTTCTTTTCTTTTTTAGTATTTTTTTTAATTTTTCTACCACAAATTCGTCTGTCCTCTCTCTCGACTCGCGAGTGACCCCGCCAATATGCGGGACGATAATGACATTCGAATGTTTCTTGGCGTATTCAAGAAGTGGGTATCCTCGCAGACGTACACCAACCTCGAATTCATCAGCGAGCACATCGGTGGCATATCCAGCCACACGTTTCCCCTTCAGGGCATGGAGGAGAGCTTTTTCATCGACAATCCGCCCACGAGCAGTATTTACAATATATACTCCCTTCTTCATCTTTTTAAAAGCATCTGCGTTCAACATATTCTCTGTCTCTTTATTCAGGTGTGCATGCAGAGAGATAACATCGCTTGCTTTAAGCAATTCGCTCAAAGAAACCTTCTTAGAGCCTGGAACGATACTTTTCTTGGTATGCGGGTCGTAAAAGATAACATCCATTCCAAGCGATCTTCCGTACTTCGCCATCCATGTCCCCAAGCGCCCCATCCCAATAATGCCGATAGTCTTCCCATAAAGATTGGTTCCTCGGAAAAGCTCTCGTTTCCATTTGTACTCCTTAACCGAGCCAAAAGCCCAAGGCAAAAAGCGCACAATCGAAATCATAAGGCCTAGCGCAAGTTCCGCCGTGCCTGTAATCGTATTCAAAAACTTCGTTTCCCCCCAGAGACTCACGACTGCGATTCCTTGTGACTCGGCGTATTCAACATCGATGTTCTCGAGCGTATTTGCCGGAACTACAATTATCTTGAGTCTGGAAGCTTTGTCTATCGCTTCTTTGTTCACGATTGGTTGTATGCCGACGACGATGATGTCATATCGAGGAACAATTCTAAGGAACTCATCTTGTGTGACGTGTTTGTAGTCGACATTGCCAAGCGTGTCCAATACTTCTTTCGCCTTTGGGGCAAACGTAGACCCCAATGTGTTGAGAATTTTATATGTCATGTCTACATCTTAAATCTCTTTAAGTATTCCTCCGCTAATATGAGGTCCTCTTTCTTATCAATATCAATGAAACGATCGCTCTCCAGAACATATGGGAGGATCTTGTCACCAAAAAAGTTACCTTTTTTCATAATGGTGTCGTATTTCACCAGGAAGATTGCGCCATTTTGCCAATATACTTTTTGAGTTTTCTGCCGTGGACCAGTGTGCAAAGACTGCCCTTTCACATCAATGAGTGGCGATAAATATCCGCCCTCACCAATTGTCCATGACTTGAACGGATTTTGAAAGGGTTCGATAACAGAGCGCAAAGAGTCTGCTTCTGGATCATTTTGCAAAGCCACAATAGCCCTATCAACCTCCTCTGCCGTCCTGAAGGGGCATGGTGGTTCAAGCCACACAACTATATCTGGTGTGACCCCCTCTTTATCACGAAGAAACTCGAGTGCGTGCTTCAAGACAGGGGCGGGCAGCGTATCATCTTGCGCTAACTCCGCTGGACGTATAAAGGGAACCTCTGCGCCGTATTCCCGAGCCACGGCGGCTATCTTCTCATCATCAGTGGTTACAATGATGCGGCTGATAAGTTTACTTCTCTTTGCCGTCTCGATTGAATAAGCAATGAGGGGCTTGCCTCCAAGGGGTATAATATTTTTCCCAGGGATTCCCTTAGATCCGCCGCGTGCCGGGATAATAGCGACGATGTTCGATTCTTTTTTCATACTATCTTTTTAAACAACCGCTCTGCGACAATAAAATCTATTGGGACATCTATGTCGAGCGACGCATAACGATCCATTTCGTAAAACCCGATCGCATCTCCACGAATTCTCCCCTCTTTGATTAACGACGTTTTGGAAATATAGAGCGCGCCGTTTTCTATGACCAAGGGTTCCCTCTTGTCGCGGTTCTGAACTTTTGAGAAAACAGGAACAAGTCTGTTTCCTTCGACAATTTTATGTTGGCCGTTTCTGATAATTTCAACACTCACCAGAGAATCAAAATCACCATTCAAAAATGTTCCTACCCCCTCATCTATATGCTCCGTCGTCCGAAGTGGCGAGGTTGGCTGCAATAAGAGAACAGCATCTGGAGTATAGGATTCTTTTTCAAGAGAGAGAACAGCATGAGCCAATACAGGATCCATTGGGGTTGCGTCTTCGGAAAGTTCTGCCGGGCGCATAATGACCTCTGCCCCATACTTTCTCGCAACCTCCGCTATCTCCTTATCATCAGTCGAGACAGCGACACGGTCCACAAAAAGCGAAGCAAGTGCTGCCTCGATGGACCATGCAATGAGGGGCTTGCCTCCAAGAAGTTTTATGTTTTTCCTGGGAATCCCCTTAGACCCACCGCGAGCGGGAATTACAGCGAGGATCTTCAATGACTTTGCCATTGTCTGATTATAACGCATTCAGCAAAACATCGGTTACTTTGTTTTGTAAAGAAACTAGACAACCCGCTAAAGAAGTTGTATAAGTAGACCAGTCTGTACGTGGTTAGAAAGAGGTGTGATATGCGTTTGCGCAGTAGGAACTGGTTCGGAGCTCCAGGAGTCAACGGATTCTTGGGCAGGGGCTGGATGAAGGGCCAGGGTTGGCCCGATGATGTATTTGAGGGAAAGCCGGTCATTGGCATTTGCAACACGTGGTCGGAGCTGACTCCTTGCAACGGCCATTTCCGTGAACTCGCCGAAAAAGTAAAGATCGGCGTGTGGGAAGCGGGTGGATTCCCGCTCGAATTCCCTGTTATGTCGCTCGGCGAAACTACTATGCGCCCGACAGCAATGCTTTTCCGGAATCTTGCCGCAATGAGCGTTGAGGAGACGATCCGCGCAAACCCAATGGATGGAGTAGTGCTCCTTATGGGATGCGACAAAACTACTCCGTCACTTCTTATGGGGGCGGCGTCAGTTAATTTGCCGACTATCGGACTTTCGGGTGGGCCTATGCTTTCCGGAAAGTTCCGCGGGAAAAACATCGGGTCTGGCACGGGTGTGTGGCAGATGTCTGAAGATGTGCGCGCTGGAAAGCTTTCGCACCAAGATTTCAGAGCAGCGGAAGGATGCATGAATCGTTCCAAGGGCCACTGCATGACCATGGGAACGGCTTCCACTATGGCGTGTATGGTTGAAGCGCTCGGCATGTCTTTGCCGGATAACGCAGCCATCCCCGCGGTAGATGCACGACGTTACCGGCTCGCGCACCTTACGGGGCGGAGAATCGTCGAAATGGTGAATGAGGACCTTCGTATGTCCCAAGTCCTCTCGCGTGAAGCATTTGAAAACGCCATTTGTGTGAACGCCGCGATCGGTGGCTCCACAAACGCTGTAATCCACCTCATTGCCCTTGCACGACGCATTGGCATCGAACTCACGCTTAAGGATTGGGATAATATTGGGTCACGCCTCCCCTGTCTTGTTGATCTCGAGCCATCCGGCAAGTATTTGATGGAAGACTTCTTTTATGCTGGCGGGCTTCCTGTCGTATTGCGTGAACTCGCCGAAGCTGGGGTCCTCCGCAAGAACGCAATGACCGTAACCGGAACATCCATTGGAGACAATGCGGCACATGCTGAATGCTGGGACAGAGATGTTATTCGCACCTTTGACAAACCCTTAAAGGAAAAGTCAGGAATTGCAGTATTGTATGGCAACTTGGCACCCGATGGCGCGGTCATCAAGCCATCTGCGGCAAGCCCAGAGCTTCTGCACCACCGTGGACGCGCTGTCGTCTTCGAGACGATCGAGGACTTTAACGCAGGTATCGATGATCCAAATCTTGACGTCGATAAGACCTGCATACTTGTTCTCAAGAACTGTGGCCCCAAGGGTTATCCGGGCATGCCAGAGGTTGGTAATATGCGCCTTCCGCCGAAACTCTTGAAACAAGGCATTAGGGACATGGTCCGTATTTCTGATGCGCGCATGAGCGGTACAGCCTATGGCACTGTTGTTCTTCACATCTCGCCCGAAGCTGCCGTTGGCGGAACGCTCGCTCTCGTGGAAAACGGCGACATGATTACCCTTAATGTTCCAAACCGCACGCTTACTCTTGAGGTGTCTGAAAAGACCTTGGCGGCACGCCGAGAAGCATGGAAAGCTCCTTCGCTTCCCGAACGCGGACATGAGCGATTGTATGCAGAACGTGTCGAACAAGCCCACCTTGGTGCTGACTTTGACTTCTTAAAAGGTTCGAGTGGTTCGCACGTCTCTCGAGACGCGCATTAACCACAACTCCGTGTATTGCGATGCAACACACGGAGTTTTTATTTGTGGTTTTAGAGATTAACCTTCCCTACAACGCTGTAAAAAGTGGTTCCCTCCATTTGCTTTTTGTATTCTCCGCCCCCTGTTTCAACAATGTGCACCAATTCCTTATGTAGGCCGCCCTTAATTTCTTTAACAAATGATTCGTATTTTTTAAGGTGGCGTGCAAGGAATGCTACTGCGTATGGAAAATTATTCTGGGGCGAAAGCCCGTTTAAGAACCTCTTCGCCCCCAGCAAAAGTTCGGGGTGACCGGCATCAATGCCGCTTATTCCAGTATGGGAAGTCGTACAAAATGCTCCGCCTTTAGCGAGACTTTCGTGCATGAGTTTCATAATCGTCTCCCCCGAAAGCGTATTGTGACCGGCTGCGTCAACGATAAAATCAAATAGAACACCCTCGCCAAACTGGGATTCTAGATTTTCTTTTGAGTACGGATTTTCTAGATCCTTGGGGACAAGATACCTCTTCTCTTCAGGAATGGCGAACAAATCGCCCACATTGCAGAGATTCTCTTCATCAATATCTGCTAAGTAGACTTCCAGGTTTGGTAGCAGATCATTCGCAACTGCGACATGCCATGCGCCGATTCTTCCTGCCCCGACAATAAGCATTTTGGGGTTATCAAAGCCGCGTAATTGTTTGAACGTTGTGACTCCCATGGTGTCGCACGACGTCTTGGCGCACGCGACAGCATCTGTTTGGGAAAAGACCGCAAGTTGATTTATATTCTCAAAACGCTTTACGGGGACACTGTATATATTAGACGCGGGAGCTATAACGAACCCGTTTGTGTACGCCCCAGGAAGATGCTCCCTCCCCGTTTGCTCCCTAACCCAAGAGGCGCCCGGCGAGGAGCCAATGCCGAGGAAGGTTGCGCCCTTTCTACAATACAGCGGAGGATCGCCACGTAGACAACTGGTACATTCTCCGCACCCAACATTAATATCAACCACCACAGTATCACCCATAGAAATGCCTCGCTCCGAGAGCTTTTGGCGGGCATCCGGATTGGCCTCGACAACTCTTCCCACGAACTCGTGGCCTGCTACTGCAGGGTTTTTAGGATCGTCGAATGAGCGAGTGCTGCCTGGGGGAAAGTCCCTACTCCCACCCGCCTGATCTGTTGGGCACAACCCCACAACAAGGGGCTCAACACGCACCCCCCAGCGACCATTTCGACTCTTGGTGCTGTACTCAAAAACATCACTCGGGGCAATGACGTCCTCGAGCTTTGCTCTTCCTGGTTTATGAAATACGATTGATTCGGCCATATATTTATGCAGCAAACTTTTTTCGGTAGAGCTGTTCCGCAATCTCAAAATCAAACGGCGTATCTATATCAAGTGCCTCTTCTTCCGTAAGCTCATATAAGAAGGGGTTCGCACCAACTGGGTTTTTGCGTTCTACCATTAACTCCCGTGCGATGACTGGAGCACCCCAGTGCAACGCAACAATGTCAGGAAGATCCTGGCTTCTCGGGAAATGCATTGGGTCAAAGTTCAGAGGTTTATTTTCTTTATATAAGAACTGCCTTACTCGGGAAACGGGCGCGACCGAATCATGAGCACCCTCGATGTACTTTGCAACAATCTTGCCTATGGTCTCCGTCCCTAAAAGTGGGTAGGTTACCGCGCAATATACAATAACATCACCAGGAAAATGCTCTGCCATGTCTTGAAAAACATCTGTCATAGACACGGTGTTAGTTGCGAACTTCTGGTCTCTCTTCACAAGCTCCACACGTTCATACTGTGAAGCGATCTTCAACATTTCGTCATCATTAGAATTGACGACGATCCCATCCAAAAGTGGCACTTTGAGGAGCTGCTGGATTTTGATATCCAACAGCGTAGCATCCGCAAATGGACGAATATTTTTATTGGGAACTCGTGTAGACCCTGAACGAACGGGTATGAGCGCTTTGATTTTCATTGATAATATAAACCCACACCTTAACCGATAAGTTTCACTATTTTGTCGACCGAACTGACGTCGAGATGGGAATTATCGTAATATTTTTGCATTTCCCCTCTTTTAAAATTCATTAGCGCTTCTTTAAGAGCACTCTCTGTCTTAATGATGCGGTCGATATTGAAATGCTCCCCCGTCTTATCGAGGGCCGAGAACTCCGACAAGTTAACAAAGATTGCCGGAATGCCACTCGCTAATACCATGTTATTAACGCTTGTGGAGGGCTCTCCTACATATATATCGGAAAGACAGATAAGTTCATCTGTTCTTGCCTCCTCCCCGAAAGATAATTGTACACCTAATGCCTCATAGGGTTTATAAATTTCTTCCATGCTGTTCTCCGTAGGATGCATCCTCAATACAATATCGGCCGTATTCTCTGGAAAAACATCCCGTATCGTTTTGAACAGGTAGTAATAATGCTCGACATGTTCCTCGACGGTCATCTTGTATTCTTTCGGTGGCGACAGGTAGAAGCGGTATAAAATGACTACAATCTTTTTTTTGTTTTCTTTGAGACCATACTTCTCTAGCAACCGCTTTTTAAATATCGGATCAGAATCAATCTTTTGTTTTAATTCTCGTATAAGCTGAAAATCGGGGGACCCAACGACATGTATGGTGTCCGGAGCATACCCTCTGTGTAGATATAAATCCGCTTTTGCCTTAGTAAAAACAATTATCTTTTTAGGCACCCCGGGCGTAAATCCGTATCTTGGTTCCTTGTGGAAAAGATCGAGCAAACCAGAAACCATTTGTACCGTGAAAAAATATAACCTCTTAAGGATACGCTTCGGGGCCGGGAAGCGCTCTACGAAACTTGCGTCCGATGACCATTGGAGCACAATGGTCTCTATGCCTAGCTTATTCGCTTCTTTGTATATCGTATCGAAAGCATACCCTGATTTGTGGGCAATGATTTTTTGAGGTTTAACCCTCTTCAAGAATTCCCTACATGCATGAGCGTGAACATATCGTTCCCTAAGGGGGGTTACAAACGGTATATGCTTCTTTCTTGGGTCAGGTAGTCCTTCTTCAAGAATATGGAATGCATGGTTCTTGTGCTCCGCGTATGAGATCATCTCTTTTCGACGAGCGCTGTCTCTGCCTATGAAGAGAAAGCCAATAGTATAGCTACCGCTAAGATGCGGAATAAAACGCTCAAAGTATTTGAGCGGGGCTATATAGGGAGGTATGAAAAGGATTTTTTCTTTCATGGACATGTCTCTCTAGCACTACAACTATTTTAACTGCCCCTCTTTCAATTCGAAAAGCACCGTCTTCAAAAATGCACCGGGGCGCAAAGACAAAAAGGCATCACGCGCCATCTTTTGCCTCTTCTTGTACTCCTCGTCACTCAACGAGTTATAAAAGTTTACGATCGTAGACTCAAGGTCCTTCATGCGACTATGATCAACGGACAGAACAAACTTGCTGTAATCGATATGCTTAGCAAGTGGGAATACATAATCAGTATCGACAAGGACGGGCATGCGCCCGAGTGATAGTGCCTCAAAAAATCTTGTGGATGTATTCCCCATCCCCTTCGGGGCAAGCACGAAATCAGATTCTAAAATACTCTGTACGTACGACTGCTCAACGTCTTTGGCGTTTATCACATCTCTCCCGTCGCGACCCCCTTTAGAAAAGAAAGATTTTCTCATAAAAAAATCTGTTTTGAGAAGAGAGGACTTTGCCAACGTTTCAATAGCTTTCCTCCTAAAATAAATGCCTGGCTTGTGCAGATCAGCGTGTTTGTCAAAAAAAAGATGTTTTTTTAGGTCGGAAAAAAGTACCCTACAGGCATAGGTACATTTGCGATAGAGACTGGGGAAATCAGCCCAACCATAAAAGCTGACCGTCGGTTTCTCTCGCTTGTGTCTGAGAATAAGGTTTTCCCAGGTTTTCCTTCTATACTCTTCGAGTCCGCTTGTTTTAAAAATTGGCAAATAGGGTGGCGCAATTATTTCATTCTCTCTTTTCTTGTACTTATACTGGGAATACCTGATCACGAAAGAGTGCGGAACATCAATATGCCCATCTGAATCACCCATTGCAAAAACGAGTATCTTCTTGCCGTGTGTTTTGGCAAGAGTAACAAATTCGGAAACAAGTTGGAGATTACCTGTTTTCTCTAAAAAATTATAATCGTGTGGCAAAAGAAGAAAGTCGGCTTCTTGTGGGTCAGAGGTACTACGCAAAAAATCAAGCGGGACGTCACCACTTGCCCCTTGGAAAAGATTCCAAAGACTGTTTTTGACATCTTTTTTCTGTAGAAAGCTCTCTAAAAAAAATGGAACCGGAACATCATTCAAGACGGCTCCTGTATAGAGCGCGACAGAGTCTTTGTCTTTACCTTCTTGTCCGGGGGTGTACATGCGGGGGTCTTATGACTGAAATCCAGAATGTAATTCATTGTAATAACCTTCGGTAACAATACGGATGTTCTCTTCATCGCTTATCTCTCTTCCTTTATTTATACCCCGGCGGTAATGACCAACGACGCTTATTTTTTCGAGTGCCGCCAGAAAATCGATAATTCCTTGCTCGTTGGGGATAAAACCATGAGCGATCTTTTTAAATGCCTCTCTGCAATCAGAGACATTAGAGACTCGAAACACTTCGTCGTAATGCATAAACCATGTATAGCCGAACAAGAGCAGTGGCTTTTGGCGCAAAATCGCCTCGAGACCTGCTGTGCTCGTCACTGTCGCAACGGCCTCCGACTTCTGTATCAGATCAAATGTTGATGTTTCGACAGGGAGAAACACCACATTAGGAAGTTTTAAGATTTCTTGATAATACCCTTCGTATCTCCCGAGATGCGCGCGGGTGAGCTTCCACTGGGCATTATATTCTTTTACATAGATAACCCAATCCCGCGGAAGTGCTTTCGACAACATCTCTATCATCAAGATTTGATCGACAAAAACACCACCCTCCGAGCTTGTCGAGCGTTCGGGTTGAAAATGAAGTGGCACATAAACAAATTTCTTTGAAAAATCTGGGGGCATCACTAAAGACTCGTACTCTCTTTGAAACGCCCTTCTTTTTCGAGCCCATTTGAGAAATTGTATTTTTAATCCGAGACCTGTATAGGAGAGTCCATCAATGCTCAAAAGCACCCTCCTCCTAAAAAGCACCCACAAGTAACCCGCTGTGGTCTTGAAGAAGGTGAGGTGCTCAATGTTTCTCACGACAGATCCGAGACTCGGGAAAAAACGCATTGCCTGTTCAATTCTGTCGTAACTGTTGTTGCGTATATAGACGGGGCGGGGGTCAAGTTTGAGACTTCGCTGGCTTTTGTAGCACTCTTGGAAATCGGGACCGAGATCATGAAGTGAGAACTTCTTTTTCTTGACATCTCCGTACGCAGACACTAGCTTTGAATAATTCATGAAATCATCGTAGAAGATAAGCCGATCAGTGACGCCTCGGAGTGGCGATTGCATGATGGTTTTTATGTTCATCTTCTTGGCAAGACAATACAGCACATATGCATGCGCCAGGTGAGGAATATCGTGAAAGAGAACCGCGTCCGGTTTGTAGTGTCGTAACACTCCGCTCCAGTACGAGAGGTACTCGTAATAGAGGTGCTTCTTCCTCGCCAAGGGAATGCCTGTATAGTCGATGCTGTTCATCATAATCAAAACCTGTGATTCGCACGGAAGCATCTCCTCGATTAATTCTTTACTCGGAGGTTCAAAAAGTTCAGTAGAAACTCCTGACGCTGGAACTCCACGTACAGCATCAAACGTAGTGTGAAAAATAGTGTTTGGAAACGCATCTCTGTCCTCGCAGGCCTTAGCGAAGTAGGGCTTCTCCCCCACCCAATAGACAATATCCAAACCTCGCCCTTTAAGTTCGTAGGCGCTTTTTACTAGCTGTTCAGTAATGAAGTCGATTAGAAAAATTTTCATATATCTCATTCTCGTATGTTGTACATTTTGTAGAAATACGCCTGCTCATTGGCCAACAAATCTTTTGGCTTTCCCTTTTCGATGATCTCTCCGCGATCAAGAACAAGGAGTTCGTCGCAATTCATCACTGTTCCAAGCCGGTGCGCAATGACTAAAACTGTTATTTTGCCCTTAAGGTTCTCAATGACTTCTTGGATCTTTTTCTCCGATTCATTATCCAGAGCGCTTGTCGCCTCGTCCAAGATCAAAAAGCGGGGGTTCCGAGCAAGTACGCGTGCGATAACAATTCTTTGCCGTTGGCCAGCAGAAAACTGAACTCCACGTTCACCCACTATCGAATCAAAACCATTAGGCAAGGATGTGATTGTATCTTGGATGTTTGCTTGCTTCGCCGCCTCTTGAATCTTCGCATCGGTTATCGCGTCATCAAAAAAACGTATATTGTTCGCAACTGTATCGTTTATGAGATGCAGATCTTGAGAGACATATCCTACTTTTTTCCTAAACTCGTGTAAGTCAATCTCGGAAATTGAAATACCGTCTACAAGAATATCTCCTGAATTGGGCTTAAAGAGGCGGAGCACAAGATCAACAATTGTGGTCTTGCCGGCACCAGAGGGACCGATGAGCCCGATAAATGAACCCTTCGCGATCTGGAAGGAAATGTTTGAAAGAACATTCTTGTCCGCTTTATAACCAAAAGAGATGTTGTTGAAAGAAAATGTTTTCTCAAAGCGAAACGGCTTACTGCCTTCATCCTGTTCTTGGTTTTGGACTACATGTTCTTGATACGAAAGCACATTCTCAAGGTACGGGAGCATGCCAAAGATGGTCTGGGTATGGGTCTGGAATCCATGCACCTGAGTGAAGATTCTCTGTATCAGATACACAATTGCTATAAAAGCGGGGAGACTAAACGTACTCGTCTTATAGGAAACAGCAAAGAGTACTAGGACAAAGACCACACCGAACGGCTGGAAAAAAGACCCAAAAGCATTACTCAAAAGAGAGCGCCTAATCTGTAAAAGGCGCAATGCTTCAAAATTCGATTCTCCCACGAGAGAGACGGGGCTCGTTACAGACATCGCTTTGATCGTCTTCATGCCAAGCACATTCTCATTAACAAAGTGCGCTATGTCACGCCCCCTTGAGGCAACTTCTCGAGTTATCTTGCGTATCTTGTTGATAAGCGGCTGGAATACAATCATGACGACAATGCCTGTGGCCAGGGCAATCGAAGTAGTTTGAATGGATATATTGAATGCAATTGCGAGGAAAACAAGTAAGCTCGTCAGAATAAGCACGAGGGAGCTCACTGTCTCCAAAAGACGCATCACGTATCTCACCTCAACTGAAAGTATCTTTTCCAAGTGACCGATTTTTTGGTTGAGCAAGTACCCCCATGTCGAGCGAAGGGACTTTTCAAAAAGTTCTGTGCGGACTCTTTTTTCATACCCATACGCTATCTTGTATTGTATGTACGAACCAATAAATAAGACCATTGCCTTTAAGATAAAAAGCGCGGCAATGAAAAAGAGCAGATACGTTAATGTGAAATCGACTCCGACAAAACCAAAGACACGCTCAATTGACCTTGAGACAAAATCTTCCCCACCTGCCCCATCTCCAGTAATAAAAGAGAAGAGGGGTATCAAAGCGTTCGCCCCCACACCCTCAAGGAGGCCGCTTAAAAAACCGACTAGTGTCAGGACCGCAATCTGTTTTTTGTAGGGCCCAAACCCTCGCTTGAGCAGACTGATGTTGTGTAAGAAACTTTTAAAAAGTTTTTTCATAATGACACGTGTTATGCGCGGGCGTCACCTACTATTTTTCGTATAACATCAATGATTCTGTCTGAGGATTTGCCATCAACCTTAAAACAGAGCTGTTCGAGCAGCCTCTTTCTTTCCTCTCTTTTTCGCGCAGGGTCAAGGAGGTAGAGGTTCAGACTTTCCTTAAGAGCCTCTTCTGATTTCACTACGTCAACACCCCCGGCGGCCATGACCCATCGGTAATGATCTGAATCGTACCAAATGCTTGAGATATCTTCCCCTGTTTTCGGATGAAGGAGGATCTTGAACGCCACATTAATCAGGGGTTTATCAAAACAAACCCCGTCTAACGTAAGTGTTGAAGCAACCGCGACCAGCGCATCACAGTGGTGAAGCAAATTGGTGAATTTCTTCGTTTCAGAAACATTAGGATCCCATGGCTTCAGAAAATCCGACGTTGTAAAATTGTCGTCTACTATCACGTTCGAACCCTTGAACTCATCGAACCTACCACGATCTTTCTCTGAAAAGTGGGGTCGGATTATTAATGCACATTTTTCCCCAAGCATGTCGTTCTTTACCCAGTGAGAAAGCAAGGAGACGATATGCTGATCGTCGCCTGACCACGCCCCTTCTGAACCATAAAAGATAATCTTCCTCTCTGGATCGACGCCATAGGAATGGCAGAACTCATCACGACTCACTAGTATCTCTGGCCTTCGATACCAATCAAACTGCGGGAAACCGGAAACGGAGATTTGAGCAGGATCAATTCTCTGGACACGAGCAACCTCTCTCTTCATGATCTCGTTTTGCACGACCAGATGGTCGGGGACGAACCGATACAGTTGCATGGTCACATTGTCCCAGCTTTTAGGCATAGACACTGTCGGGACTCCTCGCCGCTCCGCTTCCTTCATCATACTTATATCGAGTTTCCCCATTACCGATGTGGAAAAAACTAAATCCGGTTTGTGGGTATCAAAATACTTACCGTACGCAGAAGCTGGAAATACTTTTTTTTCCAAAAAACGGGTGACTGTTTTCAGAAAATGGAACTTACTCAATGTCCCGTAGAAGAAAAGGTCAAAATACTTCCAGTACTGAGCCTTTTGCAGCCGCTTAAGATTAATTTGGCTATACACCCACGATGACCCACTGTAGACCAAAAAACTTGTCTGCCACGAGAAAAAGGAATACCCCCGAATGTGGATATCTGGAGCCCCCTCAAGAATGACGTGTTCATCTTCAAATTCTTTACGAAGATAATCGGCGACTTCTCCGTTCTGGGACGGAAAGAAAATAACAATCTTGTATCCCGCCTTCTTAAGGCCGTCGAGGACGCCACTGCGCAAAATACCGCGGGCAAGAAACCCACGTGTAATAACAATGAAAATGGTTTTGAGCTTCTTTGCCATTTATTTTTTTTGCAAGACAACAAAAATATACCCCCCTTCTTTCAAATCTTTTTCTGTCTCTTGATCGTAGACCGGCTTCAATATCTCGTAGAGAATATCCACCCATTTTTCTTTGTATTTTTTTCTTTCCTCAGCACTGAAAGAGTTTGCCATATCGATCAAGACCGGTGAAAGCGGGCGGAGACCAATGTCCCACATGGTGAGGAAGAGCTTCGAATAGCAATATTGGTGGTGGACAAGCTTAAAGTTGTACTGCGTGGCCATCTCCTGCAATTCTTTGAGATCAGTCTGCCACAAATGCGACTCTATCCTGTTGCGATTGAGTTTCCTCAAGGTCTGTTCGTATCCGGGATAATTTTCGGGATGATATGAAATACAAAACTTTGTGAAATTCTTCGTCTGTAAAAACAAAAACGCCTTGCCGTCCTTCTTTAAAATGCGATGGAGCTCACGAAAAGAGTGATGCTTGTCAGAAAGCCAGTACAAGACGTTTGAAATGACGGATCCGAGCGACTCCGACTCAATGGGCCATGCCTTGTTTCCATCTGCGGTGATGAGTTTCTCATACACTCCAAGAAACTCGGCTTGCTTAAGCAGGTTCTCTTTGTGGTCGAGGGCAAAATCAATAACTTGGTCGGGCTTCTTTATAATGTACTCCGGCTTCCCTGGGTTAGAAAACGAGTCGTAAATATCAACTCCCTGGTGAAAGGCGTCGAGACTACCGGCGTTGGTGAAAAAATCGTATTCGGGCGAGATTACGCCACCCATAGACACAAAACTCAAAAGCCCGTTCCCCGCCCCAAAATCAAGTGACGGGGATGTGAGCTTGTGCGGACCTTTTTGATACGCACTGTCCTGATACGCACACCACAATGCGTTTTCAGGCCGTAGCCAAAAAACTTCTAGGAATTTTCTAAGCATGTCTTTTTCTTTAATATCTTTTTTCATGGTGTTTACTCTACCCTAATGCTATTAAACGCGGGTCTGAAGGCCGCTCCTCAAGATACTTGGAAAGTATGCCGCTCTCAAGAATTTCGTAATACTTTTTCAATACCCCTTCGTTGAAATCAATCTTTTTGTAAAACTTGTCCTCTCCACCCGCCCACTGCTTCGTCCTTTGAAGCGCTTTGCCGCTCTCGAGTGTTTCCAGGATCGCGAGGAGGGCTTTGCCTCCTTCCACAATCGTCTTGCA
Source organism: Parcubacteria group bacterium (assembly GCA_016204045.1). Lineage (NCBI taxonomy): Bacteria > Parcubacteria group bacterium. Next base: position 247,532 of record JACQLQ010000004.1, read on the forward strand.
TCCGAGTGTGTGCACAGTATCTTCTGGGGCTATCTGGGGACGAACGTGTGCAATGATATCCCCGGAATCTATCCCTGCGTCAATGTGAAGTAAGGTGGCGCCTACATACTGGGGCTCTTTATTAACAATAGGCCAGAAGTTAGTTCCCGATCCTCGGTAGTAGGGGGAAAGACCGAGGTGCATGTTTATGAACTTCCCTGACGGAATGAGCGAGAGGAGGGGCTCTTTCAAGATCCAAGATCCGAATACGAATGCCGCATCAGGACGAAATCTCTTCACCGCCTCATACACAAAAGGTGTGTTAACTTCTTTGTGAAGTATCGGGAGTGTGGGAGCATGAAATGTTTCGTGCTCACCAAAAAATTTCTGCTCTGTTTCAAGTCGTAAAGCAAAATGCTTCTTCACGAGAGCGCTCTCCTCCGAAGGGACTACGCCATCGTAGGATTTGCACTCGGACACTACAAGACATTCGGAAGCGCTCTTTGCAAGCGTATTAGCTATATATTTATGCCTTAAGGCATTACTTGTGAATACAACAATCCTCATAAATATAGATACTTAAACCCGAAAAAGCAGGAAAAGGTCTTTAGACCTTTTCCAGGAAATCTCTTATATTATTCGTATCATAACGAGGAATACGAAACTGACTGTCCGTCTCCGAAACCCCTCGCTTTTCGGTTGTAAGCGCGTGCGTGAACCCTTCTTCCTTAAGAACCACGGACGCATATTCTGGAGCGCCCCCCTGGGGATAGGAAAGCAACGTAACCTCTCTCCCCAGTATACGACCCAATCCCTCTTTTGACTTAATGACTTCGTGCCTCACCTCTTTTTCACCCAAACGATCGAAGGGGGTATGTGTGTGACCGTGGCTTCCGATGGCAAACCCTTTTCTACCCAGTTCCTCAATTTCTACTGTCGACATGAAGAGGTCGCGCGCGAACTCCTTCTCGTCGAGGCCCAAAGTAAGAAAAACTCTTTGCAAAAAGGCATCTCTCATCTCAAGCGGGATGATGTTCATGGTCTCCTTAAAGTTTGCTGTAAATACATCGTCCCACACCTTTCTTGCTTCCGTAATTCGCCTATCTTTAGGAATAGTATACGTAGCGACCTTGTCCGGATTAGTTTCCCTTAAAAAAACATTGAACTCCTCGACGAGTTTTTCTGTCGGGACATAAGAAAGGATGATATGTATCTTGTGCGTTGCTGGAAGTACATTTTCGAATGTTTCGGTAATGGGGAAAAAGGTCGCATGTTTTACAGCGTGTTTCTCTAATATAGGGACGGCGTTCTCAAAGTTGTCCTTGAGTCCGTCATCAAAAGTTACGGCGCACACCCTCTTGTCAGACTTCTCGCGGGCCGCCTCGAAAACTTCGGGGATTGAGACAACGGCGAATTGCTCTTTCAAAAAGGCAATCTGCCGATCAAATTCCGCTACCGGGCATGAATGAATTGCCGAGAACTTAGGATCAGGATCGCGTACATAATGATACGTGACAAGTATTTGTTTGTCTTGGGGGTTAAATAATGTCATTAATCTATAAATGCTCTAAACCATAATTCGAGGTTTACGCATTGCCAGATAAAAAAGGAATTGTCCTGATTCCCCTTCCAAAAGTCCTCCACCTGCCTTCCGAGAACTTCGTGGTTCCAATAGGGTCTTCGTTTAAATGACGGCGAATTGAGTATCTCCAAAATCATCTCCTTATGATACTTCCTAAACCAATCGCCCTGCACACTGCTGAATGTCTTCTTTTCGGTCGCGCCGACGATATCTGGCAAATATTCCCCCATCGCTTCACGAATGAGAACCTTTTGGGAAAGCTCATTAATTTTATATTGAATGGGGAGAGAGAAGCAAAACTCAACTAAACGATAGTCCAGAAGGGGTAGTCGTAGTTCAGTGCCATACGCCATGCTCATGTGATCGTGGAATCTAAGAACACGCGGCAATTTTGTATGAGCAATATCTCTATACTGCGCATTCTGCACATGTGAATCAAGAGGAGCCTCAAAAAAGATCGCGTTCTTTTCATGCTTTTTTACAAAGTCATCGTTCAAAATGTTGGCTCGTCGCAATGAGGATGCGTCCTGTCCATACAAGCTAGGGGCAACTCTTTTTTGCGTAGGTTCTCCCCCTCTGTCTTTTTCGTATTCGTGTCGATAGTACGAATACCCCCCAAGGATCTCATCACCTCCTTGCCCCTCCAAAAGTACGGTCACGCCCTTCTCCCGCGCCATTCGGAACAGATGGTCGTGGGCAAGTGTTGGAATGCCACCATAGGGCTCCCCTTGCACAAGATTCATGCGAGCTGCTTCAGTAAGGATAGTTTCGGGAGATATGCTTGTCGTATGCCACCTTGCCCTTTGCGCTTGATTCAGATGTGCTTCAATAGATCGGCATTCATTGTACCTTTCGTCTTCATAGCAAAACGAGAAAGACGGCAAATCCTGATTCAGGATTTTTTTTGAGAAATAAAGCAGCGTATTGGAATCAAGCCCACTCGAAAGATTGATACCTACGGGCACATCACTTCTGAAGCGAATCCTTATCGCATCGGCAAGAAGCTCTTTGAACCGCCCCTTCAAGGACTCGGCATCCTGTGTGTCTCCCCCCTTTAAGCTTCCGTGGTTTTTAAGATCCCAATACGAGGAGATGGTAATAGCCCCGTTCTCCCACAGGAGGTAACTCCCCGCTGGCAATTTTTGTATGTCAGAAAAGAAGGTTTCGTTCGTATGGTCATAAAGCCCGTAATAGAGATAATCAAATATCATTCGTTCGTTGGGGGCTTTCCCAAAACCAAGGGCATGAAGTCCTTTTATTTCAGAAGAAAAATAAAATGCGTTCCTTTGCACTGTATAGAAAAACGGCTTCACTCCCATTCTGTCTCGCGCACAAAAAAGCTTTTTCTCCTTTTTATCCCATATGGCAAAAGCGAACATCCCGTTAAGTCGGTTGAGGCATTTTTCGCCCCATGCCATATACGCAGCAAGAAGGACTTCGGTGTCAGTCTCTGTTTTGAACTCATACATACCCTTTAACTCCTCCTTGAGTTCTACGTAGTTATATACCTCGCCGTTGTAGACAATGATAAAACGCCCGTCATTTGAGACAAAAGGTTGGTGCCCGGCCTGTGTAAGGTCGATGATTGAAAGCCGCCTATGCCCTAGTGCGACACCCTCTTTGGCATCATAATAAAGTCCCGCATCGTCAGGTCCACGATGCGTCATGCTATCTCGCGCATGTTCAACTTGTTCCCGAGGAAGAGTCACCCCAAGGGCTCCGATTATTGCACACATATAATGTTACTTGCCCGCCTCGCGACTTACTCCTTTTTCATACGCAAGAAAAGAAAAATAAGTGCGTGCAAAGTTTGGCACAAGATAGCCAAGGTTGTAGAGCAATATAAGAATCATATAGCCCCCCAGAAACTCCCACTGCTTGAGAAGTGCGAGAATGGTAATCCAGGTTACAATACCGGGTTCGGCAAAGAAATTTCCTTTGATAAGCGTGTGGTGATATATCTTCGCGAGACGGACAAATAATCCTGGGGGAGACCCCGCTTCACTTACATCGTCAAAAACACTGGTCTTTTCTTTCCCGCCCTTGTCCCAAAAGAAAGTCAGTATCTTTGTGTTCGTGAGACGGTAGAAAAGAAAGGAGATCGAAGTAAGCGCAGATAGAAAAAGTATAGACGACGGAGTGAGAGCGTACACGGAGACATTCAATGAAAAAAGATAGTACCCTACAGATACGGGGACAACGGAGTAAAAGATGTCAGCGCCAAAGGAATCCATGATGGCTCCATATGAAGAAGCTCCGCGCACACGCGCCATGTCGCCGTCGACGGAATCATGAAGAATGAAGAGGAGGAGAGATATGACTGCCACGAGAGGATTACCAATGACAAAAAAATATGCAGCCGCGCCAATAAAAAGAAAGCTAATAAAGGTTATATGGTCCGGCTTGAGACCAAGGTTGAGATACAGATATGCGGGGTATGGCGCCAACAACTTCCCAATAGCGTTAATGGGTATAAGACGTTCTTCGATCTTTCGAGATACGCTTCTCCCTGGGTCATAGCGTGTCGCAAGAATTTGTTTCAGTGTGTACTTCATTTTAATAATGTTTGAACCATACCTCCCAAAGCTTAGCTTCTTTGGGAAAAGGCCGCTTCAGTGCGCGAACCATCCAGTTCTCACCCAAGATCCCCTCGGCATTGAGCAAAAAAAGGATGTTTTTAACAAAGTCAGGAAGCTTCAGTGTGTTGTAGGGTTTATACTCAAAGAATTCTCCTAGTCGTTTTTTCTTAACCTCAACATCTCCGAACTTCCTAAAGAATTTTTTCACTTGCCCCCTGGTGTAAACGTCGGTTTTTGGTGCACTCCCATGGACTTCCGAGACCTCGCTATAGACCTTTTTCCAATCAAAACCATGCTTCCACCACTTACCAAGCAAAAGCCCATGAATGAGGCATCGTTTAATGTAGTGTTTCCATCCGCGCGCATAGACCAAGATCATGGCTTGTCCATCTGGCTTTAACACACGATATATTTCATCAATGGCTTTTTGTGTATTAGGCGTGTGGTGGACGACACCAATAGATAGCACTACGTCAAATGTATTGTCAGGGAACGGCAGCTGTTCTGCGTTCCCCTCTTTAATCTCTTTGTAGGGAAGTTTTCGCAAGTCGAGGTTGAGTTTCGTCAACATCACTTGGTCTTGACCCAAATCAACTCCGGAGACAATGGCCCCGCCCTTCGCATACTCGATGAGGTCCGTCCCGATGCCAATGCCGATCTCAAGCACTTGCTCGCCAGGATGATACTCAAACTCCGCCCATTTTTTAATGTGCGGATAGTAGCGGTCATACCGCTTGAAAGAGAGCTCGTTAAACCACGCCAGTGTAAAGGGCTCTTTTCGGGAGTACCATTGCTGGGGGATGTTTTTCTTCCCCCAATAATTTCTCACCTCTTCAATAGTCAGTTTTTTATTCTCCTCCATAGTTACTTACTTTCCGATAGCTCTCCACGAAGCTGCGGAAGCACTAAAAACATCATTATATCACAGACATTTGTCCCCGTAGGGTGGCCGACATGGATATTCGAGTTGATCTGGGAAAGAAGACGATTTGCTTTGTGTGACTCCAAAAAAGAGGATATTGCCGGATCGAGTCCTTTTTCTTCTAGAAGACGCAGTGAATGCGCATCAATGATGCCGCCCGCGGATTCGGGAATAAAATCAATACCATCTGTACCGACAGAAGCAACGCACCACTCTCCTTCAAATGGCTGAGACTGGAGATGCTGCAAACATGCAAGAACAAATTCCTGATTCCTTCCTCCCTTCTTGTGCGGATAATCAAGCGTTACGGTTGTCTCTCCACCAAAGAGAAAAAGGGTTGGACGCTTAATTTCGTGCTCATGGACAAGATTGCACAGCTCATAAGCAACTTCCCGCGCCTCCCCTTGCACGTGAGACCTCACAACTACGTCTAAACCTTCGCCTTGTGCGCGCTCTTTGATCTTCTGGAGTACTCGGTCGTTGTCTGCAAGAATGTGGTGGCGCACATGAGAAAACTCATCGTCCTTTGAATCGATGTCTTTGTTTCTCTCAAGATATGCGAGGACGGTTTCCGGAATTTTCTCCCTCATGTTGCGTTTGTCGATAATCCGCAACGCATCGGCATACGTGGAAGAATCTTCCGCGAGAGGGCCCGAGGCGATGACGTCGAGATTGTTACCAACGACATCAGAGAGAACGAGAGAAATTATCGGTGTTGGGTAAAAGTGTTGGGCAAGCTTCCCGCCTTTAATCCGTGAGATTTTCTTTTTTATAATCGTGATGCCATGGACGTTTTCCCCGCTTGTGATAAGTGCTTGTATCGTCTTCTGTTTATCTTCAAGTGAAATGCCTTCCGCAGGATATGACATGAGCGATGAGCCGCCCCCTGAAACCAACGCTATGACAAGATCGTCTCCTTGTATGTTGAACCTCTGCTTGAGTGCGAGAACTTTTTCAGACCCGGCAACACTCCTCTCTGTTGGAAGAGGGTGATCCCCTTCGTGGATCTCGATCTTTTCTGGAATATGGATTGTGTCATTTGAGATGACGACGCCTGCTGTTATTCTTTCTTTACCGATAATCCGCTCAAGCTCTACTGCCATTGCGGCAGAAGCCTTGCCGGCACCGATAACAAAAATACGTTTTCCCTTGATGGGAAATTCTTTCTCTTGCACAAAAAGACTCTCGGGCGTAACCCTTACCGCCTCACGCATGAAACTCTTCGGAAGCGCGGACTGAATCCCCTCATGCGCTAACGAAAGCAACTTCTTTCGAAGCGGCGAAGTGGCAAGCTCCTCGTAATTTTTAAAAATGATGTTTTTTGCTTCGCTTTCCGCGCCAGAAAGAATGGTGCCAATGCACGCCTTCGCCTTCTCGTAATCATCCGGGGTATCAACTTCTGCCCATGCATAGTGGGGCAAGACCTTGTGCTTTCGAAGTGCAAATCTGCCGACCATCGCTTGAAGCGGAACAACAAAGGATATGTTTCTGTTGCCTGCTTCAAAAAGTTTTTCCGCCTCTTTGAAGTACACCCCACTCGCTTCCTGTGAAAGTTTGTATATGCCGATCGCCCACGCGCTCGCATCGGACTTCAAGTGTTTGCCGATCTTCCGCATGCTCCCATTTTCCAAGACAACCTTCATGGCGTCATCTTCCAATTTTGGAGACGGATCAGCGACAAAGCTGTTCTCAAAATCATTCGAAAGAATGCCCTCCAAAATTCCTGGATGAAAGATGATGTCCCCGTTAAAAAAAATCATTCCGTCCGTAATGTGATCTCGAGCAAGCCATAAGGAATAGATATTGTTTGTTGATTCGTACTCCGAGTTCAAAACATATGTTATAGAACAGTTTTTGTATCGGACACCGACTTTTTCCTGGACCGCTTCTCTACAATGACCAACTACGATAACGACCTCTGTTATGCCGCACGCAGAAAGATTGTCGAGCATATACTCGATTATTGTCTTTTCCCCAACTGGTAGGAGTGCCTTGGGATATTTTAGGGTCAAGGGGCGCATTCGCTTCCCCTCTCCGGCGGCACAAATGACGGCTTTCATGTACTCAATGGTAACACTTATTTTGGAGAAAAAGTCCCGTGTATATAGAAAAAACCCCTTGAAAATGGGGTTTTATGAACATTCCTTTTTCGCAAAATCGCGCATTCGCTCTATCCCTTCTATAGTGCGCTCATTTGTAAGGCCAACCCGGAAAAGGTCATTTCGTCCGAAATCCTCACCAGGGGTCACCGCGACAAGCGACTCGCTGAGCAACGCTTCAGCAAGCGTGAGAGAGTCTTTAAATCTCCCCCCGAGACACGCGGACACATCAATGGGCATGTAAAAGCTTCCCGAAGGATCCAGAACCTTGAGCGGTGTACCTTCTAGTATTGTCTTCGCGAGGGCCAATCGCTCTCTGTAGGAAGCAATCTCTTTGCGTATCTCTTTCTCAAGAAGCTGCTTCCTGTTTTGGAGAGAAACAAGACCCGCAAACTGTGTCACTGGGTCGACACAGACGATATTGTGCCGCTGAAACCGAAGCATCGGTTCGACAAGCTCCTGGGGCACAATGGCATAGCCTAGACGCCGGGTGTACATGTGGTGGATCTTTGAAAAGCCGTTCAACACCACGACACAATCTTTATTTCCCCGAGCCACGCGAAGTATGGGACAAAAATCATCGCCATATACAAACCCGTCGTATATTTCGTCGGAAACGACTACTGCTTGCCCGTCCACAATCTCGAGTATGCGCTCCATTTCCTCGCGGCGGACAACATTGCCGAGAGGATTCCCCGGCGAGTTGAGAACGACGAGTCTTGTTTTCCCTGGGGTAAAGCGCCTTTCGAATTCTTCGAGGTCAACTCTTCCGTCGCTTGTAACGGAATAGAAAACGGGGGTCACTCGAGCAATAACAGTGTTCGCAAAGTATGGTGGATAATACGGGAGAGGTAGAAGCACTTCGTCACCTGGATCAAGCAGCAGCTGATAGAGCATCAGGAAGAAGGGACTTGTTCCGTTGTTGATAAAGACTTGGTCTGGACGTATTGAGACGGCATGCGTTCTCTCATACTCCTCGACGATTGCCTGGCGAAGCGATAGGAGTCCTTGCGCGTCAACGATCTCGCGCTTTTCCTTGTCATAGATACTCTTGGCCACTTCATCAGCAACAACTTCCTGCATGGGTACTTCGGACTTGCCCAAGTTGAGTTTGATGACGTCTTTACCTTTGAGGACGAGGTCGTTTGCCAATCGGTCAATGCGCAGTACGTGGAAATCGGGAATGCGTGACGCTATGCGAGAAAGGTGCATAGGGGGCTGTTTCTTTTCAAAATTTCTCATGAGAGTTTAGCAGACTTTATAGGCGAACACCATATTCCCGCATCCACACTTCCAGGTTGATAAGCGCCCAGACATCCCGACCCGTAAGAGCATTTCGCCCTGGAGAAAGTCTCTGAGAAAGCATCTCTTTGTCGTAAAGGGAAGCAGAATGGGAGTCAGAAGCAAGCAACAGTTCCCTGCCGGTCTTTATCAGTGAGCCCGACAACCATTCATTAAGGGGGACAGGAAACCCAAGCTTTTTTCGCTCTGCGATCTCCTTGGGGAGGAATCTGCTCCCGATTTTACGCAACAGATATTTTGTCACGTCGTGGACATCACTAATCTGGTCACTATTTAATACCCTTGCGTTCTCTCTGTCCCTCTCCGACTTCCACGCCATTTTGTATTTCATTGGTAAGGACGAAACATATTCTACGACCTTGTGGTCAATGAACGGGACCCGCCCTTCAACAGATGCTCCCATGGCGGCGTTATCCAGTCGTCCCAATATACCCAAGAGGTGAATTCTTTGGAAAAAATGTACGTACTGCTCTGAGGAAGACAGTCCTTCGGCTTTTTTCAACTCACTCTTTATGTATTCTCTGTTTAAGATCTGATCCTTAGCTTCGGGAAAAACTTCCCCACTAAGGAGCGAGCGTGTGGTCTCGTAGGCCGTATATGGATACTGAAACAAAAGGTGGTCAACAAGTTCCTCAAAAATAGCATCTCCGTATTTTTGTTTTAAATTGGAGAATAACGTCTTCTGCTCTTCGGGGGATAGTGCCTCCAGTTTGCGTCGTCCTGCCATCAGGTCAAAATCATCGCCGCTCCGAAATATTCTCCCATAGCCGCCAAAAAGTTCATCAGCCCCCTCACCAGAAAGTACCACAGTAATATGCTTTTTGAGTTCCTTGGAGAGGGCGAGGAGCGGAATTTCATTGGGCACATGAAGTGGGGCATCCTTATACCTAATCGCTTCCGGCAACATATCAAAATATTCATTCTCCCCCATGACTATCTCGTGGTGATCAGTCTTGAGTTTCTTTGCAACCATGCGTGCGTGCCCCAATTCATTGAATCCCTCTTCCGAAAAACCTACGGAAAATGTTTTGACCGGCTTATCCGATATCTCCGACATGAACCCCACGAGCGCGCTTGAATCAAGTCCTCCAGAAAGATACGCCCCGAGCGGCACGTCACTTATCATGTGGGACTTGACTGCTTTTTTCAGGATTTCTTCTGTGTGTTTCAAAATTTCCTCTTCTCCGGCATCGCTTTTATCCTTAACGACAGGTAATTCCCAGTATTTTTGCGGCTTCGGAGCTTTGCCTTCAGTCACAAACGCGTAGTGACCCGGCAAAAATGAATAGACCCCTTCAAAAAAAGTACTCTCCCCGAGAGGGTATCTATAGCTCAAATAGTCTAAGAATGCTCTTTTGTTGAGAACCTTTGACATCCGCGCTGACTCAAGAATCCCCTTCATTTCTGAAGAAAAGTAGAAAACATCATTATAAAAGCTCCAAAATAATGGCTTTATGCCCAACCGGTCGCGTGCGACAAAAAGCACTCTCTCTTTTCTGTCCCAGATGGCGAACGCAAACATGCCGTCAAGTTTCTGAAGACACTTCTCCCCCCAGACTACATACGCCGCAAGCAAGACCTCGGTATCCGTTTGTGTCTTAAACTTGTACTTACTTCCAATCTCATTCTTTAATTCTCGGTAATTGTAAATCTCACCATTGAAAACAATCGCGTATCTATCATCAAATGAAAAGAGCGGTTGACGCCCTTCGGGAGAAAGGTCAATGATGGAAAGCCGTCGATGCCCCAAGGCAACGCCCTCTTTGGGCTCATAGTAAAGCCCTGCGGCGTCGGGTCCACGATGCACCATGAGGTCGCGGGCCCTTTCAAACATTTCCCGTGAAGGCAATACGTCTCCAACGACACCAATGATTGCGCACATATATTAAGATTGCGTAGTTAGAATCTGAAATAATGCCTGCACCATTCTCTCTGCGGATTTCCCGTCACGCTTATATATGAATTCATCGATTGTTCTTCTTGTTTCCCTCTCGCGCCCTTCTTCCAAAACACCTTTGAGGATTTGGAGGAACTCTTCTTTGTTCTCGGCAAGCCATGTACCACGGGTCTCCATTAATTCTCTGATATAGTCACTAACAAATAAGCGCTTCACCGAACCATGTTCCTCCACGGATGCATCGACATCAAAATTGAAGTTCACCACCGGTATCCCGCACGCAAGAGCATCAAGCGAAAGAGTTGAGGCCGAATTCACGCACACATCAGCATGATACAACGAATTAAAGAGGTTGTAGACATGATCAATAGAAGTATCGAAATGATCCCTAAGTGCGTGGTTTTGTTTATCGCTTGTATCAACACTCAAGCCCTCTTCCCCCTGAAGTACCGCGAAGCGCTCCGCGTCTCCCTTATAACCAAGGTGCGGACGCACCAATATATTGGCCTCTTTAATGAACCCCTTCTTCATGTACTCTTGTATCAGACGTACATGCTTTGTCTCATCAAACAATTCGGCCCCACCCGACCCGTAGAGAATAATTTTCTTTTTTGGATCAAACTTATGCTTCTCGCAAAACTCTTCTCGAGAAAGTAGTCCCTCCTTCCTCGCATAAAAATCGAACTGGGGCACGCCCGTTACAATAGTCTCCTCGGGAGAATAGCCCTGAAGTGCCAGAGCCTTCTCTCGAGTGAAATTATTCCAGACTAGGAGAAAGTCGGCCTTTGTGGGAAAAAGGGCTTGAGAGACGTTATCCCAGCTTTTGGGCATATCAACGGTAGTAACCCCGAATCTCCTGGCGCTATTGAGAAGACCGCAATCGGCTCCCGAGGCGGTGTTGAACACAAGATCTGGTTTATATTTTTCGAAAAGATCGTCGTGAGCTCGAAGCGGATTTACAAGAGCATGTATCCATCGGATGAGTCTTTTGGCCCCTGGGATGTATCTTAGCGGTGCAAAAAAAGCCATCCGAAAAGGAAGTAGAAACTGGTTGGGGTTTCTATGCGTGCCGATACTGTACTTGTAACGCGCATAGACACTGCTGTTGAATACAGCTCCCTTAGATAACTCCCGGAAAAAGCCCCGTAGCCGTTCGCGTTGATCCCAAAACAGCGGTTCAATAAACAAATCCTTGTGCTTGAACGCATCAAAAAGTTCTGGGGTTTTATAATACGGTGTCAGTAGAACGACCCTCATCCCTTTGTCGAGAAGGCCACGTATGACGCCTGTATGGAACAGATTACGAATGATGCCCCCTCGGGAGACGGTAATGAATATCGTCTTCATTGGTCTATATAACGTCCTCTAGACTGTCTAAGTTCTCTCGGCGTGCTGAAAAGAATCCTGGAAATATTGAGTGAATAGGTGCAAAATGACAGCGTGAATCCCCTCTACGACGCTGTAGCGCCCCTTGGGGGTGGGTACAAAGATCTTTGCATCGGCAAGTTCGTTTAGCTTCCCGCCGTCAAAACCGGAAATACCAATAACCGGAACACGGTGCTTTTTTGCCAACTCGACCGCCTTAATGACATTGGCGGAATTGCCGGAGCTTGAGATTGCAATGACGCAGTCGCCTTCCTGTATATAGTTCTGGAGTGGCCCAGCAAAAACCATGTCATACCCGATGTCGTTCGCCCATGCTGTTAACTCTTCTTCGGTTGTAGGGACTCGAATCGCTTGGAACCGCTTCGTACGTCCTTCGAGGTTGTAGCTGAAGACGGTTTTGTTAAAATCACTCACCCAATGTGTGGCAAGAGCAAGCGAACCTCCGTTTCCGAATATATAAATACGCCCGTCACGCTCATACGTCGCTTGGATGATGTTCATTGCCCGAGCAATTTCTTCAACGGGCAATTTCTTAATTGTTTCCCCAACCTCGTCTATAAAGTTTTGGATGTAAACTCTCATGGCTTTCTATTGTTGTTGGTAGTTAAATAACACATCCGTACCCGATTGTACAAATTTTACTGGTATCTCTCTAAAATCCGAGAGTGCACTTCCCAAGGCGGCCTCTGTCACCATCTTTCGGATCACATCATGTTTTTGCGGGTCGGCAAGAAAAAGGACGCACCCTCCTCCACCGGCACCTAACACTTTTCCACCCCAAGCCCCAGCGGATCGCCCTGCCTCATAGAGAGTATCTATGGCCGTATTTGAAATATTGTTTGCGAGCGTTTTCTTTAACAGCCACCCATCGTGAAGCATCTCTCCCATCCCCTTCATGTCGCCCGCAATCAATAATCGCTCAAAATCAAAAACAGAATCTGACATTTTTCTGTACGTGTCGAAGTGTTTGTCTACGTCAGCGCTTTGAGTCTTTAAGACGTCAGAGGCCGAGCGCGTAATGCCGGTGAAGAAAAGGAGTACGTGGTCCTCGAGTGCGGAACGCTTTTTGAAGTCGAGAAAGAGTGGCTTAACGTTAACGGAGTCGTCCTCGTTGAACTGAATGAGGTTTAACCCGCCGTAGGAGGCGGCATATTGATCTTGTTTACCGATTGGTTCTTTGAGCAAATCAATTTCCAGACGGCATGCGCCACACGCAACTTCTTCGGCACTGAGTTTGCGCCCCAAATGTATGTTGAGCCCTTTTAAAAGAGCGGCGGAAAAACTAGAGGAAGAACCTAATCCTGTCTTACTCGGAAGGTCAGCGAATGAGCCGATCTCTATACCTGGGTCTGTAATACCCAAATCAAGAAGAGCGGCTTTGATGCTCGGGTGTTTCAAATCTCTAGGATGAGACGCTGATTCGGTTATGCTGTAGCGCAAGAGAAATTTGTTGAGAAGCGGCGTTGGGTGGATGACCGCGTACACGTACTTATTGATAGTCGTCGAAATGACTCTTCCTGGGTATGTACGATAAAAAGCAGGAAGATCGGTTCCGCCCCCAACAAAACTTATACGCAATGGTGAGCGTGTAATAATCATAATCACTTTCTTGAGCCAAAAAAGACTTCTGCTTCTTTAAGCCTCTGCGGGGTGCCTATATCATAGAACCGGTGCGGAGAAACATAGGTTATAAGCTCCCCTCGCCGTATGAGTTCAGGAAAAAGCACATTGCCTATGGCGTCAGTATAGCCTTCTCCAATATACTCAAGGACCTTTTTATTGAACACCATGGCTCCTGCTTCTGCGTGGGTGCCGTTTGGGACTCCGCGCTGCTCATAGCCGGTGACGCAACCCTCCTCATCAACACACAAATTATTTGAGTAATTGTCGCCCCGTTCACTTTCATCTTTGAACTGGTACGACACTACAACGCCCTCCTTCCCCGACTTTGTGTAGAAATTAACAAGGTCCCTGTAATCAATCGGCAAAAAATTATCTCCGTACAAAAGCACAAATGAATCAGCAAGCTTTTCGTAAGCGAGGTGAAGAGCGCCGCCGTGTCCCAAGGGTTCGTGCTCCTGTGAGTATACTACCCGCAAACCGTAGGTACTCCCGTCACCAAAATGGTTTTCTATAACCTCCCCCAAGTGGCCCGTGAGAACAAGGATGTCCACAATGCCGTTTTCTTTCAAGAGTGCGAAAAGATGCTCAAGAAAAGGGCGGTTGCGCACGAGAACCATCGGCTTTGGAATCGTGTCAGTAAGGGGCCGGAGCCGCGTTCCTAAACCGCCCGCCAGTATTACCGCTTGCATAAATGGGATACTAGCACACTTCAATGGGGCAAAAAAGAAGCGGACACAACATGTAGGAAGGGTGTCAAGTACGTTTTGAGGAAGTGAATTATTAGAGATTCTGTGTTCTCATTGCGCATCCTCGTTCGTTGTAATAAACTTAATTTCAAGCATTCTCTAAAATAAACATTATGCGAATCCCTACAGCAAACACATCAATCGGGCAAGAAGAAATAGAGGCCGTAATGAAGCTTTTGAAAGAAAACGTCGTCACCCCCGGTAGCAAGGTTCGTGAGTTCGAAGACGGCATTACCCGCGTGTTCGGCAAAAAGCACGGGGTTATGGTGAACTCCGGGTCATCGGCGAATCTTCTTGCGCTCTACGCACACAAGAAACCAGGGCTTGAGGTCATTACCCCAGCGCTCACCTTTGGCACAACGGTCGCCCCCATCTTGCAGGCCGGAATGAAGCCAAAGTTTTTCGATTCCGAAGCAGACACATATGTAATAGATGTGGATGCAGTCGAAGAGTATGTCGAAAGCACTCCCAACGTGGAAAGGATCTTTATGATCCCCGCGCTCGTCGGCAACCTCCCCGACCTCACCCGATTGCGAGACTTGAGCAGGAAACACGGCAGCCTTTTTATACTCGATTCGTGCGACACGAACGGAGCGCTCTTTGACGGCAAGCCCATTGGCACGTATGCAGACATCGCCACAAGCTCCTTTTACAGCACACACATCATTACCGCCGGTGGTGGTGGAGGTGTCATAATGACTGACGATGACGAGTTGAAGTCGAAACTTCAGGTGCTCCGGGGCTGGGGGCGTGCCTCAGCGGGAACCCTTGAGTCAGAGGATATTAACGTGAGGTTCAATTACTCAATAGACGGCATTCCCTACGACAGCAAGCTCGCGTTTAAAGAGTGCGGCTTCAACATGCAGGTGACGGAAATGCAGGGAACAATCGCAGTTGAGCAGTTGAAAAAACTGCCAGAGTTCATGCGGATAAGAAAAGCAACCTTCAAAAAGATTTTCGACTTCTTTAAAACAAAGCCCTACTTTATTACACCGAAACAGCACCCAAAGACGGACACTCTTTTCATTAACTTCCCATTAACACTCACTCCCGACTGTCCGTTTACTCGCCAGGAGCTCGTCGTCTTTTTGGAAAACCACGATGTTCAGACGCGCGCGCTCTTTTCGGGGAACATAACACGGCACCCAGGATTCAGAGATTTAGTGGGCGGACCAATCCCATTCAAGAATGCGGACTATATCATGAAGAACTCGCTCCTCATCGGCTGCCACCAGGGGCTTACCGATGCACACTTAGAATATCTCTTTAGCGTCTTCGACCTTTTCCTCAAAGAAAAGGTGTAAAAGCGAATCTTCTCGCTTATTTGCGGTAAATATTCTACTATTGTCATAGTGATCTTTACGGAGAAAAGCTGTGCGTAAAACACCTGTGTTTCTCTTGTGCTTAGGAAGCTTAACGGCTTGTGTAGGGATGGAAAATATAGGAACGAGGCCCGTAGAGGCGGTGGTGGTAGGCAAAGAGGTGGCGGATGCTCCGAATTTTGCGCTGGGGATGCTGATCCTCGGTCTCCCGATACCAATGGGCACCGTCGAGCGCTGTACTCTCACTCTCGAAACTCCTACCGTACGTGAGCCAATTACTCTCGTAGACCCCCCGAACTGCAGAGACGCCGAGGTCGGCTCGCGTGTTCAAATCAAACTTGTGACACAAATGAGACCAGGCCCCGGGACTCCATCTCCATATACAGAATGGCAACTTCTCCGAGTTTTGAATTAAAAGCCCATAGATGGGCTTTTTATTTCGTCGAGCGAGGATGGAAAATGAAAGCTGTGCTTTCCTTTTCTCCGAGTGAAGACGAAATATGAGACGAAGTGCTCTTACTTATTCTCTATCACCTCGCGAACAATATAGGGCATTTTACCCCTTCCTTCGTAGTAGATTCGGAACAAAATCTCGGCGAGGAAGCCCATCATGAAAAGCAACATGCCGACGACGACGAGCAAAGATGCGAGGAGTGGGAGGGGTGTCTGTGTAAATGTCCAAAGCCCCATGAGCTTCAGCACAATCGCCGCTCCAGCAGTCACGATCCCAAGAAAGATGGAGGCGAGGCCCCACCCGCCGAAAAACATGAGCGGACGCATGAAGTAGTCGGCGAAAAACTTTACTACCAAGAGATCGAGAAAGAGCGTTGCTACTCTAAAGACAGAGTATTTTGTCTTGCCCGACTTACGTTCGTTATAGACAATAGGAACTTCGGTAACTTTAAAACCGCGCGCGTGACAGATTGCAGGAATGAACGCATGCATTTCTCCGTACAAAAAGAGGTCCTGAAATACTTCGCGCCGCGCGACTTTAAATTGGGACCCGAAATCACGAATATGAAGACCGGTTATGGTGCGCGTCACAAGATTTGCACATCGAGAAATGAGGCGCCTCCCCCATGTATCCTTCCTCCCCATGCGAAGCGTTGCGACCATGTCATATCCTTCCCGGAGCTTACTTACAAGCTTCGGTATGTCTTCCGGATTCTCCTGCAAGTCGGCGTCAATGATAACAACGACATCGCCCTTAGCTTGCCTCAAGCCTTCATTTAAAGCGGACGCGGGCCCAGTTCTGTGTCCAAAAACAACAATTTTAAGAGGCCTCAGGGTTTTTAAAATAGCGAGGGTGTTGTCGGTCGAAGGAGCATCAACGGCAATGATTTCATACGGCTCGTGCATTTCATCGAGCGTTTTTTTAAGACGCGCGTGAAGCTCACGCACGTTCCCCTCTTCATTGTATGTTGGAAAAACGACTGAAATCATAGCCACCTTTATTATTGATTCCCATACGGCCAATGCTTGATCGTTCGGTAGAACTTAATCAGTTCGGCAATGCCGAAGTCAAGAGAATACGCTGGCTTGAAGCCAGTTTTCTCGACCTTCTCATTTGAGACGATGTAGTTCCTTTTGTCCGGATCCTCCCCTATTTCTGCTTCGACAAAATAAAAATCGGGAAGATGCTTTTGTATGGCTTCACAAAGCTCTTTCTTGTTTAAGTTGGCGTCAGAAAGTCCGAGATTATATGCCTGGCCCTTCATGGTATCGAAATGCTCAATCGCGTGGAGATACGCTCGGGCGACATCACGAACATGAATGTAGTTCCTTTTAAAATGCGCTTGGAAGAGCACGATAAATCGGTCCATGACAGCACGGTGAACAAAATCGTTAACCAAGAGGTCAATCCGCATTCGAGGGCTTACTCCAAAGACTGTGGCGAGCCGAAACGCCATGCTGTTGCCCGCTTCCAATACAGCTTTTTCGGCCGCGACCTTCGTGCGACCATAAATAGAAATGGGGTTAAGTGGTGTATTCTCATCACAGAAAGTATCATTCTGACCCACGCCATAACCGCTGTTGGTGTTTGGGTAGATAATCTTCTGCTCGGGCTTCCGAAGTTTCAAAAGCGTTTCTATTGCTCCAAGATTAGTAGTGTGGGCTCCAATCTGATCGCGATCACAGACCAATGCCCCCAAAATAGCAGCAAGCGGTATCACGATGTCTATATCTTTTAGAGCTTTGGCAAGCGCCTCCTCATTGCGCGTGTCTCCACGCAGAATTTCTAAATCCGGGGAATGCATGAGGTGGGCGAGAGAAATTTGTCCATGCATAAAATTATCGAGCACGCGCACGCGGTGTCCTGCTTTGAGCAACTCCTCGGTCAAAATTGAACCAATATATCCGCTTCCTCCTGTAAGTAAGATTTTACTCATATTTGTATATGGTAACTCCGTTATCGTCATATACTATAGCATACTGCCTTATATATTCATCACTCCCGGCAAGGGCATGTTCGCGGGGGCCAACAAACACATAATCAAGGTGATAGGGCATCTCTTTCGGCAATGAGTAGTTGGCGTACGTGAGCAAGAGACCGTTTAGGACATCTTCCGGTAGGACGTATACCGGGTATTTCTCCGGACGCAGGTGCGAATCGAGGGCTCGACTATTATATTCTTCGGTAAAGAAGTTGAATACACCGAGGTGTGTCGATAGCACTTGAGATAACTTTTCCCCGGGGACACCAAAAAACTTGTGGGTGATATACATGCGCTCCAACACCTCTTTCTTCGATAGAAGATTGTTTTGGGCTCGCGCCTGAAAGACCCTGTTGTGTGTGTACCCAGCAAGCTCAATCGTGGTCTCGATCGACGGAGTCATTACCACGCTGTCTTTGGGAGTATTTTTAGTGAGCCACTCATAGGCGTCCATGACAGGTTTGGACACTGTGTAGTTTGGCGCGTCTTTTATATTTTCTTTGATGCTGCTTTCGACAACATGCGTCGTGAGCAAAACCACAACCACAATTGCGAGTAAAGAAAACACTTTGGTGGTATTAATCGTGTACTTTCTTTTCAAATACGGAGCAACGCGGAGCCACGCGTAATAGAGAAGCGTGGGCAAAAGCATGCCGTTTACGATCAAAAATACTTTGTTCCCCCAATGGTCGGATTGTATGGTGAACCCCGTGACAACGTTTATGTTGTACGCAACAATGCCGGTAACAGCGAGGGTGGCAAGGAAGTACCCAAGCATCCTTTTAGAAAAGTGCTTTCCAAAGTACAGCGCGAGAGCGGCCATGGCTACGAAGAGTGCGTATGTCTTCCACAGGAACCACCGTACTCCATGCCCCTCCTCAATCCCCATACGAGGCATAATGTCCCCATACGAAGAAAGCCCCGTGAGGTAATACTGGTTCAACCAAAATGGAAGCGAGATGACGACACCCGTGAGACCCGCAAAAAACACTGTTCGCGCTCCTGAATAATTTTTTGTGACGAGAAGCACCAAAAACAGTATCCCGAGAAAAATAGTTGCAAACACCCAATAGTAAAAATAGAGATAGAATAGAAGTCCGTAAAAGACGCCACCGAGTACAGTGAAAAGTTTTCTCCTGTTCTCATCGGTAAGCACTCGGTACATGCAATAAAACAGCATGACGAAAAAGGGGCCACCAGGGATGAACGAGTCGCGGGTAAGGAAATTGAGCTCGGATGCGGGGACGTTAGAGAACGGGATGAATTGGAAAAACAGCAATTTTAATTCCGTAAGGGAAGAAGGGGGAACTAAAACCATGAGCTGGGGAAAGAGCATGATCACATAGGCAGAAAAGAGCGAAAAGAGTTTGTTCTCTGTAAAACGAACAAGGAGAAAAAACAGTGCGAGGAAAAGCAAGACGGGAAAGAAAAGCTCGGAGAGTACTATCCCCGGAAACACCGAGTCGAATGGAAGCAAAAACGGCGAGACCATAAACGGAACGAGTATGGGCCATAAGATGGGGCCATCTTTATGCTCATAGGTGTCCATTTCTCCCGGGAAAAGCCTGCCATCAACCACATCTCGGTATCGAGATGCGCCGAAGTTCATGTGATCAAAATTTGGCTCCAGGGTAATAGGTATATACCGAAGGCCTTCAGATGTAAGTGTCTCGTAACGAACAAGGTGCGGTATAACAGAATAAACAAGGGCAATCGCAAAAACTGCGACAACAAGCAAAATCTTAATTGGAGTGATGTTCCACATGATGTATTCTCTTAACAATTTCGAGCAGCTCTTCTCCTGCCTTACGCCAGGAGAATTGTTTCGCGCGAACAAAGCCCGCTGTAATGAGTTTTTCCTTTTTGTCAGAACTTTCTACGACTTCTCGCATGGCGGCCGCAATATCTTTTGGCTCGTAAGGGTCGACAAGAAGGGCCGAACCTTCTCCGCCAACCTCCCTCAAAGATGATTGGTTGGACGTAATGACGGGAACCCCACAATCCATCGCTTCTAACACAGGATAACCAAATCCCTCAATAAGCGTGGGAAAAAGAAAGGCCTCTGTGCGCTTATAGACATAGGAAAGCTCTGGGTCATTCAAGTGCCCTACAAAGTGAATCTTTTCCGTGAGCTTATTTTCTTCAATAAAACGAAGTACGGAATCAAAATATTTCCCGCCTGATGGGTTTCCGGCGAGTACTAACGAATAATCTGGATGTGCCCCCTGAAACACGTGGAAGGCTTTAACGATATTTAAGATGTTCTTGCGTAATTTTAATATACCCGCGAAAAAGAAAAACTTTTCTGTGGGCAAGGGAACACGCTTCTCTGGAACGACACAAATCCTCTTGAAGCCGCAGTACACGACATCAATTTTGCCCTCGGGGATCTTGAAGAGTCGGGCTGTCTCTTCTTTTGTCGCGTGCGATATGGCAACGATAGCATCAGCTTTTTTAAGTGAATAGCCGTGGATAAGAAAAGTTATGAGCTTCTTTAGCTGTCCATCCAAAGTCTTATCCGCTAAATACCAGTACGCGAAGTCGAGCGCGATGATTATTGATTTCGGCGGTTTCCAAAAGAAGGGCATGACAGGTGTGTTAAAAATATAGACGTCACACCTCGGAGCATTTCGGAGTTTTTCGAGCCAAAACCTTCCTCCGCCCAATGATACGAACTTCCAGTTTTCCCCAGGAAACTGCGGCGGGGTCTTTGGCGTGTTTTTAAGAAAAACATAATATTCGTTTTGAGAATCAACGTCGAGCATCCCCTTCGTCAACTCAAAAATAGTCCGTGCGAGTCCTGCCGGTTTGTCTTCATCATATGGATGCAAAATGATGCCGATTTTCATGCCTTAATGTATTCCTTTAATTAACGTGAGAATCTTTTCTGCCCTTTTATCCCATGTGTAGAGCTTCGAATGGAGAAGCGCCTCGGAAGCAAGTTCTCTGCCCTTTGTGGAATTTTCCAAAACAAATTGTATTCCGTTGAGGAGGGCTTCGGAGTTATCTGGTTTAACAAAGTGCACCTGCCTATCATTCACCACTGCATGAATCGACGGGAGGTCGGAAGCTACGATCGGAACGCCGCTTGCCATGTATTCAAAAAGTTTTATCGGTGCTGTATCCATCTCCGAATACACAGCAAAACGCTTTTCTTTCGTTTCGAGCGAATTGGGAAGGACTAGCAC